>JAQGHY010000181.1 GCA_028291455.1 Rubritepida sp. | reverse complement strand
GGCCTTTTAGAACCCTTTGCCCCAGCTGCCGCCGAAGAAGATCTCTCCGGCGTCCTTGCGCGAGCGCGGTGCAACCTCGCGCTCCGCCAGCTTCTCCGGCAGCGCCGATGCGGGGCCGTGCGAGCCGAGCACCATTGCCGAGATCGGCATCACATCCTCAGGAATCCCGAAGGCCTCCCGTGCTGCGGCGGCGTCGAAGCCCGCCATCTGGTGGATGTGCAGATCCATGCTCGCCGCCTGGATCGACATGGCGCTGCTCGCCTGGCCGGTGTCGTAGAGCGCCCAGGCGTTGGGCTTGCCGTTGCCGGCGGAGTTCAGCCGAGCGCAGGCCAGCATCAGCACGGGCGCGGAGGCCGCCCAGCTTTGGTTGAACGGCACCAGGCAGGCGAGCAGCTTCGCATAGGCGTCGGCCTCCTCGGCCTTGCGCGTGACGAGGTAGATCCACGGCTGTTCGTTATAGGCCGAGGCGGTCCAGCGGGCAGCCTCCAGCACGGTGCGGAGGTCGGCTTCGGAGACCGGCGTATCGAGGTAGCTGCGGGGCGCCCAGCGCTTGGAAATCGCGGGCAGGATCGGGTGGTCGGTCGGCGCGGTGCGGTCCATGGAAGTCCTCATCCAAAAGTTGAAAGCAGGTCGTCGACCTGCGGTGGTGTGAGCAGGCGTGGGTTTAAACCGCGCAGCATGAGCGCGAGCTTGGCGGCCTCCTCCAACTCCTCCGCGGCATTCACCGCATCGGCAAGGGTGGCGCCTGATATCACCGGGCCGTGATTGGCGAGCAGCACGGCCTTGGCCGCCTTGGCCGCCGCGTGGATGGCAGGCTCCATCCCGGCATCACCAGGGCGATAGTAGGCAATGAGCGGCAGCGTGCGGCCGACACGCATCACGAAGTATGGCGTGAGCGGCGGGATCACGGCGTCGTCAAGGCAGGAGATCGCGGTTGCGCAGGTGCTGTGCAGATGCACCACGGCTCCGGCATCGGGGCGCGCATCGAGGAAGGCGCGGTGGAGGAAGACCTCCTTGGTCGGCTTGTCGCCGCCCACATGCTTCCAGTCGCGATCGAGCTTGCTGATCCGCGCGGCGTCGAGCCGGCCGAGCGAGGAGTTGGTCGGCGTCATCAGATAGCCGTCGGGCAGGCGGACGCTGATATTGCCTGCGCTGCCCACGCTGTAGCCGCGCGCGAAGAGCGAAGCGCCGAGCGCGACGAGAAGCTGACGCTGTTCCTCCTCGTTCATCGGAAGGCCTTCAGGAAGAAGTCCCGCGCGCCGAAATTGCCGCTCTTGAGCGCCAGCAGCATGCCTTCCGGCGCGCTGTCCGGCCTAGCATGCGTCCAGGGCACGCCCGGATCGATCTCGGCGCCGATGCGCAGAGATTGTACGCCGAGGCGCTGAACCACCGAGCCCGAGGTCTCGCCGCCCGCGACCACCAGGCGGCGCACGCCGGCGGCGACGAGGTCGGCTGCGATCTCGGCCATCGCGTCCTCTACCAGCGCGCCCGCAGCATCGCGCCCCAGCTTCGCCTGGAGGGCTTGCACGCGCTCGGTGGGGGCGGAGGCGGCGATCACCACCGGGCGACCTGCCTCGAGCTTCCCAGCCATCCACTCGCGCGCCTGGCGCGCCAGTGCGGCGGCGTCGGGTGTGGCGAGTGCGTCCAGCTCCAGCGTCGGCACCTGATCGCGTGCAAGGCCGATCTGGCCGAGCGTGGCGCGCGAGCAGGAGCCGGCGAGCACGGCCGCGAACCCGCCGACCTCGGGCAGCGCGCCCGCATCCTCCCGGCTCGGCAACAGCCCGGCGCGGCGAAAGTTCTCCGGCAGGCCCATGGCGATGCCCGAGCCGCCGGTGATCAGCGCATGGCCGGCGCAAGCTTCGCCGAGCGCCATCAGATGCGCGTCGGTGATGGCATCGGCGATGGCGAAGCGGCGCCCGGCCTCGCGAAGCTTCGTCACCTCGCGCCGGATGGCAGCGGCGCCCTGCTCGACCACGGCGAAGGGGATGAGGCCGACGCTGCCTTCGCTCTGCCGGCCGAGCACGCGGATGAGGTTGGCATCGCGCATCGGCGTCAGCGGATGGTTCTCCATGCCGCTCTCGCTCAGCAGCGCGGAGCCGACGAAGAGGTGCCCCTGGAAGATGGTGCGGCCATTGGTCGGGAAAGCCGGGCAAGCAACGGCGAAGCCGGCATCGAGCCGCTTGATCAGCGCTTCCGCGACCGGGCCGATATTGCCCTCGTCCGTGCTGTCGAAGGTCGAGCAGTATTTAAACAGGAACTGCTTCGCGCCCGCGGCCAGCAGCGCCTCGCAGGCGGCCAGCGACTGCGCGATAGCCTCGCGCGCCGGGATGGTGCGGGATTTCAGCGCGATGACGATGGCATCGGCCTCGGGAAGCGGACCGTTGGGCACGCCGATCACCTGGACCGTGCGCATCCCTTGGCGGACCAGCGTACTGGCGAGGTCTGTCGCCCCGGTGAAGTCGTCAGCGATACAGCCGAGCAGCGGCATGGAGGCCTCCTAATGTCTCCTCCGATTTAGGCCGGGTGCGACGCCTCGGCAAACAGCGTGAGCGATGGGGCTTGAAGCGCGGTGCGCGCGGTGCAACATCCTCTACCATGATCGACAACACCCAACGTCGCCCGGTCCTGGACATGACGCCCGAGGGCGAGTTCCGGGAACCACCGCGATCGAGCGGCCTCAACGCCATCCTCGCGCGGACCGGCGGGCTCGCCATTCTCGTGGCCGTGGCCGCGGGCGGGCTGCTGCTTGTGGCGCTGGCCATCTTCTTCATTGGATTGCTGCTGCCGGTCGTTGCCGTTGCGGCGGCGGTTGCCACGGCATCGCTCTGGTGGCGCCGCCGGCGCCTGCGCCGCATGGGCATGGCGCCGCAAGCCACCGCCCGCGTCGTGGTGCGGCGCACCCCCTAAACGGGTGGCGGATTCGTGCCGGTGACATCCGACAGGCCCTTCGGTCTCGACCCGTCCAGAACCTTCGAAGTCGGGCGCGACGGCGCGCCCCGCGAGGGCATGGCACCACCCCCCGAATGGCTCTCCGTCCGGCACCGGCTGATCCTGGGGCTGTTCGCGCTGGGTGCGGTGGTGGTCGGCGCGCTGGCCGGGCTCACCGTGGCCGCCTTCGCCTCGGGTGCGCAGGGGATATCCGCAATCTTCGCATTGCTGACGCTGGCCGCCTCGCCCTTGCTGCTGCTCGGCCCCATCCAGGACTGGTGGCGGCACCGCAGAGGCCGGCGGATCGAGCGTTAGCCTCCCGGCTGCTGGATCTAAGACGCGCGCTTCAGTCCCGCTCGTACAGCAGCCGCGCCCGGATCGTGTGGGGCAGGGCGCGCAACTCGGCGATGATGGCGTCGCTGTCGCGCGTGGCGCCGGCATCCACAACGACATAGCCGATCTCCCCATCCGTCTGGAGATACTGGCCGGCGATGTTCACGCCGCGCTTGGCGAAGATCTGGTTGACGTTTCCCAGCACGCCCGGCGCGTTGCGGTGCACATGCATGAAGCGCGTGCCGGTCGGCCGCGCGGGCAGCGCCACCTGCGGGAAGTTCACCGCGCCCTCGGTGCTGCCCGTGTCGGAATAGTCGGCGAGCTTGCGCGCCACCTCCTCGCCGATGCGCGACTGCGCCTCCTCCGTGCTGCCGCCAATATGCGGCGTGAGGATCACGTTATCCAGGCCCTGCAGCGGGGAGATGAAGGGCTCGCCGTTGCGCTTCGGCTCTTCGGGAAAGACATCAAAGGCGCCGCCCGCCAGATGGCCGGAACGCAGAGCCGCCGCCATCGCGGCCACATCGACCAGCGTGCCGCGCGCATTGTTGATGAGGAAGGAGCCCTGCTTCATCTTCGCGATCTGGCCGGCGCTCATCAGGTTCATCGTAGCCGGCGTCTCCGGCAGGTGCAGCGTCACCACATCCGACCAGTGCAGCAGCTCGTCGAGCGTGGCGCAGCGGCTGGCATTGCCGTGCGGCAGCTTGGCTGCCGTGTCGAAGTAGATCACCCGCATGCCGAAGGACTCGGCCAGCACCGAGAGCTGGCTGCCGATATTGCCGTAGCCCACGATGCCGAGCGTGCGGTTGCGCACCTCCCGATAGCCGTCGGCCGACTTGTCCCATTGCCCGGCATGCGCGGAGGTGGATTTCGGGAAGACGCCGCGCAGCAGCATCACGATCTCGCCCAGCGTCAGCTCGGCGACGGAGCGCGTGTTGCTGAAGGGCGCGTTGAAGACGGGAATGCCGCGCTGCCGCGCCGCGTCCAGGTCGACCTGGTTGGTGCCGATGCAGAAGCAGCCGATGCTCATCAGCCGGTCGGCATGGCTGAGCACCTCCTCGGTGATGGTGGTGCGGCTGCGGATACCGAGCATGTGCACGCCGCGCACCGCCTCGTTCAGCGCGGCACCTTCGAGGGCCTTCTTCTCGCGTCCGATGTTGGTGTAGCCGTCATGGCCGAGCAGCTCGACCGCCGTGTCGGAGATGTTCTCCAGCAGGAGTGCGCGGATGCGGCTCTTGGGGAGCGAGAGGTGGTCGGTCATCGCGATGTCAGCCCTAGATGTTCAGTGGTTCGCCAGATCGGCCGGCACGCGCGAGCCGCATTAGCATCGAGGCCCCTGCTACGGTGGGGCTTAGGTTGCCACGGATAGCGGATCAAGGCTGGCTTGCCAGCGGCGCCTTTCGCAAGGCAGCCTCGCGTTGCAGCATCGAGGCGCGAGATGGACCGGCTTTCCACCCATGTTCTGGACACCGCCCACGGCCGCCCCGGCGCCGGAATGGGCTACACGCTGTACCGTCTGGAGGGCGCAGCGCGGGTCCTGCTGGCCCAGGGCATCACCACGGCCGATGGCCGCGCGGCGCTGGGCCTGCTGGATGAGGCGAGCTACAAACCCGGCCGCTACCAGCTGGTCTACCGCGTCGCCGACTACTTTCGCGCCGAGGGCGTCGAACTCGCCGATCCGCCTTTCCTGGATGAGGTGACGCTGAGCTTCGGCCTTGGCCAAGAGACACATTACCATGTGCCGCTGCTGGTCTCGCCCTTCGGCTACACGACCTACCGGGGCAGCTAAGTCAGCAACCCGCCGAGCGGCGTCGCGTCGCCGCTCTCCGGAAAGGCCCGCGCCAGCGCCTCGGGACCGAGGCCGAGATGGCCGGCCAGCAGCCCCTTGGCCACGCGTCGCAGGTCCATGGTGGGCGCCAGGTCGCGGTTCTCGAAGAGCCTTGCGGGTGCGAGGCCAGGCCAGTCCGCCAGCACCCGGCCGCCTCGCACCGCGCCGCCCAGCAGGAAGGCGACACCGGCCGTGCCATGATCCGTGCCCGCCGTGCCGTTGATGCGAACGGTACGGCCGAACTCCGTCATCACCAGCACCGCCGTCTGCGGCCAGGCAGCCCCCAACCCGTCCCGCAGCGCGCCCAGCCCGTCATCCAGCACATGCAGCGCGGCTCCGAGGCGCTGCGCCTGGCTGGCATGGGTGTCCCAGCCGCCCACCTCCATCGCCGCGACGCGCGGACCGTGGGGGTCGGCGAGCAGCCGCCCGGCGGAACCTGCCAGGGCGACGAAGCCGTTCGTCCCTCGCGGCGCCGGCTCCTGACCCGCCAGCACGCCGGCCGAAAAACCGCGGGCCCGCAGCCCCTCCGCAAAGGCAGGGCCGAGCAAAGGGTCCGTGCCGTGCCAGCGTGCCAGCAGCGCCAGGGTCTCGGTCTCCGGACGGGCGCGGGTGGCGGCGGCGAAGCTGCCGACGCGGGCGGGGCCGCGCAGCAGCAGCGGCACGTCGAGCCCGACCGCAAGGCCGCGCCGGGCCGCGCCGCCGGGTTCTGCCGGCATGGCCGCCAGGGCGCGGTTGAGCCAGCCATCCGCCAGCCGATGCGTGGCGCCGCTCTCGAGCAGGTCCTGCGCCTCGAAATGGCTGCGGCTGCGCCAGGGGCCGGCAACCCCGTGCAGCACCATCGCCTGGTTGGCGGCATAGAGCGCATGCAGCTTGGGCAAGGCTGGATGCAGCCCGAAATGGCCACCCAGATCGAGCGCGCCGCCCTCCTGTCCGGGTTCCGGCAAGGCGAGCGATCCCCGCAGTTCCGCGAAATCCGGATCGC
>JAQGHY010000162.1 GCA_028291455.1 Rubritepida sp. | reverse complement strand
CGAGGCCGAGGGCAAGGTCATCCGCAAGATCGAAGCGGCCCTGCCCTTCTCGTTAACGAATTCGCAGGAACAGGCGCTCGCCGAAATCCGCGCCGATCTCGCGTCCGACAAGCGCATGCTGCGCCTGCTGCAGGGCGATGTCGGCTCCGGCAAGACGCTGGTGGCCGTGCTGGCGATGCTCCAGGCGGTGGAAGCCGGCGCCCAGGCGGCGATCATGGCACCCACGGAAATCCTGGCCCGCCAGCACCTCCGCACCCTGGAGCGCCTTTGCCCTGTCCCGGTCGCGCTTCTCGCCGGCAGCGTGAAGGGGGCCGAGCGCCGCCGCGTGCTGCAGGGCTTCGCCGACGGCTCCATCCCCATCGCGATCGGCACCCACGCGCTCTTTCAGGAGGGCGTGTCCTTCAGGGATCTCGGCCTTGCCGTGGTGGACGAGCAGCACCGCTTCGGGGTGAACCAGCGCATCGAGCTGGCCAAGAAAGGCGAGCAGGCGGACATGCTGGTCATGACCGCGACGCCCATCCCCCGCACGCTCCAGCTCACCCAATGGGGCGAGATGAGCGTCAGCCGGATCGAGGGAAAGCCCGCGGGACGTCAGCCTATCGCTACCCGCATCGCCAGCGGCGCGCGGCTTTCCGAGATCATCGCGCGCATGGCCACCGCCCTGGATCGCGGCGAGCGCGCCTATTGGGTGGTCCGCGCCATCACCGGCGGCGAGCACGACGACAGCATCGCCGCCGAGACCCGCTTCGCGGAGCTCTCGGAACTGTTCCCAGGCCGGGTCGGGCTGGCACATGGCGAACTCGACATGGAGATCCGGGAAAAGGCGCTCTTCGACTTTGCCGCCGGCCTCACGCAGATCCTTGTGGCGACGACGGTGATCGAGGTTGGGGTGGACGTGCCGGAGGCGACCATCATCCTCATCGAGCAGGCGGAACGCTTCGGCCTCTCGGCCCTGCACCAGCTGCGCGGCCGGGTCGGGCGGGGGGTGAAACCCTCCTCCTGCCTCCTGGTGCATTCCGAACACCTATCCGAGCGCGAGCGTGAAAGATTGCTCATCCTGCGCGATACCGAGGACGGTTTCGTCATCGCCGAGGAGGACCTTCGCCTGCGTGGCGGCGGCGAGGCGCTGGGCACCCGCCAGGCCGGACAGGTCCAGTTCCGCCTGGGCCTGCGCGGCGAGGACGAGGCCGCCGCGAGCCGCGCGGCCACGCGCCAGCAGGGCCTCGTGGAGATGGCCGACCAGGACGCGGAGGTGCTGTTGAGCCGCGATCCCCACCTCGAATCCCCCCGCGGGCTTGCGGCGCGGCTGCTTCTGCGGCTGTTTGACAAGCATGACGCGGTGGCGCTCCTGGCCGCCGGATGAACTCGCCGCGACTTGAAATACGCTTCGCCTTTTGTAAACCGGCAGCTGGACTGGGAGACTTTGGGTGACAGCACTCATCGAAATCGAAGGCCTGACGAAACGCTTCGGCAGCTTCACCGCCGTCGACGGCGTGAGCTTTTCCGTGGCGCGGGGCGAGGTCGTGGGCTTCCTCGGCCCCAACGGCGCCGGCAAATCCACGACCATGCGGATGCTGGCCGGCTTCATGCTGCCGACCTCCGGCACCGCCCGCATCTGTGGCGAGGACGTGGTGGACCGGCCGGTGGCGGCCAAGCGCCAGCTCGGCTTCCTGCCCGAAGGCGCGCCCACCTATCCCGAGATGAGCGTCTCCGACTTCCTGACCTTCTGCGCCCGCATCCGCGGCTTCTCCCGCACCGAGGCGGAGGCGCGCGTGGCCGGCGCGATGGCGATGACCCAGCTCGAAGGCGTCCGCCTGCAGCCGATCGAGACCTTGTCCAAGGGCTTCAAGCGCCGCGTCGGCCTGGCCCAGGCGCTGCTGCACAGCCCCCCGGTCCTGGTGCTCGACGAACCCACCGACGGCCTGGACCCCAACCAGAAGCACGAGGTGCGCGAGCTGATCCGCGCGATGGCGGCCGAGAAGGCCATCATCATCTCCACCCACATTCTTGAAGAGGTCAGCGCCGTCTGCACCCGCGCGATCATCATCGCCAACGGCCGCGTCCTGGCCGACGCCACCCCGGCCGAACTGGTCAAGGACGGCCGCAGCATGGACGACGTCTTCCGCTCGCTCACCCTCGGGGAAGCCGCATGAACCCCGCCTTCATCGTTGCCCGGCGCGAGTTCGCCGCCTACTTCGCCACCCCGGTCGCCACCGTCTTCATCGTCATCTTCCTCGTCCTCTCGGGTGCGCTGACCTTCACCCTTGGCGGCTTCTTCGGCCGCGGGCAGGCCGACCTCATCCCCTTCTTCAGCTTCATCCCCTGGCTCTTCCTCTTCCTCGTCCCCGCGCTGACCATGCGCCTCTGGGCCGAGGAGCGGCGGCTGGGCACGATCGAGCTGCTGCTGACCCTGCCCATCACCGCCGGGGAGGCCGTCGCCGGCAAGTTCCTGGCCGCCTGGGCCTTCTGCGCCGTGGCCCTGGCACTGACCTTCCCGCTGTGGATCACCATCAACGTCCTCGGCACGCCCGATAACGGCGTGGTGCTGACCGGCTATCTCGGCTGCCTGCTGGTGGCGGGCGCATATCTGGCCATCGGCGCCGCCATCTCGGCGCTGACGCGCAACCAGGTAATCGCCTTCGTCCTCGCCGTCGCCGTCTGCTTCCTCTTCGCCGCCGCGGGCTCGGCGGTAGTGACGGAGTTCCTGTCCGCACGGCTGCCCATCATGGCGGAGATCGCCCGCTCGCTCAGCGTCTCCGAGCGCTTCAGCGGCTTCACCCGCGGCGTCATTGCGGCGAAGGACTTCCTGTTCTTCGCCAGCTTCATCGGCTTCTGGCTCTTCGTGAATGCCGTGATCCTCGAACACAAGAAGGCGGATTGAGGCCATGCGAAACCGGCGCCTCACCTTCTCCGCCCTCGGCATCGTGGCAGCCCTGCTGCTGGCCGTCGGCGTGAACCTCCTGTCGGACCGGCTGCTGAACGCGGCGCGGCTCGATCTCACGCAGAACCACCTCTACACGCTCTCGCCCGGCACCCGTCAGGTGATCGGCGGGCTGCAGGATCCGATCCGGCTGCGCCTCTTCTACTCGCGCAAGCTCGGCACCGAAGTGCCGCAATACGGTGCCTATGCCGAGCGCGTGCGCGAGATGCTGCGCGAATACGTCGCGGCATCCGGTGGCAAGCTGCGCATCGAGTTCTTCGACCCCGAGCCCTTCTCCGACATCGAGGACCGCGCCATCGCCCTCGGCCTGCAGGGCGTGCCGGTCGATCAGGGCGGCGAGCAGGTCTATTTCGGCCTCTCCGCCGCCAATCAGACCGATGAGGAGCGCAACATTCCCTTCTTCCAGCCGGAGCGGGAACGCTTCCTGGAAGCCGACCTGACGCGGCTGATCTACGAGCTCTCCAACCCGACCAAGCCCGTCATCGGCGTCATGTCGCCCTTGCCGCTGAACGGGGACCCCCGCGCCATGATGATGCGCCAGCCGGCCTTGGCCCAGCCGCAGGTGGTGATGCGCCAGCTGCGCGAGCAGTTCACCGTGCAGGACATCGCCTTCGACGTGCAGGTGATCCCCGCCAACGTGCAGGTGCTGCTCCTCGCTCATCCGCAGAACATGCCCGAGGCCGCGCAATACGCCGTGGACCAGTTCGTTATGCGCGGCGGCAAGCTGTTCCTGATGATTGACCCACATAGCGAGATGCAGGCGACGCGCCCCGCCCCCGGCGGCCAGCCGCCGACCAACACCGCCTCCTCCCTGCCCCGCCTGCTCGACGCCTGGGGTATCGAGGCGCCGTCCGACCGCGTCGTGCTGGATCTGCGCGGGGCCTGGCGCGTCCGCGCCGCGCCGACTGACCGTGTGCAGGCCGTGGACTACATCGCCTGGTTCAACCTCCAGGGCGACAGCGTGAACCGCCAGGAGATCGCGACCGCCCAGGTGGAGCAGGTCACAGTAGGCTCCGCCGGCTACCTCGCCGCGCGGGAGAATTCCGGCATCGAGTTCATCCCGCTGCTGACCAGCTCGGCGCAATCCATGCTCGTGGACGCGGCCAAGGTTCGGACGGAGCCGTCGCCCACGCGCCTGCTGGCCGACTTCCGCGCCGACGGCGAGCGCCGCGTCATCGCCGCCCGCATCCGCGGCAACCTCCGCAGCGCCTTCCCCGACGGTCCGCCCGCCGCCGCCGAAGGCGTCGAGCGCCCGGCCGATTTCCCGGCCCACCTCGCCCGGAGCGAGGGTCCGGCGAATATCGTGGTCGCCAACGACACCGACATTCTGGAAGACCGCTTCTGGGTCCGCGTGCAGGACTTCTTCGGCCAGCAGGTCGCCACGCCGTTCTCTGGCAATGGCAGCTTCATGGTGAACCTGATGGACACGCTTGCCGGCTCGGACGCCATGATCAGCCTGCGCTCGCGCGGCGAGGGCCAGCGGCCCTTCGAGCTGGTGGAGAATATCCGCCGCCAGGCCGACGCCCAGTTCCGCCAGAGCGAACAGCAGCTCACCGAGCGGCTCGCGGCCACCGAGCGCCGCCTGCGCGAGCTGCGCCAGGGCCCGGCCGCCCAGCCCGGTGAGCGCAACGCGGCGCAGACCGTCATTACTCCCGAGCAGCGCGTGGAGATCGACCGCGCCCGCGAGGAGATCGCCAACACCCGCCGGCAGCTCCGCGCCGTGCAGCTCGACCTCCGGCGCGACATCGAATCGCTGGAGCTATGGCTGCGCGTCTTCAACATCGCACTGGTGCCGGTGCTGCTGACGGTCTTCGCGGTGTTCCTCGGCATCCTGCGAAACCGCCGGCGCGCGGCGGCACGGGCATGATCGGGCGTCGCGGAGTCCTGCTGCTGGGCGGCGCGGCGGTCGTCACCATCGGCGCGGCTGTCCTGCTCAAGCCCTCGGGCGAGACGACCGGCGCCATCGCCCCGGGCTCCCTCGCCTTCCCCGGCCTCGCCCCGCGCCTCGCCCAGGCGGCGAAGATCGAGCTGATCCGCCCGAACCAGGCCACCACGCTCGTCCGCAACGGCGACGCCTGGACCATCGCCGAGGCGCACAACTACCCCGCCCGGCCCGAGCGCGTGCGCGAAATGCTCACCGGCCTCACCGAACTTCGGCTGATGGAGGAGCGCACCTCCAACCCCGCGCAACTCGCCGCCCTCGGCGTGGAAGACCCGCGCGCGGAGGGCAGCACCGCCTCCCTGCTGCGCGTGCTGGATGCCCAGGGCGCGGTCATCGCCGAGATGATCCTCGGCCGCCGCCGCGTCCGCACCCAGGGCAACGTGCCCGAGAACATCTATGTCCGCCGCCCCAACGAGCCCCGCGCCTGGCTGGCCGAGGGCCGCATCGTCGCCGATGCCGACCCGCAGCTGTGGATCGACCGCGACATCGCGAGCCTGGCCCCCGCCCGCCTCCTCCGCGCCGAGATCGCCCGCGTCGGCGAGACGCCGCTGGTCCTGGCCCGCGCCGGCGAAGTGGATGCGCCGCTGGAAATAGCCGCGCCTGCGAACGCCCCGACCCCCGACCGCGTGGCGATGGACGAGGTGGGCCGCGCCTTCGACCTGCTGAGCTTCATCGAGGTCCGCCCTGCAGCCGACGCCCCGGGCGAGGCGCTCGGCGAGTCGCACTTCCACTACACGGACGATGTGAACATCACCCTCTGGCCGCAGCAGGACGGACAGGTGCTCTGGGTCAAGCTGCGCGCCGAGGGCGGGCCGGAAGCGCAGGCGCTCCAGGCGCGCTGGGACGGCTGGGCCTTCCAGCTCGGCATCTGGAAAGAGAAGGCGATGATCCCGAAGCTGGAAGACCTGACCACCCCGCCATGATCAGCGAATGACCGACGACCGCGAGTATCCCGACCGCCCCTGGGTCGGCATCGGCGTCGTGCTGTTTCGCGGCGAGCAGGTGCTGCTGGTCCAGCGCGGCAAGCCGCCGCGCGTCGGCTCCTGGTCGCTGCCCGGCGGCGCGCAGCATCTCGGCGAGACCACGCAGCAGGCCGCGCGGCGGGAGTTGCTGGAGGAGACGGGGCTGGAGGCCGGGCCGCTGATCCTGGCCGATGTGATCGATGCCGTCTCGCTCGATGCCGGCGGCAAGGCCCGCTACCACTACACGATCATCGACTATTGCGGGCACTGGGCCGCCGGCGAGGCGCTGGCCGGCGACGATGTCAGCGCCGTCGCCTGGGCCGTGCCTGCCGAGCTCGCCGGCTACGAACTGACCCAGGCGGCGCTGGACGTCATCGAACTGTCGCGCAAGCGTCTTGCCGAAACGGGTTCCTGAACGCAACATTACGTTCTGTTTGGGAGACTGGGGCAATGACCCTGCGACGTGATGTAATTTTTGGCGCGGCGGCCCTGTCGCTCGCGGCGCCGGCCTTGCGTGCGCAGTCGCGCCCCGTGCGCCTCGTGGTCCCCTTCCCGCCCGGCGGCGCCGTCGACCTGCTGGCCCGGATCATGGCCGAGCGGCTGGGCCCGGCGCTCGGCACCAATGTTGTCATCGAGAATCGCGGCGGCGCGGGCGGGATGATCGGCGCCGACACCGTGGCCAAGGGCGACAAGGACGGGACCATGATCGGCCTGCTCAGCGTCACCACCCTCTGCGCCTTCCCCTTCATGACGAGCCGGCTGCCGTTCAATCCGCGCACGGACTTCGCCTCCGTCTCGCAGATCACCGACGGCGCGCTGCTCTGCGTGGTGAATGCCGAGGCCGCGCGGCGCAACGGCTGGACGGATTTCCGCAAGCTCATCCAATGGAGCCGCGCGCATCCCGACCAAGTGAAGATGGGCAGCAGCGGCACCGGGACCTCGAGCCACATCAATATCGAGGCGATCAACGCGGCCGCGGGCGCCAAGATCCTGCACGTGCCCTATCGCGGCGGCGGACCGGCCATCACGGACATGCTCTCGGGCACGATCGACATGATGTTCGACGTGATGCCGGCGCTGATGCCGCATGTGGCGACGGGCAAGGTGCTGGCCTTCGCCGTCAGCTCCGGCCCGCGGCTGTCGATCCTGCCGGAGGTGCCGGGGATGGCGGATTTCGCCGATCTCGGGCTGGCGCAGCATAGCGTGGTGACATGGAACGCGGTGATGGCCCCTGGCGGGACGGCGCCCGAGCATGTGGCTCGGCTGAACGCGGCGATCCGGCAGATCGCGGCGGTGCCGGAGTTTGCCGAGCGGCTGAAGCCGTTGGGGTATGGGACGGTGGTGAGCGAGACTCCGGCGGTGTTGGATGCGCTGATTGCGCGGGATACGCCGCTTTGGCAGAGGTTGGTGCAGGTTTCGGGTGCTAGGCTGGAATGACTTTAGAGTTAACTAGGTTTGTCGGAGTTGATGTTTGAATAACTGCAATGAGAATGGGATAGAAATTATGAGTGCCGGCAAAATCCTATTTTTTTCATGCATTAGTATTAACACCTCCACGACGATTAAAGGTGGGACCTAATGACTACATTTGACGCACGAAATGCCGACTTTCCCAACGTAGTAGATATTCCTTTAGCCCAAGTTCTTTTAGGCGCCACTCGTATTCCTGCCGACATGGGAATAAATGATACCTATTATGGAGAAATACAATTAGGCACAGGCGAAATATTTAGATCTTACATTAAGGATCTCAATATAAATGAACTTAGAAACGAAATTTTATTTTATTTGCTGGCAAAAATCCTTCAATGCCCCGTAGCAGATAGTTTCATTGCTTTTTCGAGGCCTAATATTCTAGCAACTACTCACGCCCCGAATGTAAATAACGGCTCTATCGTGTTTGCTTCGAAGGATCAAAATTTACCTTCGCTCAAATTTATTCTTAATAATAACAGTGTCGACGCGCTAAATTCGGCCATAATTCGAATTTGCGGCTTTAAAAACCTCGACTCAATCTATGCAATAGATTTTCTATTAGCCAATATAGATCGCAATATCGGAAATATTTTGCTTGGAGATGATGATTTTGTATTGATTGACCACGGCAGATGTTTTGGATTTCCGGACACAAATTGCCTTGACTTAGATGCCTCAAAAAAATATTTATCAAAAGTCGACTTATGGCTTTCACCCAGGATTGGAGAAGCGGCCAAAAATCAAATCGTTAGAGATGCCGAAAATCGCTCATCGAAACTTACCGAAACTATTTGCGAAAGCGTCTTTCTTGCAAAGCTGATGCAAACCTTATTCTCAGATTTAGAGCGTAACGCCCTCAAGAATTTTTTATCCGACAGAAAAACCAGAGTTCGGCAATTGGTCTCAGATAGCCTCGGAATCGTGTAATGGTTAACATATCAAAGAAATTCAGCGACTACGATTTCCCTGACATAGGAAATTTGAGAAACTTTTCGTGGATTCCAATTCTCTTCCGGCCGAGACATTTTAGTCCGGAACAATTTGTTATGGGAGTTTTTGCGTTTGATAACCATGACTTCTTTTTGTCGCGAGCGAATAATTTTGATGCTTTATCGTGTTTTTTTCAAGCTTCGGCACCGTCAATAATTTCTGCCGCAAACTTTGCCTTAGATGTCATGGAGCGCGAAATTGAACGGAAAAAATCGGATTTTGCAAATTCTTTTATATCCCCTATCTTTGGTGTGTCATTAGGCGAATTACGTTCTTCCGAAGGAGAGAGTGCGAAAGCCGTAGCGCAGCGCTGGAATTTGGCTTGTTCGGCCCTCTACAAAGAAGAAGAATTTGAACTTCGATCGAAAATAATGGTGGAAACCTTTTCGGGAGATACATTATCTATTTATACAAAGCCCCGAAACGAACTCGAATTGGGACGGAATATTATGGAATACGTAACTTCGCGACGCCCAAGGTTTGAACGAAATTTTAACCCTATCTTCTTGCCCAAACCGCACCCCAAAAGACGTCCCTTTGAACTGGAAATAGATTATACAGGAACTTCTACGGTTGCGTCGTTCTCTCCGTTCTATAAAGCTACATTGATTTCGGCTAGGCGAATCAAGCAAAGAATGTGGGATTTAACATTATCGCGTCGCCACGAAACTAGTCTCACGGGTCATCGCCGCCATACATTGTTTGTGCAAATATCAGACGATGCGATTTATCAAGAAAAAAACCAGGTGGAAAAAATAAAAGATTCTTTACTTGATCTAGAAAAAGAAGGTGCTAATTTTGATGTAAGTGTTTTTCCATTCTTATCGGGATCGCAAGCTGGTGAGCAGCTTATTAAGCTCGAGAACTAAATGCAACGCTGCTGATTTTACTTTGCTTCATCCACTCTTCGTTACATTATCAATCAGCCTGACCTGCCTTAACCAAGCTGCTCCTAATACTCGCCCAGGTTCGCTCAATTTCTCCATCTCCTCGAAACCGCGCTCACTCCGCAGCGCCACATAATCCACTTGCCGGAATCCAGCCTCTCGCAGCCGTTCCTCCGCCTCCCCGCACGCCTCCGCCGCCGTCGCTCCCGCTCGCAGCCGCTCCGCCGCATAACTCAGCGCCGCATGCATCGCCGCCGCCTTCACCCTAGCCTCCGGGTCCAGGTACGCATTCCGCGAGGACAGCGCCAAGCCATCCGCCGCTCGGATCGTCGGCACCGTCTCGATCGTGATCGGCAGCGCCAGGTCTTCCACCACCCGCCGCACCACCATCACCTGCTGCCAGTCCTTCTCGCCGAACACAGCCACATCCGCCCCGCTCATCCCGAACAGCCGCGTGCAGACCAGCGCCACCCCGGCAAACATCTGCGGCCGGTGCGTTCCCTCCAAACCCTCGGCCGGGCCGGACATGGCGATGCGCGTGGCGAAACCCGCCGGGTACATCACCTCCACCGATGGCGCGAACAGCACATCGCACCCCGCCGCTTCCAGCTTGGCGATGTCACCGGCCTCGTCGCGCGGGTAGCGGCCGAGGTCCTCGTGCGGCGCGAATTGCGTTGGGTTGACGAAGATCGTGGCGATCACCCGCGGCGCCAGCTCGCGCGCCCGCGCCACCAGCGCCAGGTGGCCCTCATGCAGGTAGCCCATGGTCGGGACGAGCGCGATGCGCTCGCCCGCCGCGTGCCAGGCTTGGCTCACGGCGCGCAGTTCGGCCGCGTCACGGATTACGCGCATCGGTGCAGATCCAGTTGGCCTCCCCTCCCGAATGGGCGGGGAAGCTCATCAAAAACAGGCTAGGCGGTGAGCGACATTCCGATGGGCGGAACGGCGTCGGCCGGCAGCGGGCACTGGTAGGGGCCACCGGCGCGGGCGGCGTGGTCGGCCTTGGCGGCGGCGATCACCTCGGGCCTGAGCAGCGCGTCCACGGCGGTGCTCGCCATCACCTTGGCCACATGCACCATGCCCTTATGCGCGTGCGGCAGCTTGCCCTGGGCCGTCGCCTGCCAGGAATGCAGCGGCGTGCCGATGGCATGCGTCGCACCCCGCGCCTGCACCGTCGGCACCACCCAGGAGACGTCGCCCACATCGGTGCTGCCGATCATCGGTGCGCGGTGTGAATCGAGCGGAACGATGCGGTCGGCCAGCGGCGAATCCGTCGGTGCCAGCCCGACCTTGCGATAGGCGGAGGAGATGTCCTCCTCGGAGAGCGTCGCCTGGAATTCGGCGGCGCGCCTGCGGTCCTCGGCGTCGAAGGGCGGCGGGCCGAGGCGGTCCAGGCTGTCCTGCATCAGCTTCTCGAGCGGGGTATTGGCCAGCAGGTTGGAGACGGCGGAGATCACCTGCGTCTCCACCCTCGTCTCGGTCATCAGCGCGGCGCCGTCGGCGATCTTGCGGACGCGGGCGACGAGGCTGTTCAGCGCCTTCACGTCGCCGGCGCGGATGAGGTAGCGGACCTTGGCCTTGGCCTGCACCACATTGGGCGCGACGCCGCCGGCATCGAGATAGGCGTAATGGATGCGGCTCTCGGACGGGATGTGCTCGCGCAGGTAGTTCACGCCGACGGACATGAGCTCGACGGCATCCAGCGCGCTGCGGCCGAGATGCGGGGAGGCCGCGGCATGGCTGGCGCGGCCATGGAAGGTGAAGTCGATGCGCGTGTTGGCGAGGCTCAACGGCTCGTTCACGCCGGCGAAGGCGGAGGGGTGCCAGGAGATGGCGATGTCCACGTCGTCGAAGAGGCCGGCGCGGGCCATGAAGCCCTTGGCGGCGCCGCCCTCTTCGGCCGGGCAGCCGTAGTAGCGGACGCGCCCGGCGATGCCGTTGGCGGCCAGGTAGTCCTTTACCGCGGTGGCGGCGAGCAGCGAGGCGGCGCCCAGCAGGTTGTGGCCGCAGGCATGGCCGTTGCCGTCGCCGGGGACCGGGCGGTGCTCGGCCACGTCGGCCTCGTTGGACAGGCCGGGCAGCGCGTCGAACTCGCCGAGGATGGCGATGACCGGGCCGCCCTCGCCAGCCTCGCCCATCATGGCGGTGGGGATGCCGGCGAGCTGTTCGGTGACGCGAAAGCCCTCGGCGTGGAGGTATTGCGTGTGCTCGGCGGCGGAGCGGTGCTCGTTATAGGCAAGCTCGGGCATGCCCCAGACGCGGTCGGAGAGGGCGATCGCCTCCTCCTGCTTCGCGTCGACGTGGCGCCAGACGGGTTCGCTGTTCTGCATCGGTCAGATTCCTGATGGAGGCGGGATTGTTGCGTCGAAGGCGGGCCGCGCGACGGCGGCGTCGTACCAGGCGGCCAGTCTGCTCCGGCCCTGCCGCCAGCGGAAGACCGTGTGCCGGCGTTCGCAGTAGCCGAGGGCGCAGGCCAGGGCGACGCCCTCGGTGCTGAACGGGTCATAGGCGGCGGGGTCCAGCGCATCGAGGATGCGGGAGGCGCGGGTGAGCTCCAGCGCCTGGAAGGCGGGCGAGCGCTGTTCCGGCGGGCGGCGGAGGTCGCGGTTCCACACGGCGATGCTGTCGATCAGCGCCAGCATCTGGCCGAGGCGGGCGGATGCCACGGGATTAACGGGCAGCCAGCCGAGATGAGCGAGGATGAGCGGGACTTCGCCGATGGCCACCTCGCCGTCCAGCAGCACCGGCACGCGGCCGGGCGGGCTGTGTTCCAGCAGCGGCGAGGCGGGGTCGCGCAAGGGGACGAGCTGTTCGGTCATCTCCGGGCCGCGCTCGCGCATCAGCACGCGGAGGATGCGGGCAAAGGGGCTGCCGGGGGAGATGAACAGGATCACGGCGGCGAAGCTCCTATTTGCGCAGCGTGTCCCGGACATCGCGGCTGAGCCGCCGGATGGTGGGGGCGAGCCAGCCGAAGGTCACCACATGCTTCAGCGGATCGACCATGTTGAAGCCGGCGCGGATGCGGTTGGCCAGGCTGGGGTCGGGGTTCGGCTGGATGTCGGTGCGGGAATAGACCGCGGTGGTGCCGGCGCGGTCGAAGCGCGGGTCCGGCGCGAAGCCGACGGTGGCCGCCAGCAGGTCCAGCGTCTGCGGCACGAAACCGTGGACATGGGCGAAATGCAGCCGCTCGAAGGCCGGCTTCTGTGAGGGGCCCATGTCGGGGACGGAGAGGTACAGCACGCCATCGGGCTTCAACGTCGCCACCAGCTCTCGCAGCGTGGCCAGTGGGTCGCGCAGATGTTCGAAGACGTGGTGGCTGGTGATGGCGTCGAAGGGCCCCGCGCCTTCCGGCAGGCTGGAATGGACGGTGACGCCGGCTTCGCGCGCGTGGCTGGAATAGGCCTCGCCGGGTTCCACGCCCTCCATGGACCAGCGGTGGCGCTGGCCCTCGATGAGGAACTCGCCGGAGCCGCTGCCGTAATCCAGCACGCGGGCCCTGGGCTGCAGCACGGGCGCCAGCAGGGCGACGCGGCGCGCGGCCTCGGCGCGGGTGCGGACGAGGTGGCGGCGCGGCGGCTTGGTGCCGACGAGCTGGTAATCGAAGCGGTAATTGTGCCGGTAGTAGTCGGCCAGCTCCGCCTCGGTCGGCATCGGATCGGTGCGGATCAGGCCGCAATTCGCGCAGATGACGGAGGTGAGGCGCTTCAGCCGGCGGTCGTGGCGCGAGAGCGGCAGCGTCTCCCGGCTGCCGCAGAGCGCGCAGGCCTCATGGCGCCCGGCATAGCCGTAGGGCGTGAAGGGCACGAAACCGGCGGCGAGGCGAGCGAATTGCGGCATGGGCTCGGATGTGCGGCGCTATGGCGCGCGCGTCAATCCAGCCGCAGCGCCGCCCGTCGTTCGGAAAGCCCGACCGGGTCGGCCAATCCCGCCAGCCGCGTTGCCGCGAGGCAGGCGAAACGGTGCAGCAGCGCCTTGCGGCGGGCGGGGGCGAGCGGGTGCGTGGGGGCTTCGCGGAGATGGGAGGCCTCCCAGCCGTCGCTGACGATCAGGCCGACATCGTCGGGCAGCAGGGTTTGGGGGAAGTCGAGGTCTACGGCGAAGTGGAGTTCGTCGGAAAAGCCCCGGTACTCGTGCCACTTGGCGTCGCAGAGAAAATCCCGCGCGCAGGATTTCACCTCGATGATCACGAAGCCGCCATCCGGCCGCAGCGCCAGGATGTCGGCGCGGCGGCCGTCGGGCAGCGGCACCTCGGTGAGCGGCGACCAGGCGCGGGCCAGGCAGAGTCGCATGGCGGAGCGTGTGACGGAAAGGGTACGGGTGGCTGCATCCATGCCGGGTTTTCGCGCGTCCGAGGCGCGAGAACAAGAGGGGAACTATATCAGCCGGTCGATCGCGCCGGCCAGTTTGGCGTCGCGCGCTGAAAGCCCGCCGGCGTCATGCGTCGTCAGCGTGATCTCCACGCGGTTGTAGACGTTCGACCATTCGGGGTGGTGGTCCTGTGCCTCCGCCAGGAGCGCCACGCGCGCCATGAAGCCCCAGGCCTCGCTGAAATCGCGGAAGCGGAATTTGCGGGTGATGGCATCCCGCCCCTCGACCACGCGCCATTCCGGCAAATCGGCGGCCAGCGCGGCGCGCGCGGACTCATCCAGCTTTTCGACCATGAAGACCCCCTCCCGTGCGGGCTCGCGGCGTGGCATGCAGGGCCATGCGCCCCACCACACCCCCGAGCCTCGAAGACCTCATGGAAATGGCGGAGGATGCACTCGCCGCAATCCCCGTGATGCTGCGCGAAAAGGTACGCGGCACCGCGATAATCGTGGAAGAGGTGCCGGAGGACGAGGTGGTCGCCGCCCTCGGCCTCGACAGCCCCTGGGAGCTCACGGGCCTGTACCGCGGCACGCCGCTCACCCAGAAGTCCGTGCTGGACGCGCCCGGCGAGCCCGACACCATCCTGCTTTTCCGGGAGCCCATCCTGCTGGAATGGATCGAGACCGGCGAGGACCTGTTCGGCCTGGTACGAAATGTGCTGATCCACGAGATCGGCCACCATTTCGGCCTGTCGGACGAGGATATCGACCGGCTGGAGAGCGAGGACTGAATCGCCACCGACTCAGACCTGACGTACCGAGCCCATGACGATCACCGCGGCACCGAGCAGGCAAAGCGCCGCCCCCGCCGCATCCCATAGCGTGGGCCGGACGCCCTCCACCAGCATCAGCCAGGCCAGCGAGGCCACGACGTAGATCCCGCCATAGGCCGCGAAGGAGCGCCCGGCCGCATCGCCCGGCGTCAGGGTCAGCATCCAGGCGAAGAGCCCGAGGCTCACCGCCCCCGGCAGCAGCCACCAAATGCCGGCCCCCTGCCGCATCACCATCCAGAAGGCAAAGCACCCCGCGATCTCCGCGATCGCGGCGAGGGGGAATACGAGCGCGGCGCTCAGAGCTGCCGCAGGGCGAGGCAGACGCGGGCCACCTGCTCGTCCGTCATCTCCGGATACATCGGCAGGCTGAACACCTCCTGCGCCGCGCGCGCGGTCTCGGCGCAGCCGGCCGGCCCCAGCGGCGTGCGGCCCTCATAGGCCGGCTGGAGGTGCACCGGCATCGGATAGTGGATGCCCGTGCCGATTCCCTGCGCCTTGAGGCGCGACATGATGGCGTCGCGGTCCGGATGGCGGAGCACATAGAGATGGAAGACGTGATAGGCGTCCGCACGCCGCGCCGGCGCCACCAGCGCGGTGCCGGCCAGCGCCACGTCATAGGCATCGGCGATCTCGCGCCGGCGGGCGTTCTGGCGGTCCAGGTACTGGAGCTTCACGCGCAGGATCGCCGCCTGCACCTCGTCTAGCCGCGAGTTCACGCCCGGGGTGTCGCTGATATAGCGCCGCTTCCAGCCGTATTGCCGGATCGAGGCGATCCGCGCCGCAAGCTCCGGGTCGGGCGTGGCCACGATGCCGCCGTCGCCGAGCGCGCCGAGGTTCTTGGTCGGGTACAGGCTGAAGGCCGCAGCCGCGCCGATGGTACCGAGCTTCCAGCCGCTCAGCTCGGCCCCATGGCACTGGGCGCAATCCTCGATCAGGGCCACGCCGGCGGCGTCGCAGGCCGCCTTGATCGGGCCGAGATCGACGGCCTGGCCATAGATATGCACCGGGATCGCCGCGCGGATCGGCGGCAGACCCGGCGGCGGATCGGCCAGGACCGAGGCCAGCTCGTCGGCGTCCATGGTGTAGGTGTCGGGATCGATGTCGATCAGCAGCGGCGTGGCGCCCACCATCTCGATGGCGGCGACGGTAGCGACGGCGGTGTGGCTGACGGTCACCACCGTGCAACCCTCGCCGATGCCCATGCCGCGCAGGATGAGCATGATCGCATCCGTGCCATTGGCGCAGCCCACCGCATGCATGGGCGGCGCCTCCGGCTTCGCGCCCAGCCAGGCCGCGAATTCCTTCTCGAAGGCCTCGCCCTCTTGCCCCAGGATATACCAGCCCGAGGCCAAAGCGCGGGCCACGGCCGCATCGATCTCGGGCTGCAGCGCGCGGTAGCCGGCGCCGGGATCGGCGAAGGGAAGCATGGGGAGCGGTGCGTTCATCTACGTGTCTCTCAAAATCTTGCGCTGACTAGGGCGCCGGCATCATCGGAGCCGGTTCTTTTCCCCAGGATCAGCTTTTCGGCGGCTCATCGATGGAAATGTAGTCGCTCATCCGTTCACGATACCAGTCGAGCGTGATCCGCAGGCCATCCTCCAGCGAGGTCAGCGGCTCCCAGCCTGTCGCTGACCGGAAGGCGCTGTCGTCGGCATGGTAGCTGCCGATGTCGATCGGCGCGCGATCGGCCGGGAATTCGCGTGTGGTGAAGCTGCCCGCGCCGTCGTTCGCCGCGATCACCAGATCCGCCAGGTCCCGCAGCGAAACCGGTGGCGCGCCGCCGAGGTTGAAGACGAAGCCCGAGACGCCGGGCCGGCCCGCCTGCTCGGCCGCCATCAGGAAGGCGCGCGTGACGTCGTCGACATAGGCGAGGTCGCGCAGCTGGTCGCCGCCCCAGACCTCGAAGGGGTCGTTTTCCAGCAGCCGGCGCATCCAGATGCCCAGGAACGTCTGCCGGGCATCGGCGATGCGAAGCCGCGGGCCGTAGCAGTTGGTCAGCCGCAGCGAGACGACGGGGCGATGCAGGACGCGGTTTTCCAGCATCCAATACTGCTCGCCCGCCCATTTCGAGACGCCGTTGGCATCGGGCGGGTTGACGGGGTGCAGCTCGTTCACCGGCAGGCTGATGGGGCGGCCG
>JAQGHY010000146.1 GCA_028291455.1 Rubritepida sp. | reverse complement strand
CATCGTCGCGCCCAAGATCTTCGAGGGGCTGCTCACCTTCTCGCCGACGCTGGAGCCGATCCCCAAGCTCGCGAAGAGCTGGACGGTGAGCCCGGACAACAAGGAATTCATCTTCAAGCTGCAGGAGAACGTTACCTGGCATGACGGCCGGCCCTTCACAGCGGACGACGTGATCTTCTCGGTGATGAAGTTCCACATGGAGGTGGCGCCGCGCGCACGCGGCATCTTCTCCCTGATCGAAACGGCGGAAGCGCCCGATCCGCACACGGTGCGCTTCGTGCTGAAGCAGTCCTTCGAGCCCTTTCTCCTCATGTTCGACGCCACGGCCTGCGCCATCGTGGCCAAGCACCTCTTCGACGGGCGAGAATACCGGACGGCGCCGGCGGTGCAGCGGCCGGTCGGCACCGGGCCGTTCCGCTTCACGGAATGGCAGCGAGGCAACTTCATCAAGCTCGACCGCAACCCGACCTACTGGCAGGAGGGCAAGCCCTACCTCGACAGCATCATCTACCGCATCGTCCCCGACAGTCAGAGCCGGCGCCTCGCGCTGGAGACCGGGCAGGTGCAGCTCACCTCGGCGAGCGATATCGAGCCCTTCGACGTGCCGGCGATGCGCGCTCGGCCGAACCTGGATGTGAGCATCGCGGGTTGGGAATACTTCTCCCCGCTTTCGTGGATCGAGGTGAACCATCGCGTCGGCCCGCTCGCCGATGTGCGCGTCCGGCAGGCCATCAGCCTCGCGATCGACCGGAATTTCATCACCCAGCGTCTGTGGTTCGGCATCGGCAAGCCCGCGACCAACCCGGTCGCCTCCACCACGCGCTTCCATGATCGCAGCGTGAGCCTGCCCGCGCACAACCCTCGCGAGGCGGCGGCGCTGCTGGATGCCGCGGGTCATAGGGCCAATGCACAAGGCGTGCGGTTCACGCTTAAGCACTTGGTGCTGCCTTACGGCGAGGTCTGGTCGCGGCTCGCGGAGTACCTGCGCCAGTCGTTGCGGCAGGTCGGCATCGTGCTGGAGCTGGAGAGCACGGATGCGGGAAGCTGGGCGCGTCGCATCGGCGCCTGGGAATACGAGACGAGCATCAACTTCGTCTACCAGTTCGGCGACCCGACGCTGGGGGTGGAGCGCACCTACGTCTCCTCCAACATCCAGCGCGTCACCTTCACCAACACGGGCGGCTATTCCAACCCCGAGGTCGATGCCCTCTTCGCCCGGGCTCGCGCGGCGAGCGTCACGGCCGAGCGGCAACAGGCTTTCTCCGAGGTGCAACGCATCCTGGTGCGCGACGTGCCCCAGATCTGGCTGATGGAAATGGCCTTCCCGACCATCAACGACAAGCGGCTGCGCAATGTGATCACCACGGGGCTGGGCGTGCATACCAACTTCGACGACGTCTTCCTCGCGTCCTGATGGAGGCGGCTAAGCTTCCGGGCTTTCTCGCGCGGCGACTGGTGAAGGCGGTGATTGTCGTGCTGGCGATCGTCGTCTGCAACTTCCTCCTCGTGCATGCCGCACCCGGTGATCCCGCCAGCGTCATGGCCGGGCAGTCCGGTGCGGCGGATCCGCTGTTCCTGGAGCAGTTGCGCCGGCAGTTCGGGCTGGATCAGCCGCTGCACGTGCAGCTGTGGATCTACCTGAAGAGCGTGCTGATGCTCGATCTCGGCTTCAGCCACCGCCAGCAGATGGGCGTCGCCACGCTGATCCTGGAGCGGCTGCCGGCGACACTGCTGCTGACCGGCGCGGCCTTCACCTTCGCGGTAGTCGGGGGCGTCACACTTGGCGCGCTGGCGGCGCAACGCGTCGGCACATGGGCGGACAGTTTCATCACGGTACTGGCGTTGACCTTCTATGCCACGCCGCTCTTTTGGGTGGGGCTGATGCTGGTGCTGGTCTTCTCCGTCTGGCTCGAATGGTTGCCGAGCTTCGGCATGAGCAGCGTCGGCGTGCCGATGCAGGGCATCGAGGTCGTGCTCGACGTAGCTCGGCACCTGCTGCTGCCGTCGCTGACGCTGGGACTGTTCTACCTCGCCGTCTATGCGCGGCTGACGCGGGCCACGATGCTGGAGGTGGCCGACCAGGATTTCGTGAAGACAGCCCGCGCCAAGGGCGTGCCGGAAGGGCGCATCACCCGCGCGCATATCCTGCGCAACGCGCTGCTGCCGGTCATCACATTCGCCGGCATTCAGGCGGGGCAGCTGCTCGGCGGTTCCATCCTGGTGGAGACGGTGTTCGCCTGGCCGGGCATCGGGCGGCTCGCCTTCGAGGCGCTGCTCTCACGCGACTACCCCGTGCTGCTCGGCGTCTTCTTCTGCACGAGCGTGATCGTCGTGCTCTTCAACCTTGCGACGGACCTGCTCTACGCGGTCATCGACCCACGCGTGGAGGTCGGCTGATGCGCGACTTCTGGCGGCGCTACCGCCGCAACAAGGGGGCCGTGGTGGGCCTCGTGGCGTTGCTCGCGGTCATGTTCATGGCGGCGACGGCGCCTATCTTCTTTCCCGGCAGCCCCTGGGACATGGCGGGCGCGCCCTTCATGCCGCCGGGCGAGATGGGCATGCTGCTGGGCAGCGACAGCCTGGGCCGGGACGTCGCGGCCGGCATCGCGCATGGCGCGCGCATTTCGCTGATGGTTGGCGCGGTCTCGACCATCTGCGCCTTGTTCGTGGGCGTGACTCTGGGCGCGGTCGCGGGCTATCTCGGCGGCTTCATGGATGACGCGGTGATGCGCTTCACCGAATTCTTCCAGACCATCCCGAGCTTCGTGCTCGCCATCCTGCTGGTGGCAATCTTCACGCCGACGATCGGCAGCGTGGTCGGCGCCATCGCCATCGTCTCCTGGCCGCCGGTGGCGAGGGTGGTGCGGGCGGAGTTCCTGTCCCTGCGCGGGCGGGAGTTCGTGCAGGCGGCCGAGGTTCTGGGCAAGTCGCGCATGGCGATCGTGGTCGGCGACATCCTGCCCAACGCGCTCTCGCCCATCATCGTGCTGGCCTCGCTGATGGTGGCTTCCGCCATCCTGCTAGAAAGCGCGCTCTCCTTCCTGGGATTGGGCGATCCGAACCTGATGACCTGGGGATTCCTGATCGGCTCGGGGCGCAGCGTCATCCGGCTGGCTTGGTGGATGAGCGTGTTTCCCGGCCTTGCCATCTTCATCACCGTGCTCTCGCTGAACCTGGTGGGGGAGGGGCTGTCGGACGCGCTGAACCCGCGCCTGGCCCGCCAGCGGGGAGGCAGCGCATGAGCCTGCTCTCTGTGGAAAACCTGACCGTCGCCCTGCCGCCGGGCGCCGACCGCCCGAATGCCGTTGAGGGCATATCGCTCAGTGTCGACGCCGGCGAAATCCTGTGCATTGTGGGCGAGAGCGGCAGCGGCAAGTCGATCACCGCCAATGCCGTGATGGGGCTGTTGCCGAAGGGCCTGCCGATCACCGGGGGGCAGCTGGTCTTTGAAGGTCGCGACCTGCGGCAGACCTCTCCGGAGGCGATGCGCCAGCTCCGGGGTCAGCGGCTCGCCATGATCTTCCAGGAGCCGATGACTGCGCTCAACCCGCTGATGCGCGTGGGCGACCAGATTGCAGAGGCGATGCAGGTGCATGGCGCCGGCGCGAATGCGCGCAAACGCGTGCAGGAGTTGCTCGCAGCGGTGAACTTGCCCGACCCGGCCGCCATCGCCCGCAGCCATCCATTCCGGCTTTCGGGCGGCCAGCGGCAGCGGGTGATGATCGCCATGGCGTTGGCGCTGGAACCGGCTCTGCTCATCGCGGACGAGCCGACCACCGCGCTCGACGTCACGACGCAGATGCAGATCCTGCGGCTGATCCGCGAGATCCAATCGCGCCGCGGGACGGGCGTGCTGTTCATCACCCATGATTTCGGCGTGGTGGCGGAGATCGCGGATCGCGTGGCGGTGATGCAGCACGGCCGCATCGTGGAACAGGGCCGCGCGGAGGAGGTGCTGAACCGGCCGCAGCACCCCTATACCAAAGCGTTGATCGCCGCCGTGCCGCACGGCGCCTCCACGCAGACCGCGCCGGCGGCCTCCACGGCGGAGCCCGTGCTGCGCCTTTCCGGGGTGAAGAAGACCTATCGGCGCGGTGGCTGGTTCGGCGGAGGGGTCGTGATTCCGGCCGTGCAGTCGGCCGATTTCACGCTGGTGAAGGGCGAGACGCTGGGCCTGGTCGGCGAAAGCGGCAGCGGCAAGTCGACGCTGGCGCGCTGCATCGTCAACCTCGTGCATCCGGAAAGTGGAGAGATCCGCTTCCACGGGACCGACCTGCGCCCCCTCTCGCGTTCGGCGAGAAAGCCGTTTCGCCAGCGCGTGCAGATGATTTTCCAGGACCCCTACGCCTCGCTGAATCCCCGCCGCATGGTGGGGGAGGCCATCGCCGAGGGCCCCATAACCCATGGCACGCCGCGCACCGAAGCCCTGGAACGGGCGCGGGAACTGCTGGCGCTGGTGCAACTCGATCCCGGCGCGATGACCCGCTACCCGCACGAGTTCAGCGGCGGGCAGCGGCAGCGCATCGGCATCGCCCGCGCGCTGGCCATGCGGCCGGAACTGCTGATCGCCGATGAGCCGGTGAGCGCGCTGGACGTATCGGTCCAGGCGCAGGTGCTGGCGCTGCTTGCCGATCTGCGCCTGCGGTTCGGGCTCACCATGCTGTTCATCACGCATGACCTGCGCGTGGCGGCGCGCATCTGCGACCGCGTGGCGGTGATGCAGCGCGGCGCCATCGTGGAGCTGGGGCCGACCGCCCGGGTCTTCGGCGCGCCGGAGCATCCCTATACGCGCGAGTTGCTGGAGAGCATTCCCGGCCGGGCCTGGACGCCGCCCTAAGCGCACACCTCCTCAGGCGGCAGCCATGCCGAACCGCCGGCCCTGGCGCGAAAATTAACCGGCTACCATCATGCCGATGCCTACGGCTGGACCGCGTTAGTTCAAAGCGGCACACCCTCAGCGAGCCGAATAGAAAGAGACCCCATGACGGATCTTCTGCGTCGCCTCGCGGCGTTTGCCCTGGTCTACGCCTTCACCCTGCCGGCCTCGGCCCAGGCGCCCGACCGAGTGGTGATCGGCTTGGCCATCCCCCTCACCGTGACGGATGGCGGCATCTACGCCATCGGCGAAGAGCTCGGCCTGTTCCGCGCAGAGCGTATCGAACTCCAGCATGTCGTGCTGGCCGGCGCCGGCGCCATCCTGCCGCAGGTGCTGCAGCGGCAGGTGACCTTCGGCTTTCCGCTGACGGAGACGCTGCTCTCCGCCCATCAGCCGGGCCAGGCGGCGCTTCCCGTGAGCTACGTCTACAATGCCGGCCCCACCAATACGCTCGAGATCGCGGTACGGGCCGATGGGCCTATCCGCACCCTGGCCGACCTCCGCGGCAAGGGCATCGGCGTCGGCGCGCTCACCTGGGGCACCATCCCGCAGACCCGCGCCCTGCTGCGCAGCGTCGGGCTGGAGCCCGGACGCGACGTGCAGATCGTCGCGGTGGGTGTGCTCGGCGCCGGCTTCCATGCGCTGCGCGAGGACCGGGTGCAGGCGCTGAACTTCAACAGCACCTGGATCGACCTGCTGGAGCTTTCCGGCACGCCGGCGCGGCGCCTCGAATTCCCCCCGGTCTTCCGGCGGATGGTGACGAACGGCTTCCTCGCCCATCGCTCGACGATCGAGGGCAATCCCGACCTGATCGAGCGTTTCGGCCGCGCCTACGCGCAGTCGGTCGCGGCCTGCGACGCCAATCCGCGCGCCTGCGTGGAAGCCTTCTGGCGCCGCACGCCTCAGGCCCGCCCGACGGAGAATGCCGAACAGGCACTGGCCGACAATATCCGCATCACGCAGAGCGCCTCGCAGCGCACCACGCGCGATGAGGCTGGCCAGCCGCGCGTGTCCGGCCAGTACGACCTCGGCATCATCCGCGACTACATCGTCGAGATGAACCGCTTCCGTGAGTTCCCCTCGGCCGACATCCCCGTGGATAGCTACTTCACCAACCGCTTCGTGGAGGGCTTCAACCGCTTCGACCGTGCGGCATTGGTCGCGCGCGCGCGGGCCCTGCCTTGAGCGGGCAGGTGCCGCCGCTGGCGGTCAGTGGTGTCGGCTTCGCCTTTCCCGGGCGGCAGGTCCTAGCGGATGTATCCTTTGAGGTCGCCGCGGGAGAGTTCGTGGCGATCCTCGGCCCGTCCGGCGGCGGCAAGTCCACCCTGCTGCGGCTGATCGCCGGGCTGCTTCCGCCCTCGGCCGGCGAGGTGAAGGTGGCCGGCGAGCGCGTGCGCGGGCCGCGCCGCGACGTCGGCATGGTATTCCAAAAGCCAACGCTGCTGCCCTGGCGCACGGCGCTCGACAACGTGCTGCTGCCGGCCGGCTTCCGGCGCGGGGCAAGCAAGGCCGAGGTAGCCCGCGCCGAGGAGCTGATGGTCGCCGTCGGCCTGCCCGACGCGGCCGGGCTCTACCCCGCCGAGCTCTCGGGCGGCATGGCGCAGCGCGTCGGCCTCGCGCGGATGCTGCTGCACGATCCCGACCTGCTGCTGCTCGACGAGCCCTTCGCCGCGCTCGATGCCATGACGCGCGAGCGGATGGCGCTGGTGCTCCAGGACCTCTGGCTGGCCCGCCCGCGTGCCGCGGTTTTCGTGACCCACTCCATCCCCGAGGCGCTGCTGCTGGCCGACCGTGTGCTCGTCCTCTCCGGGCGGCCCGCGCGCATCCAGGCGGACTGGCGCGTCGAGCTGCCGCGCCCGCGGCTGACCGAAACCATGGCCGGGCCCGAGTTCAACCAGCTGGCCCTGGCCCTTCGCCGCGTGTTCGACGAGGTGGCGGCATGAGGCGCCTGTGGAACCTGCTGCCGCCGCTGGTGACGCTGGGGCTGATCCTGGGCGCCTGGCACCTGGCGACGGGGCCGACTGGCCTGCCCTCCTACCTGCTTCCCGGCCCCGCCCAGGTCGGCCGCGCCCTTTGGGGCGGTTTCGCCGATGGCAGCTTCTGGCCGCACATCGGCTTCACCCTCACCTCCACGCTCGTGGGCTATGCGATCGGGAGTGTCGGCGCCGTGCTGACGGGGATTTGCGTGGCCGAATCGCGGCTCTTCGAGCGCTTCGTCTATCCCTATATCGTCGCCATTCAGGCCGCGCCTAAGGTCGCGCTGGCGCCGCTCATCCTGGTCTGGTTCGGCTTCGGGCTGGCGTCGAAGGTCGTGCTGGTGGCGCTGATCTGCTTCTTCCCGCTGCTGGTGAACACCATCATCGGCATCCGTGCCGCAGATCGGGAGCTGATCGAGATGGCGCGTTCGTTCTCGCGCTCGCCGGTCTTCATCTTCCTGCACGTGAAGCTGCCGGCCGCGGCCCCCGCCATCCTCGGTGGGCTGCAGATCGGCATCGTGCTGGCGCTGATCGGCGCTGTCGTCGGCGAGTTCGTCGCGTCCGACCGGGGCGTCGGCTACCTGATCGGCTCGGCGACGGTGAACATGAACGTCTCGGTGATGTTTGCCGGGGTTATCATCCTGTCGGTCATCGGCATGGCCGGCAGTTCCATCGTGCAGGCGCTGCAGCGCCGCATCATCTTCTGGCAGGCCGACCGATCGGCGCCGCCCCCCTCGGAGACTTGACCGCATGAGCGACGAGAACCTCGCCTTTCTGCCCGCCTGGGCCCTGCTTCAGAAGCTTCGCCGGCGCGACATCACGGCGCGCGCCCTGCTGGAGTTCCACCTGGAGCGGGTGCAGCGCCACAACCCGACGCTGAACGCAGTGATCCATCTCGACGCCCCGCGCGCCCGCGCCGCCGCCGATAGGGCCGATGCGGCACTGGCCCGGGGTGAATGGCTCGGCCCGCTGCACGGGCTGCCGATGACGGTGAAGGACACCAACAACGTCGCGGGCTGGCCGGCCACCTGGGGCGATCCGGCGCTGCGCGACAACATCCCGACCGAAAGCGCCGTGATCATGCAGCGGCTGGAGGCGGCGGGCGCCGTGCTCTTCGGCAAGACCAACATCCCCATCAACGCGCTCGACTGGCAGAGCTACAACGCGATCTACGGCACCACGCGCAATCCCTGGGATCTCGCCCGTTCGCCGGGCGGTTCCTCGGGTGGCTCGGCCGCGGCCGTGGCGAGCGGAATGGCGCCGCTGGAGGTGGGCGGCGATGCCGGCGGCTCCATCCGCATCCCCGCGCATTTCTGCGGCGTCTTCGGTCATAAGCCCACGCCGGGCCTTCTGCCGAGCCTGGGCAACGGCAAGCCGGGCAGCATTCTGGAGAACGACCTTTCCGTGGCCGGGCCACTCGCGCGCAGCGTGCGGGACCTCGAGATCGCGCTGGACGTGATGGCGGGGCCTGCCGGTCCGCAGGCCAAGGCCTGGCGCCTGGCTTTGCCGCCCGCCCGCGCGACTCAACTGCGCGACTTTCGCGTGGCGGTGGTGACGGATTCCCCGGTCGCGGAGGTGGATGCCGGCTATCGCGCCGAAATCCTTGCACTGGCGGAGCGGCTGCGCGCCGTCGGTGCGCGCGTGACGCTGGAGGCGCTGCCCTTCACCGATCATGCGGCGCACCACGCCACCTATCTGCGCCTGCTGCGCGGCAGTGCGGTGTCACGCCTGCCGGAGGCCGTGTTCAAAGCCGCGGTCGAGCGGAACGAGATGCCGGGCGCCAATCCGCCCTCGCTCTACGTCGCGCAGACGGATGCGGCGTATTCGCAGCGCCACCGCGATTGGCAACTGGGCGAGGAGGCGCGCATGCGGCTCAAGGCTGACTGGGCCAGCTTCTTCGAGGACTTCGACGTGGTGGTGGCGGCGTGCTCCACCGTGCCGGCCTTCCCGATCGACGAAGCCCGCCCGCGCGAGGAGCGGGTCCTGCGCGTGAATGGCCGGGACGCCGACTACAACGACCAGCTCTTCTGGGCCGGCCTCGCGACGCTGCCTTCGCTGCCGTCGACGGCAGCGCCCATCGGCTTTGCTGGCGGGCTGCCCGTGGGCGTGCAGGTCATCGGCGCCTCGCATGAGGACCGGACCACGCTCGCTTTCGCAGCCGGGTTGGAGGCGCTGCATCCGTTCCAGGCACCTCCGGCTTTCGCCGGGTAGCCTGACGATGCCCGGGAGCCGGCGCTTTAAATGCGCGGCGGTCTAGCGCGGAAACATAGGGTTGGCCGGTCGGTCCAGCCCCAAATGCTCACGGAGCGTCGTGCCAGTATAATCCTCACGGAACAGGCCGCGGCGCTGGAGGATCGGCACCACCTGGTCGACGAACTCGTCGAAGGCATCCGGGAAATAGGGCGGCAGGATGTTGAACCCGTCGGCAGCGTAGCCCTCGAACCATTCCTGCAAGGTATCGGCGATCATCTCCGGCGTGCCGCAGATCACCCAATGGCCGCGCGCCGCGCCTGTCAGGTTGTTGAGGTCGCGCCAGGTCATCTTCTCGCGCAGGGCCTTGGAGAGCATGGCGCGCGCGAAACCGTGCGAGGTGTCGGGCAGGGGAAGGTCGGGCACCAGATCATCGGGCGCGAAGCCCGAGACATCCATGCCCATCCGGTTGGAGAGGATGGAGAGCGCGTTGGTGTCGTTGACGAAGCTTTGCAGCGTGTTGAGCTTCTGGCGGGCCTCGGCTTCGGTCGCGCCGATGATCGGCATTACCCCGGGCAGGAGCGATACGTCCTCGGCGCGGCGGCCGAAGCGCGGCAGGCGCGACTTCAGCGCGGTATAGGCGGCCTTGGCCTCATCCAGATCCTGCACGACGGAGAACACCACATCCGCCGTCCGTGCCGCCAGTTCCAGCCCGGGACCGGAGGAGCCCGCCTGGAGGATGATCGGCCGGCCCTGGGGCGTGCGGCTCGTGTTCAGCGGGCCCTTCACGTCGAAGAACCGGCCCTTGTGGTCCAGCGACTTCACCTTGGAGGCATCGATATACTGGCCGGTTTCGCGGTTCGCGACGACGGCGCCGTCATCCCAGCAATCCCACAACCCCCGGACCACATCCACGAACTCCTCCGCCACCTCGTAGCGGGAGTCGTGGTCGGGATGCTGGCGGCCGAAATTGGCGCCGGACCCTGCACCCGAGCTCGTCACCGCGTTCCAAGCGGCGCGGCCGCCGCTGAGGTGATCGAGCGAGGCGAAGAGGCGCGCGACGGTATAGGGCTCGCCATAGGTGGTGGAGGAGGTTGCGCCGAGGCCGAGATGCATCGTCGTCGCGGCGAGCGCGGAAAGCATGGTCAGCGGCTCGAAGCGGACGACGAAGGAAGGGTGGTCGTTGACGTTGGCGGTGAGGCCGTCGCCGAGGAAGAGCAAGTCGAACTTCCCGCGTTCGGCGGTAGCGGCAATGGTCTGGATGCCGGCGAGGCTCACGAAGCTGTCGGCCGCTCCCGGGTAGCGCCATCCAGCGACGTGATTGCCGGTTCCGAGGACGAAAACTCCGAGACGCATCTGCCGTTGCGACATGAGCAAACTTGGCCTTCCTATGACGCGGCAGGCATAGGCCAGACCCGCAGGGGATGCGACCTTAGGCGGTCGCGTAGTCCCATGCGAGAGGCCGGCGCCCCTCGCTCTCGCGGCATCGGTGCGCCCGCCTGCCTGATGCATCCGCAGGACAGCCGGAGGCGGCAAGTCCTTGGAGCGCGCCCGGTCGTCCGGCTTCAACCCCCTAGATACGACTCGCCACGGGCGAATGCGCCGTGGGCGATCCAGGGCTCGAAGATCCGGGGCTCGAAGAGGTGGAGCGAGGGCATTTAATGGCCTGTCACCACTGGCGGTCGTCTCGGAAAAGGCCCTGCCGGGCTCCAATCGGGACGAATATCTTTCTGGTCGGCTGGCAAGCCCGGTTTTACCGTCATGGCGCTTGTGCATTCGCCGGAAAGGGGAAATTAAATATGAAAATCCCTGGAAACTCCTCGGCGTGCGCAAGTTCTTCAATCCTTATCCAAAATACCTGCACGTCCGGCGCATCCTGTTGGATCGCATCGAGGGGATGATGCGCGCCGGCGACCAGTTGCCGACCGAGCATGCCCTCTGCGCCGAATTTGCCGTGAGCCGTGAGACGATCCGGTCGGCCCTCGCGGCCCTGGAGCAAGACGGCATCATCGAACGCACCCGCGGGCGGGGCACCTTCATCGCCCGCATGCCACGCCGCCGCCCCGAACGGCGCCTGACCGGCATGGCGGAGGATTTCTCCGCCCTGAACCTCGATACCGAGGCCAAGGTGCTACAGGCGGCACCCGCCCGCATGCCGCCCGCGCTGGCGGAACAGCTCGGCATGGATTCCGAGATGGTGCTGTTCCGGATCGCCCGGCTGCGGCTGTTTGAGCGGATCCCCCTCGCCTGGCATGAGGCCTGGATGCTGCCCGAGGTGGGCGAACGGGTTGCCGCCCTGGACCTCCGGCGTACCTCCATCGACCGCGAACTGCGCGAGACGCTGGGCCTGCCGATGTGGGAGGACCAGCAATCCATCGAGGCCGTCGCCGCCGATATCCAGGCGGCCGAGCTGCTGGATGTTCCGATCGGCGCGCCGCTGCTCTGCCTGACGCGGCTCTACCTCATGGAGGGGGAGCGACTCGCGGTGTACTTTCGATCGCTCTACCGGTCCGACCGGTATTATTACACCGTGAAGCTGGCGCAACCGCCGGCCATGATGGGGGCGCCGCGCAAGCCGGCAACCGGCGTGCGGAAGGCAAAGTAACGGGGCACTCTTGCGCCGGCGCGTGCTCCGCTCATAACCTCGGCTGGATTTGTCTGATGTAGTAGACAAACGGATGGGGTTCACATGCCGACTACGGCCGACCAGCCTTCACAGGAGCCCGCGAAGGGTTCGCTCCACGGCCTGCGCGTCATCGATGCCGGCCAGATGATTGCCGCACCCCTGGCCTGCACCATGCTCGCCGACTTCGGTGCCGACGTCCTCAAGATCGAGCATCCGGTCCAGGGCGACGCCATGCGGACGCGCCCGCCGGAGAAGGAGGGAAAATCCCTCTGGTGGAAGGTGATCGGGCGCAACAAGCGCAACATCACGCTGAACCTCTCCAAGCCCGAGGGGCGGGACCTGCTGCTGCGCCTGGTCGAGACCGCGGACGTGCTGGTGGAGAACTACCGACCCGGCACCTTCGAGCGTTGGGGCCTCGGCTACGACGTGCTGTCCAAGATCAATCCGCGGTTGGTGATGGTCCGCGTCTCCGGCTACGGCCAGACCGGCCCCTACGCCCAGCGCGGCGGCTACGGCACGGTGGCCGAGGCCTTTACGGGCTTGCCCTCCTTCACCGGTTTTCCAGACGGCGCGCCCACGCTCAGCTCCTCCTATGCCCAGGCGGATTCCGTGGCCTCCACCTTCGCGGTGATGGGTGCGATGTTCGCGCTGCACGAGCGCCAGACGTCGGGCAGGGGGCAGGAGGTGGATGTGAGCCTCTTCGAGCCGCTGTTCCGGCTGATCGAGTTCCAGACCATCGCCTACGACCAGATCGGCATGGTGCGCGAGCGGATCGGCAACCGCTCCTCCACCGACAGCCCGCGCAACGCCTATCGCACGCGCGACGACCGCTACATCACCATCTCGGCTTCCACGCAAAAGAGCTTCGACCGGCTGGTTGAGGCCATGGGCATGGGCGAGTTAGTGAGCGATCCGCGCTTTACCGACGGGCTGCTGCGCCAGCGCCATGCCGATGTGCTGGACCAGATCATGGCCGGCTGGTTCCTGCGCCACGACTTCGAAAAGGCGCTGAAGATCCTGGAGGATGGCGAGGTGGTAGCGGGTCCGATCATGACCATCGCCGATATCTTTAGGGATCCACACTATGCCGCGCGCAAGACGATCGTGCCGGTGCCCGACGCTGATTTCGGTACGGTGCGCATGCAGAACGCCGTGCCCCTCATGTCGCGCACGCCCGGGCAGGTGCGCCACAGCGGCGGCACGCTCGGTGAGCAGAACGAGGAGATCTGGATCGGCGAGCTGGGACTGACCCGCGAGCAATACGACCGGCTTCGTGCCGCCAAGGTCATTTAGGGAGAAGCGGGATGAGTCCGGGATATGAAGGCGTCTACGTCGTCGGCGCCGGCCAGACGAAGTACGAGAAGCGCACGGAAAAGACCGTCCAGCGGCTGATCTGGGAGGCGACCGATCTCGCGCTGCGCTCGGCCGGATTGGGCTTCAAAGATGTGGACGGGCTCGGCGTTACCGCCTTCACCCTTGGACCCGACAACGTCACCACGATGACGGAGCATATGGGCATCTCCTGCCGCTGGCTGTTCCAGGGGCTCTATGGCGGCGCTTCCGGCATTTCCGGCATGCTCCAGGCGGCGCGCGCGATCCAGCATGGGGATGCCGAGGTGGTGGTGATCGTCGCCGCCGATGCCTTCGACGTCGCCTCGCATATGAGCATGAACCGCAACCCCGGCCAGCACGACTACATGGGCCCATGGGGCTATGGCGCGGCGAACGGCATCTTCGCCATGCACACGCGGCTCTACATGAAGGAGTTCGGCGCGACGCCAGAGGATTTCGGCCGGCTATGCGTGGCGCAGCGCGAGAACGCCATGCTCAATCCGAACGCGCTGCTGCGCTCGCGCATGACGATGGACGACTACCTCAATGCGCGGCAGGTGGCCGATCCGCTGCGGCTCTACGACTGCGTGCTGCCCTGCTGCGGCGCCGATGCGGTTGTGCTGGTGAGCGAGGCGGTGGCCAGTCGCCTTTCCGTGCCGAAGCTGCGTATCCTCGGCGGCGGCGAGATGCACAACTATCCAGCCGAGGACATCTTTGGCTTCAGCGCCGGCTGGGAATTGTTCCGCGACCGCATGTGGTCCACGGCCGGCGTCGGGCCGGAGGATATGGACTTCGTCCAGCTCTACGACGACTACCCCGTGATGGAGTTCGTCCAGCTCGAGGGCATGGGCTTCGCGCCCCGCGGCGGTGCGGGCGAGCTTGTTCGCAAGAAAGGCGGCACGGTGCGTGATGCCCTGCCGATCAACACCGGCGGCGGCCAGCTTTCGGCCGGGCAATGCGGCGCGAGCGGAGGCATGATCGGCGTTTACGAGGCTGTGACGCAGCTGCGCCACGAGGCCGGCGACCGGCAGGTGCCGGGCGCGAAGGTGGGTGCCGTCTCCGGCTATGGGCAGGTTTCCTATGGGCGCGGGCTTTCCGCCAGCGCCTGCGTGCTGGGGCGGGAGTAAGCGCCATGTCGAACGATGCCACCAAGCCGATGCCGCGCATCAACGCGATCAATCGGCCCTTTTTCGCCGCCTGCAACGACAGCGAGCTGCGGCTGCAGCGCTGCCTGGCGCCGGGCTGCGGCAAGCACGTCTACTTTCCCCGCGTCTGCTGCCCGCATTGCGGCGGCGGCGATCTGGAGTGGGTCGCGGTCTCGGGCCGGGGCACCATCCGCACGCACACCTTCGTCCGCCGGCCGCAGCATCCGTCCTTCTTCCCGGACGCGCCGTATCATGTGCTGGCGGTGACGCTGGAGGAGGGGCCGCTGATGTACAGCCGCCTCGCCGGCGATGTGCCGGAGGATGCGGATCTGATCGGCAAGGCGGTGCGCGTGGTCTTCTCGCAGGAAGCGCCGGGGCAGAAGCTGCCGTTCTTCGAACTGGCCTAGGTCAGCTCGAGACCCGGCGGCACCGGGTGATGCACGGCCAGCGCCGCGATACCCTCGGCGAAGCCGCGATCCCCCACGCCGTTGAGCAGGAAGGCGCCCAGCCAACGCCCCAGCGCCCGGAATCCCGAAGAGTCCAGCCCGCGGATGGCCATGGGCGTCGAGCCAAGCCGCAGGCCGAGGCCACCGCTCAGCCCGGTCGTATTGGCAACCACGCCATGCCGGAACAGCGCGGCGTTGAGCGCGGGAACGCTCCAGCCCGTGCCGCCCAGGTCGGCCACGACCATGTGCGTCGCGGTGCCGCCCGCGTAGAGCGGCACGCCGGCGGCGGCCAGGCCCTCTGCTAGCCCCTGCGCCCCGGCAACCACGGCCTGCATGAGCGTGGTGAATTCCGGCCGTGCGACCAGCGCGAAGAGAACCGCCCGCGCCGCGATGATGTGCCCGCCAGGGGCAGCCTGCAGCCCCGGCGCCAAGGCGCGGTCGATCGCGGCCGCGTGCTCCTCGCGGCACAGGATCAGGCCGCCGGTGCGGGGGCCGCACATGGTCTTGTGGGTGGAGCTGGTCACGACATCGCTGAACGGGACCGGATTCTCATGCAGCCCGGCGATGACGAGCCCCGAGACATGAGCGATATCGGCGAAGAACAACGCGCCCACGTCCCGCGCGATCCCGGCCAGCCGACGGAAATCCAGGGAAAGCGGATAGGCGCTGGAGCCGGCGATGATCATGCGCGGCCGGAACTCCGCGGCGATGGCGGCGGCGGCCTCGTAATCCACGCTGCCGTCCCCGCGTGTTCCGAAGAACTTGGCTTCGAACTCCTGGCCGGAGATGTGCCTTCCTCCGCCATGGCTGCCATGACCGCCCGCTGCGGGATCGAAGGCCAGGATGCGCTCGCCCGGGCGCAGCAGCCCGCGCAACACCGCGACATTGGCGATGGTGGAAGAGAGCGCCTGGATGTTCGCGTGCTCCGCGCCGAACAGCGCCCTCGCCCTTTCGCAGGCCAGCCGCTCGATGCGATCCATCACGTCACCGCCGCCGAAGCCCTCGCGCGGCGGATAGCCGCTGGCGTTCTTGTCCACCAGCGCGGAGGCCTCGGCCTCCAGCGTGGCGCGCGGCGAATAGGTCTCGGAGGCCACCAGATTGACCGAATGAGTATTTTGCACCCGCTGCGTGGCGATCAGCTCTTCCATCGCCGGATCGATCTGCGCGAGGGTATGGGTGAAGAGCGCGGCCCAGGGCAGATCCCGCATGTTTCAGGCTTCCCTTCGTTGACAACGACCCACGATCACTTTGTAGTATCATCCAGACAATTAGATACGGCAATGCACCGATTTGCGCTTCGTAAGGAAACCGGCTCATCCGTAGGGCAGGCGTCGTCCTCAGGATCGTCGGCGCCTTCAACGAATCGCCTTTTCGCCGACCGAGGGACAGGCCAGACCCTACGCCACAAGCTGTCCTCACGCGGAGAACCCGAGGCGAGCGGACAGTCGGTGAGCGCTGGACGCCGATGACAGCTACAACCCACTTCAGGAGGGCCTGATGCCGCATCCTACGCTCCGCCGGCGATCGCTGCTGGCAGCACCCGCCTTGTTGGCCACGCCAGCCCTTGCGCAGGAGGCGCCTTGGCCCAATCGCACCATCCGCCTCATCGTGCCCTATCCCCCCGGCGGCGGCTCGGATGTGACGGCGCGGCTGGCGGCCCCAGGGCTGCAGGCCGCGCTCGGGCAGCCGGTGGTGATCGACAATCGCGCCGGTGCGACCGGCGTCGTGGGTACCGAGGCGGTCGCGCGTTCGGCGCCCGATGGCTACACGCTGCTGTTGGCCGATCTGCCGCACACCATCGTCCCCGCGCTCATGCCGAACCTGCCCTTCGACCCCATAGCCGATTTCGCGCCGATCTCGGTGATGGGCGTGGCGCCGATGATCCTCTTCGCCAATCCGAGCCTGCCAGCGCCCGATGCCGCCGCCTTCGCCGAGCTCGCGAAGCAGCGGCCGGACGGCTTTTCCATCGCGCTCGCCGGCATCGGCGGCAACACGCATCTGATGTCCGAGCTGTTCCAACGGCTGACCGGTACGAAGCTGGTGCAGGTGCCCTATCGCGGCTCCGGCCCGGCCATGCAGGACGTGGCGGCGGGGCAGGTGCAGGTCGCCTTCACGACCATGCTTACCGCCGCGCCTTTCCTGCAAAACGGCTCGATCCGCGCGCTGGGCGTGGCGAGCGCCGAGCGCATCCCCGAACTGGCCAATGTGCCGACCTTCCGCGAGCAGGGCATCGACCTCGTGGCCGAGCATTGGTGGGGGCTGCTCGCCCCGGCCGGCACGCCGGCGCCCATCGTGAACCGCATCGCGGCGGCGCTGGCGAGCACCGTGCAGGACCCCACGATCCGCCCACGCATCCTGGCGATGGGCCTGATCCCGCGCGCGCAGGGGCCGGAGCAGTTCGGCGCCCTCATCCGCTCGGACCTCGCCCGTTGGGGCGAGCTGGTCCGCGCCGCGCATATCCGACTGGAATAGCGACATGGACCGCTTCGGCAACCCGATCGACCCCGCCGCCGGCTTTGCCCGCGGTGCGTTCCTCGCCTCCCCGACCGAGGACGCGATGCGCATGCGACACGGCCTGGACGTGATCCGCCAGCGTGCGCTGGATCACGGCGCAGGCAGCATCGGCATCTTCACCGGCAACCGGCGCGACCTGCTGCTGCGCGAGGGCGATCTGGCGCTGGCCGAGGAGTGGATCGGTCCCGCGCTCTACACGCCCGCGCTGGATGCAGCCATTCGCGCGCATCTCGATGCGCCCCCCGATGCCGCGAGCTTCGTCTTCAACCGTGGCAGCGCGGCCCTGGTGGCGAGCATGCTGGCGCTGGCCCCGCAGGGCCGCGTCATCTCTGTCGTGCCCGAAGGCAGCCGCTCACATCCCTCGCTCCGGCGCGGCGCCATGCTGGCGGGGGCCGCTTTCGAGGAGATCGGCGGCGTTGCCGAACTGCTCGCGACGCTGGCGGGCAAACCGGCCTCGCTCCTGGTCGTCACCACCGTCACCAGCAGCCTGGCGCGGCTGGCCGATGCCGACATCGCCAACGCCATCGTCCTTGGCCATGGCGCCGGGATTCCCGTGCTGCTGGACGATGCCTATGGCGCGCGGATCCGCACTGTTCTGCATGGCGGCGCCTCGGGTTTCGCGCTGGGCGCCGATCTCGTCGTCACCAATGCCGACAAGGCCGGCCTGCCCGGACCCCGTGCGGGCATCATGGCGGGTAACGCGCGCATGATGGCCGGCATCACCGCAACTGCCAGCCTGATCGGCATGGAGGCCCGCGCGCCGATCTCGCTCGGCGTGCTGCGCGGTCTGGAAGCCTGGTCTCCGGCCGAACTGCTGCACGAGGCGGCGCAGGGGCTGGCGCTGGCCGATGCGCTGACGGGGCGCCTCGGCGCCGTGGTCCAGCGGACGGATCTGGGCCCGCTGATCTCACCGGAGGATGTGCTCACCATCGCCTGTGCCCGGGCCGGGATCGATACGCCGCCGATCGTGCCCGTGGAGGCGACGGCGCTGCTGGGCATGCTGCTGATGGAACGGCACGGCATGCTGACCACGAATATCGCGGGCCAGCCGGGCTCGCATCCAGCGCTCCGGCTCAAGCCGGCCGGGCCGGCGCTGGAGCGTTGCGGCGGCGTGGAGGCGGTGGCGGCGGCTGTCGACCGTGAGCTCGATGCGGTCGCCGGTCTTCTGGGCGCGCCTGCCGAGATTTGCGGCATGCTGCTCGGCCGGGAGCGCTGAAGCGGCGGCATCGGTCGCTTCGCCGGTCCAGCCCTGTTGTTTCGCCGCGGGTGGACGGGCAGCGTGCATCCGTTGGATGTGGGAAGCCGTTTGAATGAGCACCGATGTAATCGTGGTCGGCGTGGGCGCCGAGCAAGGGCTGGGCGCTGCCGTGGCGCGCCGTTTCGCGCGTGAGGGGCATCGCGTCCTCGTCGCCGGGCGGACCATGGACAAGCTGGCGCATGTCGTCGCCGGGATCGAGGAGGCGGGCGGCATCGCCGAGGCCGTAGTCGCGGATGCGACGAACTCGATGGATGTCGCCAAGCTCTTCGACCGCGCGAAGGATCTCGAGGTCGTCGTCTTCAATGCCGGCAACAACGTCCGCGCGCCCTTCCGCGATCTCTCGGTCGAGACCTTCGAGGAGGCCTGGCGCATCAACACGCTCGGCGGCTTCGTGGTGGGGCGGGAGGCGGCGCGGCGTCTGGTCCCGCTCGGTCGGGGCACCCTCATCTTCACTGGCGCCACCGCGAGCCTGCGCGGCGCCGCCAACTTCGCGGCCTTCGCGGCGGCCAAGGCCGGGCTGCGGGCCATTGCACAGTCAGCAGCCCGCGAGCTCGGTCCGCTCGGCCTGCACGTCGCCCATGCCGTGATCGATGGCGGCATCGACGGCGAACGCCTGCGCGCCCGCCGTCCGGAGCGCGCTGAAGCGGCCGGCGCGGACGGGCTGCTGAACATCGACGCCGTTGCCGAGGCCTATTGGCAGCTTCACCGCCAGCATCGTTCTGCCTGGACGCTGGAACTCGACCTTCGCCCCTATAAGGAGTCCTTCTGATGACCGAGACCACGCGCCGCACCATTCTCACCGGCACGCTGGCCGTTCCTTTCGCCGCGCCCGCCTTGGCGCAGGCTGCCTGGCCGACGCGGCCCGTCCGTGTCGTTGTACCCTTCGCGGCGGGCGGCTCGGTGGACGTCATGGCCCGCGTGATCGCGCAGCGGATGCAGGAACGCACGGGACAGGCGTTCACGGTGGAGAACCGCACCGGCGCCAATGGCACGATCGGCGGCATCGCCGTCTCGTCGGCCACGCCGGACGGCTACACGCTGCTGATCTCGGCCAGCGTGCAGACCATCGCGCGGCTGGTCATGCGCAACCCCGGCTATGACCCGCTGACCGACCTCAAGCCCATCGCGCGGACGGGCGAGGGGCCCTGCCTGATCGCGATGAACCCGAACCGGCCGCAGACCACCATGGCCGAGGTGAAGGCGGCGGCCGTCGCCAATCCACGGGATTGGGCTTTCGGCGTCTCGGCGCTCGGCTCGGCGGGGCATCTCACCACCATCGAGTTCGTGCGGCAGATCGGCGCGGACGTCACGCTGGTGCCCTATCGCGGCACCACGCCAGCCTTGGCCGACCTGATGGGCGGGAGCATCGGCATCCAGGCCGATCCGATGCTGGCCAAGCTGCCGCCGGTACGCGCCGGCAACCTGCGCGGCCTGGCGCTGACGGCGCCACGGCGCAACGCCGCCGCACCCGACCTGATGACGACGGCCGAAGCCGGCTTCCCCAGCGTGGACGCGCAGTCCTGGTGGGTCATCTGGGCGCCGGCCCGGCTGCCGGAAACCATTGCCGCACGCATCGCCGAGGAAACCCAGGCCATCATGGGCGAGCAGGCGGTGCAGGCACGGCTGGCGGGCCTCGGCATCGTGCCGCTCTTCGAGACGGGCCCTGCGCTGGACACTTATATCCAACGCGATTTCGAGAAGGCCGAGATGCTGCTACGCATCGCCCGCGTTCAACCGGAATGAGCCGGGGAAGGATTTGGTATGGCTGACCTGCTCGTTATACTACTTCACGACCAAGCATTATTCCAGATATCACTGTGACCATGCGTGATATCGTCGATACTTCCGTGACGGCCATCGCCCTGTCTGGCCTCCGCAAGCGGTTTGCGAAGGGCGACACGACGGCGCTGGACGACGTGTCTCTCGAGGTCCGGGCCGGCGAGATCTTCGGGATCGTCGGCCGCTCGGGCGCCGGGAAATCGACGCTTATCCGCACCGTAAACCTGCTGGAGCGCCCCGATGCCGGCCGGATCACGGTGGCCGGGCAGGACATGCTGGCGCTGGACGATGCCGGGCTGCGCGCCGCTCGGCGTGGGATCGGCATGGTGTTCCAGCACTTCAACCTGCACACGCGCCGGACCGTGGCTGAGAACATCGCCTTCCCGCTGGAAGTCGCCGGGCTGCCCGCCGCCGCGCGCCGCGCGCGTATCGCCGAAATCCTGCCGCTGGTCGGGCTGGAGGGGAAACGCGACGCCTATCCCGCGCAGCTTTCCGGCGGCCAGAAGCAGCGGGTGGGCATCGCCCGCGCGCTGGCCTCCAAGCCCGCTATCCTGCTCTGCGACGAGGCGACCAGCGCGCTGGACCCCGAGACCACGCAGGAAATCCTCGCGCTTATCCGCGGCCTGCGCGACCGGCTGGACCTGACGGTCCTGCTCATCACCCATGAGATGGGCGTGGTGAAGGCCATCTGCGACCGCGTCGCCGTGATGGAAAACGGGCGCATCATCGAGCAAGGGCGCGTCTTCGACGTCTTCACCCAGCCCGAGCAGCCCACCACGCGCCATTTCGTCGCCGAGGTGATCGGACACTCCGTGCCGGACTCCACGCTCGCCCGGCTTCCAGCTGCCCGCGCCGGGGATGTCCGGCGCATCGTCCAGGTGATCTTCGCCGGACCCAACAGCACGCGCGGCGTGGTCAGCGAGGCGAGCCGGTACTTCGGCCTCGACGTCAACATCATCTCGGGACGTGTGGACGAGATCGCGGGCGAACCCTTCGGCGTGATGGCGCTCGGCTTCTACGGGCCGGAGGCGCAGGTGGAATCCGGGTTGAACTGGATGCGGAGCCTCGGCCTCAAGGTCACGGAAATCGCGAAATGACCTGGCTGACCCCCACCATGCAGGACCTCCTGCTGGAAGCGCTTTGGCAGACGATCCTCATGGTCGGCGCCGGCGCGGCCGTCGCCGTGGCGATCGGCCTGCCGATCGCGCTGCTGCTATACGTCACCGGCTCGGAAGGGCTGACGCCGAGGCCGTGGCTGAACAAGCCGCTCGGGCTGATCGTCAATGCCACGCGCTCCACGCCGTTCATCATCCTGATGGTCGCGATCGTGCCCTTCACCCGGCTCGTCGCCGGCACCTCCATCGGTACCGGCGCAGCCATCGTGCCGCTGGCCATCGCTGCCACCGCCTTCCTCGCGCGCCTCTTCGAGAACGCGCTGCGCGAGGTGGATCCCGGCGTCATCGAGGCAGCGCGGGCCATGGGCGCCACGCGCCTGCAGATCGTCACAAAGGTGCTGGTGCCCGAGGCGATGCCCGGTCTCATCGCGGCGACAACCGTGGCGCTCGTCTCGCTCGTCGGCTTCTCCGCCATGGCGGGAGCTATCGGCGGCGGCGGGCTGGGCGACCTCGGCATCCGCTTCGGCTACCAGCGCTTCATGCCCGAGGTGATGGCAACCGTCGTGCTGATCCTCATCCTCTTCGTGCAGGGCCTGCAATCCCTAGGGGATTGGCTGGTCCGCCGCGTGTCCAACCGCTGATCGGGGTTTTACTCAGATGATTTCACGCCGACCTCTCATTCTCGCTGGCTTGGCCCTTCCTGTCGCAGCCCAGGCCCAGGACATCGGCAGCACCCTGCGCCCGCTGCGCATCGGCGTCACCGCCGGCCCGCATGCCCAGGTGATGGAGCGCGTGCGCGATATCGCTGCGCGCGACGGCCTCGCGCTCCGCATCATCGAGTTCCAGGACTACATCCAGCCCAACGTGGCGCTGGCTGCCGGCGACCTCGACGCCAACAGCTACCAGCACCAGCCCTTCCTCGATCAGCAGGTGCGCGACCGGCGCCTGGCGCTGGTGAGCCTGGGCAAGACGCTGGTCTTCCCGATGGGGATCTACTCGCGCCGCCATCGCCGCGTTGCCGATATCCCGCAGGGTGCGCGCATCGCCATCCCCAACGACCCGACCAACGGCGGCCGGGCGCTGGTGCTGCTCGCCGCCAACGGCGCCTTCTCCCTGCGCGAGGGTTCGGATTTCCGCGCGACCGTCGCGGATATCACCGGCAACCCTAAGCGCATCCGCGTCGTCGAACTGGACGCCGCGCAGCTGCCTCGAATCCTGGATGAGGTTGAAGCCGCGGCGATCAACTCCAACTTCGCGCTGGAGGCATCGCTCAACCCGGTGCGGGATGCCATCGCGATTGAAAGCGCCGACAGTCCCTATGCCAACCTCATTGCGGTGCGGCAGCAGGATCGCGAAGCGCCCTGGGCGAGGCGACTTCTGGCGGCTTACCAGACGCAGGAGGTCAAGGACTTCGTGCAGACTACCTTCCAGGGTGCGGTCGTTCCGGCGTTCTAAGGACGAGGGGCTTTGCCCCCTCGTGCTCCCCCAGCAGGAAGCGCGGTTTCCTGCACCTTCGTTTGAAGGAGATACGACATGTCTCAGCGGCAGCTTCATCTGGGTGCGTTCATGCGCCCGGTCTCCATCCATACGGGCGCCTGGCGCTATCCGGGCGCCTGGCCTGACGCCAACTTCAGCTTCCCCAAACTCACGCGCCTCATCCAGACGCTGGAGCGCGGCAAGTTCGACGCCTTCTTCATGGCGGACCACCTGGCCCTGCTGAACATGCCCATCGAGGCCCTGCGCCGCAGCCACACCGTCACCAGCTTCGACCCGATGACGCTGCTGCCCGCGCTCGCCGCCGTGACGGAGCGCATCGGCCTGATCGCGACCGCCTCCACCACCTACAACGACCCCTACCATGTCGCCCGGAAATTCGCCTCGCTCGACCACATCTCGAACGGCCGTGCCGGCTGGAATCTCGTCACCACCGCGAACCCCGATGCCGCGCTGAACTTCGGCCATGACGAACACATGGCCCACGGCGAACGCTACAAGCGCGCCCGTGAATTCTACGACGTGGTGACCGGCCTCTGGGACAGTTTCGCCGACGACGCCTTCATCCGCGATGTCGAGAGTGGCATCTTCTGGGACCCGTCGAAGATGCATGTGCTCAACCACAAGGGCCCCGAGCTCTCGGTGCGCGGGCCGCTCAACGTGGCGCGCCCCGTCCAGGGCTGGCCCGTCATCGTGCAGGCCGGTGCTTCGGAAGCCGGCCGCCAGATCGCCGCCGAGACGGCTGAGATGGTCTTCGCCGCCGGTGGCCTGCTCAGCGACGCGCAGGCCTTCTACGCCGACGTGAAGGGCCGCATGGCCAAGCTCGGCCGCAACCCGGACCACCTGAAGATTCTCCCAGGCGCGCTCGTCGTCGTCGGCGACACGGTGGAGGAGGCGCGCGCCAAGCGCGACCATCTGGACAGCCTCGTTCATTACGAGAGCGCGATCGGCTCGCTCTCCATCGCGCTCGGCGTCGATGCGCGCGCCTTCGATCCCGATGGCCAGCTGCCGCAGATCCCGGAGACGGAGGCCAGCAAGTCCGGCCGCGAGCGCGCCATAAACCTCGCCCGGCGCGAGAACCTCACCGTGCGCCAGCTCGCGCAACGGCTCGGCGGCTATGCCGGCGCGGCCATCGTCGGCACGCCCGCCACCATCGCCGATACGATGGAGGAATGGCTGGAGGGCCGGGGCTGCGACGGCTTCAATATCATGTTCCCCTACGTGCCCGCCGGCCTCGATGATTTCGTGGATCGGGTGGTGCCCGAGCTCCAGCGCCGAAGCCTTTTCCGCCTGGGCTACACGGGCAGCACATTGCGTGAGCATCTGGGCCTGCCGCGCCCCGAAAACCGCTTTTTCGCCGCTCAATCCCACGCCGCGGAGTAAAAGCGCCGCTTGCCGTGCAGGGCGGCAATTCCCTAGGCTCCCTCCCGCAGGAACGGGAGCTTTTTGAATGACGATCGGACGCCGGAAACTTGGTCAGGGTATCGCCGCTGTAGGCGGGTTGGCGCTTGCCGCCCAGCCCGCGGAAGCCCAGCGCAATGCGGACACGCTGCGCGTCGTCTTTCGCGATTCCGTGCCGAACATCGACAACTACTACAACAACCAGCGCACCGGCCTGATCCTCGCCCATCACGCGTGGGACGGCCTCGTCCACCGCGACCCCGAGACCTTCCGCACCGTCCCCGCCCTCGCGACCGAGTGGAACCTGGTCGACCCCACCACGCTCGACTTCACCCTCCGCCGTGGCGTGAAATTCCACGACGGCAGCGATTTCTCGGCCGATGACGTGGTCTACACGCTCAACACGGTCAGCAAGCCCGAGGCGCGGGTCGCGACGCCCAGCAACTACGCTTGGATCGATCGCGTCGAAAAGACCGGCGACTTCAGCGTCCGCGTCCACATGAAGAACCCGACGCCCGCCGCGCTCGAATATTTCTCCCTGATCACGCCGATCTGGCCCAAGGCCTATCGCGAGCGCGTCGGCCCCGACGGCTATGCCCGCGCGCCCGTCGGCACCGGCCCGTACAAGATCACGCGCCTCGATACCGCTTCCATCGTCGAGTACGAGCGCTTCGACGGTTATTACGAGGGCGGGCCAAAGGGCAAGCCCGCGATCCGCAAGATCATCGCGCGCTTCGTCACCGATGCCGCCACCGAGCTCACGGAATTGCTGGCCCAGCGCGTGGACTGGATCTGGAACATGAATCCCGACCAGATACCGAATGTGAGCCGCCTGCCAACGCTGCAGACGCTGCGGCAGGCATC
>JAQGHY010000069.1 GCA_028291455.1 Rubritepida sp. | reverse complement strand
AGCTCGCAAGCGCAGCCACGACGACAAGCCAGACCTCGGCGGAAACTGCTTCAAAAAGGTGAACAGCGCGGCCCTGAAGGATCTCGACCGATGGGTGAAGCGCCTATTCCCGCAAGCTTACTGGCAGGAGAACGCGACGCCGCCGCCAGGGGCCTGGCGCGTGTCATCTGCGGTCCTGGGCCGTGGCCTGCATCTCGATCCATCCGGTCGAGGGCGCCCAAGATTTCGGTACGCGGCAGGCCAAAACACCCATCGACCTCGTGATTGAGCATTGTGGCGCGCCTGGCGCGACGGAGGCGTCGCTCACACTCTGCGACTGGCTGGGCGTCGATCCAGGTTCGCTGGGATGGCGCGGCAAATCCAACTCGGGAGTCCAAGCTCGACCCGGCCGCTCGGCTCCTCCGTCTCGACGCCGATGGCGCGCAGTCCGTCGACGGTAACGCGCAGGGCGGCGCAGGCGCCCTCCTAGTCCTGGCGCCAGCCTAGGTCGCGATATTCGGCCGGTGCGGGCAATTCCTTCAGCAACTGGTTTTTGAGCATGCTGCGGAACACTGCCTGGCGGGCAGCGGCCGGCAGATTTGTAGATGCCGTGGCCAGCAGCGCCTCGTGCTGACCCGCCTGGCTGAGGATGACGGACGGGGTGTCGGAAAGCTTCGTCATCGTGGGCTCCGTTCGGCACCCGATCATCCAGGTACTACGAGCCCGAGCCCCACACGTTCAGCGAGGCCGTGATGTGCTGCGCGTGGGTGAGCATTCGCTCTACGGCGAGGAGAAGCCAAGTCGCGATCGCAATCGTGATCCGCCGTGAACAGGTCCAACCTGCGGAAGAGGGCCTGCCTTGAGGGCGTACCTCGTCACCGGCAACTGTGCTGCTGCAGACACGTCATGCCACTCTCGAAGCAGCGCAGGCTGCAGCTTGAAGGATCAGGGCTGTTCGGTTCCAAACTCGCGCAGGCAAGCCGGCAATTGGCCCGAATCTCGCCGCAGATCCCCAACGCGCCGACGCAAAAACTCGTCGCCCAGCGCCCCCCAACTAGGCCGGGCGGCAGGTCGTCCCTGCAAGGACCGCCCACGCGACATCTAACGCGGGATCTGCCGGAGGCTCCGCCTGGGTGGCGAAGCGAAGCCAGAGGTGGCCCGCATCGCAAGGCAACCACGCCGTCAACTGGAATTCCGTCCCGCCGGAACCCACGTCGCTGCTGTCCATCCGATAGCGAACCGTGCGACCAGCCAGGTCGCGCCTCTCAGGCCAGTCGCCGGGCGGCTCCGGAACGGCATCGAAGCCGAGTTCCAGACTTGGCTCAAAGCGCCGGCCTGGCCTTAACGGACGGAGCCTCAGGCCCGACGGTGCAGCGCCGGCCGTCCAGCCGATGGGGACAGGCGCGGTGATAAGATGTCCTCCGATCCTGGCCTCTGCTGTCTGGCTTGGACCAGACGGCGAAGCCGGCGCATCCGCGATCGCGGCAGGAATAACTGGAGGCGGTCCAGCGCTTGGCGGCATGGCTCAGAAAACTCCGCTCGAAAGAATGTCTCGGTAGGCCTCGTAGACAAAGTCACCCCAGCCCGGGGAGAGATTGTCGTCCCAAGCGCGCGACGTGTACTCTGAACCCAGCGCCCGGATATTGTCGGCCGGCCAAGTCGCGGAATCGGCACCATAGCCGCCGAAACTAATCCCCGGGAACATCGCCACCGTTTTCGGCAGCACTGCGGCGCTCTTGGTCACCGCGCGATCCGCCACGAGTCGGATGTACTTCGCAACACCAAAGATATTGTACTCATCCGAAGTCAGCAGCGTGGCAACGTCGTTGGACATCTGGACCTGGCGGAAGGGATTGTCGATCAGGCGCGAGAACAGATCTTCTTTCTTTGCGGTCGAGACAACGATCTGACCGAGCCCGATGGAGGTGTTGCCCGGCTTCAGCACGCTCTGCGATGACGCATAGTCCACTGCATCCTCATTCTGTGACTGGTCACGCTGCTCAGCGAGCATGAAGGCGGCCAGCATTGCGGGGTGAAGCCTGTACTGCTTGGCGGCCAGAGCCATGACCTGGGCCCGCGACGGGAGCCCCCCAAGATAGGAAGCTGCAAGGATTGATACGATCGGCCGATTGATCAACACCTCGGCCTGTTGCCTCCGTTCCGTCGGCGTCAGGCCGTCAAGGTAGTCCTGAAGACCGCCCGGAATCGGATTTGAATATAGAGCCAACGTCTCCTGGTGGTGCCGCACCATCTGAGCCTGGTCGAAGAGCGGGACGGACAGGCTCGTTCCGCTGATGCCTGTGGCGCCGGCGCCCCCGAAGGGCATACGTTTCGCATCCGGACCTTTTGGGATTAAAGAGGCGTAGGGCACGGGATTAAAATTCGCTGGCCTGAAGCCTGCTCCCATTGCCCGGTAATTTGAATGAAGGTCGGCGCTGAGGCGGAAGTACCAGAGATTTCCCACCATCGTACCGACGCTGTCGACAATCGACCGTGTCCCGGCATCGACGCCGGCTCCCAGGATCATCGAGAGCGCACGTCCTCTGTCACCTCCGGTGATGTGGCCGCCCAACTTCTCCAGCATGCCAGCAGCCTTCAGAGCGCGGATAGTCGCAGGCATATCAGGATCGGTTCGGAGCGCGCCGAACACGCTGGTCTGCTCATCGATCGTAACGGCCCAGTCCTTCCAGGTGAAGGAGATCAGGCGAATGATCGTATCGCTGGTAGCGGTCATCAAAGAACCTCCTCACCGAGCAGGCCCCAGTTGGCTACACAAATGCCGATTAATCTAGTTCCTAAGGAATGTATTTTTCGCACAGTTCATTCAGTTCACTGAGCCTCATGAGACCTAGCCGGGCCTTCCTGGCTAGGACGAGACCTGCTGTCACCAAGTGTTTTTGCTTCTCGGCGATACTCGCGTTTCGCTCTGCCCCGCTCAGGAACCTCGGGCGATAGAAGCCCAGCGAAAACCTGCGAGAGGTTTTTGGAGGGAGTCGCACCTCCTCCGCCAAAACTCCCTTCGCCCCGATGTCTCGACCGACCAAGACGCGGTAGATGCCGTAACTCCCTTCGCACCCTGCTTGCCCGCGATCACCTGCTTGACCCCCTCCAGCGCCGCGACTGTGGCACTTCTTCTTGAGCCTCGCGAATAACCTGCGGACCGTATGCTGCACCCATCCGGGTCACCTCATCACCTGCGCGACGACCGCATCCTCAGTCTTGCCGAGGCAGGTTCAGCACCGCCTCACGCGGCTTGCCGAGAGGGCCGGGTTGCGGGGGGTCCTTGGGCAGGTCAGAGCCGCCTCCAGCCCGTCATCTTCCTCGGGGGCAGGCGCACCTCACCTCGGAGATCGGCTTGGCAGGGTGCCGTAAAAGCGAACCTTTATGCCGACAGACCTCATGCAGCAGTGCGATGGCATCGCTCGGCTCCTTTCCGGCGACATTCTACTGCCGCGCCAGAGCCGCCTGAACCCTATGGGCGAGGGCATCGAGGTCGAAAGGTTTGTCGATCACCTCACTCCCGTCCGGGAGCGAGGTGCCCGCATAGCCCGTGATGAACAGCAACGGTATTCCGGGCCGCCGCTCGCGCACCGCTTCGGCGACCTGTCGACCGTTCATCCCGTTCGGCAGTCCCACATCCGTCACCAGCATGTCTGCATGCGCGCCCCCATCCAAGAGATGCAGCGCCGCCGGCCCGTCGCCGGCTTCCAGCACCCGATAGCCGAGTTCCCGCAACCGTTCGGCCATCGCTTCCCGCGCGACGTCCTCGTCGTCCACCAGCAGCACGGTACGTGCATCCACGGCCTCGTCCGGCGCCAGCGAGCCGCTCGGCGCATCGGCCACGTCCACCCGTGCGTGCTGCGGCAAGCGTATGCGCACCGTGGTGCCGCGCCCGGCTGCGCTTTCCAGCCGGACGAGCCCACCCGACTGTCGCACGAAGCCATAGACCTGGCTCAGACCGAGCCCCGTCCCGTGGCCCAGTGGCTTGGTGGTGTAGAAGGGCTCGAAAGCGCGTTCCAAGACCTCCGCAGGCATGCCCTGGCCGGTATCCTCGATCGAGATCTCGACATAGTTTCCCGGTGCCGCGCCCTCCGGCCCGGAAACGTCCGCTGCCGTAAGGCAGATGTCTGCCGTGCCGATCGCCAGATGCCCTCCGTCCGGCATCGCGTCGCGCGCGTTGATGCACAGGTTCAGCAGCGCGCTCTCGAGCTCGCCGGGGTCGCAGAGCACCCGTGCCCGGCCGTCCCGGAGGCGCAGGTCCAGCCGTACCGCGGGCCCCACCGTCCGGCGGACCAGGTCCGCCATGCCCGCTATCAGCGCGTCCGAGTCCACCAGCTTCGGCTCAAGCCGCTGTCGCCGGGCGAAAGCCAAGAGCCGCCGGGTTAGCCCGGCCGCGCGGCTGACCGACTGCCGCGCGAGGTCGAGGAAGCGCAGCGCGTCCTCGGCCCGGCCTTCGCTGTTCCTGCGGCGCGCCATGTCCAGGCCGCCAGAGATGCCCTGCAGCATGTTGTTGAAGTCGTGCGCGATGCCCCCCGTAAGCTGGCCCACCGCCTCCATTTTCTGCACCTGCCGCAGCTGCTCCTCTGCCTGCTCCCGCTGCAACATCTCCGCCCGCAAGCTGTCCAGGGTCTGCCGCAACTCGGCGGTGCGCTCGGCCACGCGCGCTTCCAGTTCGTCGCGGCCGCGGGCCAGCACCTCCCGCGCGAGCACCTGGTCGTCGATGTCGGTCGAGGTACCGAACCACTCGACGACGCGGCCGTCCGCGTCGAGCACCGGTGCGGCGCGGCTCTGGAACCAGCGCCAGGACCGTTCCGCCGCGTGGAAGGTCCGGTGCTCGACGGAGAAGAGCCCGCGCGTCTCCGCCTCGGCCCAGGCCATCATGGTGGCCACGCGGTCTTCGGGGTGGATGCCATCGAGCCAGCCCAGGCCGACGCTCTCCTCCTCGGAGAGCCCCGTGTAGGAGATCCATTGCGGACTGCCCCAGATCCGCTCGCCAGAGCTGCGCGACCGGAACACGAGCTGTGGGATCCCTTCGACCAGGGAGCGCAACCTTGCCTCGCTGTCGCGCAGAGCCCGCTCGGCGACCTTGCTGCCGGTGATGTCGAGGACGAGCTCTACCGCGGTGCCCCCGTCGAGCATCCTGCCCGCAAACAGCCCCCACCAGCGGGAGCCGTCCTTGCGGAGGTACTCCTTCTCGAAGGCAGCGCCCTGGCCGGTAGCCTTCAGCTCCTCCAGCCCGAGCAAGGTTCGCGGCATCCATTCCGGCGGGGTGAGCTCATCCCATCGCAGCAGGCCCGCCTCCATATCTTCGCGGCTGAAGCCCGACATGCGGAGGAATGCCGCGTTGCCATCGGTGATCCGGCCCTCGGTGTCGAAGAAGATAACTCCGACCGTCTCGATCTCGGAGACACGGCGGAACCGCTCCTCGCTCTTGCGCAAACGCGCCTCGCGATCGCGGAGGTCGTCGGTCGCGCGCAGGCGTTCGACCGCGGCCGCGATGAGGTTGGCGTAGGTACGCAGAAATGCCGTGTCGGATTCAGTGAACTGGCGCGGCTCGCGGCTATCGATCTGCAGGATGCCGAAGGGAGGCTCGCCCTCCGTGCCGATGATCGGGACGTTTGCCACCGCCCTGACTCCGTTCTCGGTCAGGAATGGTGGATAGCTGAACCGCTTCTCCTGCGCGATATCGGGGGAGACCATCGGCTTGCCCGTCTTCAAGGCATGAGCCTCCGAGGTCTCGTCCGAGGCCTTGACGGTCGTTACGCCAACCACCCCCGGCTTCCAGCCAACGCCTGCCCGGACGAACAGCATGGTGCCATTATCCCGCAGTTCCATGACCTTGGCGAGGTCGGTGCCGAGCGCTTCCCCCACAAGGTGGCATGCCTCGGTCAGGATAAAGGCCAGGTCATCGCACTTGATGGCGAGTTCACCGAAGCGCGCCAGGACCGTCTGTTGTCGAGAGAGATTCTGGAAGTCGGTTTCTTCTACTTCGCCCAAGAGAAAGGCCCCCGATACAGTTTGGTCCAGCGGCCTTCCTCGGCTTCGTCCGGTGGCAACCAGGACGGGAGCCGATCGGACCGTTGGTCTTTGTGGATCAATGCTCTCAAACGCCAACGGAGGCTCGCCGTTGCGACGGGCCTCTCAACTCTGGGCGCAGATCGGTCAAATCCCGAAGCAGGCCGGGGGCCGATCCTCGCCAAAGGCAATCCATCTTGCCCATGGCGGCAGGTCCAGGCTCGGAGAAGCTGCTGAACGGCACCCAGGCATCGGTGCTCGACGCCGAGCCAGCGGCGCCAGTGCGGGCTGGTCGTGGTGCGGCCGTTGGTGACGCCGGGATCGCGGCCGCTGGCCGGCAGGAGGTTGCGCGGCGACGGCAACCCAGCGTGCCATGGCCGCCTCACGCACACCGCCAGCGCCAGTGCGGACGATCGGCGCGGAGTAATCAGGGAATACGCCAGGCTGCGGAACCAGGTTGCCCAGGCCGTCGCGCAGACGCGGGCGGCCAAGCTGCGAGCGCACTCCTGATAGCGGATCATGAGTGCTTCCTCGACGGCATCGGCCGTCTTCGCGCACACGAGATGAAGCGAACCATGGAATTCCCACGACTCATCTAGGGGGCGTTTGCCCCAGCTGGCGTGACACTTGTCGACGCAGACTGCCGGGTTTCAGGCGCGAGAGGCCGCAGCCGCAAGGCGCGTATTGGAGGGCTCCACGTTCACACCGCCTTCCTTCTAAAGGCCGGGTAATCTCTCGCTTTCCACTCGTGGACCGTCTTCCGCGGGAGATCCTGTTTCCACTGCCAAACACGTGCTCCGGGATTAAGGGCCGCGATCACCTCGGCCAGTGCCGCGGCTGGGCCCAACCCGCCATCCTCGTGCTCGAAGCCCAACCGCGAGGACGCACTCGTCCTGCGGACCGCCTAGTCAGCAAAGGCGCCGGCAGCCTCGATGATCGGCCGCCAGCGCGCAATCTCATCGACGTGGTAGCGGCGATGAAAGGCGATGCTCGCGCGGTCCGGCGTGGCGGGATCAGTTGCCAGATCGGCGAAGCGCGAGCGCAGTCGGTCGTCGCGGAGCGCCGCCTGCAAAGCGGCCGATATCCGCTCCTGTACCGCGTCTGGCGTGCCCGCCGGGGCATAGAGGCCGTGCCACGTGCTCATGACGAAAGCCGGCGCCCCGGCCTCCGTCGTGGTTGGTACATCTGGCAATCCCGGCAGGCGCGCTGCGCTGGTCACGCCAAAGGCGCGTATCCTGCCGTCGCGGATGAAGGGGGCGGTGTTTGTCGCCTGGTCGCAGAGCAGGTCGAGGCGCCCAGCCATGAGTTCGGTGATCGCCGGAGCGGTGCCGCGGAAAGCGATAATGGTAGCGTGGTTACCTGCAGCCCTTTGCAGCAAAAGGCCGCAAAGATTGGCGGCCGAGGCGAGCCCGGCGGTACCGAGATTCAGCTCATTGCCCCGCCGCCGCAGCTCTCCGAGCAGCCCAGCAAAGTTTTCGGCAGGAAAGCCGGGACGCGCGATCACCGTCATCGCTGCATCCGACACGAGGCCGAGCGGCGCGAAATCTGCTGCGGTGTCATAGGCCAAGTGGCGGAACAGCGTGGCGCCGGCGGCAAGGCCCACGTTACTCATCAGCAGCGTATAGCCGTCGGGCCGCGCCTGGGCGACGCGCTGCGCGCCAAGATGAGCAGGGGCTGTATTCTCCACCAGGACTGGCTGGGGCATGTGGCGTGTCATGCTCTCCGCCACGATCCGCGTAATGACGTCGGTGGGACCGCCGGCAGCCCCACCTGAGACAATGATGACAGGCCTGGTCGGGTAGTCCTGCGCCGGCGCTGCGCCGGCGCACCCAATGGTGATGGCCGTGATAGCCAGCACGGCTTGGTGGATGAGCTTCATGCATTTTCTCCCTCCGCGATCGCTTCAGCACGCCGCGGTTTCTCCATGTTTGAGATCATCTTCGCGAGCGTGCAAGGCGCTGTCATCCAATCGCGCTCAGGTCAGGTCTTCGTGCCTTCATTCTCCCGGTCGGCACTTTGGCGTTGGGATCGAGCTTCCTCCGGGCGGGATTCGCAGCAGCGGCTGTTCGGCTTTTGGTTTGAGCGAACCGAAACTCTAGCCTAGGGGCATGTTCGTCATGCGATCGGATGAGGGCACACCCATCGCGCAAAGCAATTTTTCGGCTTACCAAGCAATAGCCGGGCTAACATGCTCGAGATGCTCGACGAGCTTCTGGGAGGAAAAACATGATCTTCACCCGCCGCACGCTGTTAGCGGTACCCGGGTTCGCACTCCCGGCCTCAGCAAGGGCGCAGGCTTGGCCGACGCGACCGATCCGGCTGATCTCCACTTTCGAGCCAGGAGGGGCGGCTGACATCCTGGCGCGCAGCCTCGCAGCGATCATGCCGGAGGAACTGCAACAGACCGTCATCGTGGAGAACCGAACGGGCGCTGCGGGAAATCTCGGCGCTGAGATGGTCGCTCGGGCCACTGACAATCACACGATCTATCTCGCGAGCACCGGACCGCTCACCTACCACCACGTCCTGTTCCGGAACTTGGCCTTCGATCCCTTGAAGGATTTTGCCCCGATCGGGCTTGCGGCCCTCTCGCCCAACATCCTCGCGGTGCGGAGCGACAGGCCCTGGCGGAATCTCCAGGATTTCATCGAAGAAGCGCGCCGACGTCCCGGCGCATTGACCTTCGGAAGTTCCGGCATCGGCACTACGCAGCACCTCACCGGTGAGCTCCTGCAGGCAGAAACCGGCATCGAGCTGCTGCATGTTCCCTACCGGGGCGGCGCGCCAGCCGTCCGTGAGCTTGTCGGCGGGCGCATCGACATGGCCGTCTCGTCCGGCTCCAGCGCCGCCATGATCCGTTCCGGCGAAATCCGGGCGATCGCCGTCTCCGGGGCGACGCGCATCCCGATGATCCCTGACGTCCCGACGATGAGCGAGCAAGGTTATCCGAACCTGGTTGCGACCGCCTGGTACGGCTTGGTGGGACCGTCGAGCATGCCGACCGAAGTCGTCATGAGGCTTGACCGCGCGTTGCGCCGGGCCTCGTCGAATCCGGCCTTCGTCTCCCGGATGCGTGACCAGACGCTGGACGTTCGGGAGTCGAATCCCGAAGAGTTCAGCAGCTTCATCGCGGCCGAACGGGGAAAATGGGCCCCGATTGCTCAGCGCTTCGCCGGCACGTTGTAAACGCTCTCAATCAGTTGTCGCGTCGCCCAGGGACCGTTGGCGGCTTGTGGCGGAAAGCGGACTGGCAACTTTCGGGCTTAGAGGGACGCTCGGGTAAGGGGCAATGGGAGGTCGCGCGCGCAACAATGGGCGCGACGGCGCGACCGCAGGCAGGGCATCCCCCATCAGTCAGATCGCCGCAATGCAACCACCGCCGACCCAGAGTGGTCTGTTCGGCACGCTGTCGCCAGCAGTGCCGGAAGCCAGCGCGGCGCGCAGTTCGCCTCAGCTACGCCGAGGCAGCAAAGCCTGCACATCCGCCGCCATCTTCACCAACGTCGCTTCCGGCTCCGCCCGGCGCGCCACCACGCTCTGCAGATGGTCCTGGATGACGTCCGTGATGCGCAACGCGTTCTGCCCCGGGAAGGCGTACCAGCCCGTGATCACGTCCTGCTGGCGGAAGGTCACCATGTGGTTCGGGTTCTCGCGGTAGAAGCGGCCCAGCATCTCCTCGCGCTGGGCGGGGATGGTGGTGGCGGGCATGTAGCCCGTGTGGTTCACCATCATCGTCGCGCCCTCGGGGCCTGTGGCGAATTTGATGAACTCCCAGGCCGCACGCTGCTTCTGGGCATCGCGGGCGAACATCATGGCGACGTTGCCGCCGGCCGGCAGCCGGGCACTCGGCCCCGGGATCGGGAAGCGTCCGCACACCGTCTGGAAGCGCCCGCCGATCTCGCGGTTGAAGCGGCCGAGCTGGGCTGTAGACTGCATGGTGATGCCCAGGCGTCCGGCGAAATAGTCGCTGAAGGCGGTGGCGGCGCGCAGGTCCGGCATGCGGCCGACCTCCAGCATCGTCTTCAAAGCACCCATCCCGCGCTGTCCGTGCGCATCGGCAAAGGCGACCTGGCGCTCCTCGGCGTCGAGCATCCGGCCGCCATGGCTGAGCACCAGCGCCTGCCACGGCCAGTTGCCCGTGATGGTCCAGTCGAAGAACAGGCCGTTGACGTTTTCCGAGCTGCCATGGATGGCGCGGGCAAGCTCGCTGACACCCTGCCAGGTGTTGGGCAGGTTCTCGGGATCGCCACCGCGCGCCGGACGAGATCGACGTTGTAGTAGAGGATCGGCGTCGAGATCGCGAAGCCGATGCCGGTCTGCGCCTCGCCGACCTGGCCCATGGAGAGCATGCTCTCCGAATAGCCTTGCTCGCGGATTGCCGTGTCGGCCTGCATGAGGGGCCTGAGGTCGACGGGGATGTTGCGCTCGGCAAGGGTGCGCTGGCGGTTGAGGCCATGGAAGGCGACGTCGGGCAGCTGGCGCGTGACGGCGTCGCGCAGGTTGCGCTGAAGGATCGCCTCGTAGTCCTGCTCGGGTGCGCGGAAGTTCACGCGGATGCCGGGATTCTTGCGCATGAAGCCGGTGCCGACCTCATCCATCAGCGCGCGGAAGACCTCGGGGATCGAGTATTGCACCGAGATCTCGACGACCTGCGACTGCGCGCGGGCGTAGAGGGGTGCCGAAAGTCCGGCGGCGGTGGCGCCCAGCAGGGCGCGGCGTTCCAGTCGCATGGGATGTCCTTTCAGAGGGTGGGGAAAAGGCCGGGATACGGCTGGTCTTCGCTGGCGAGCGGCTTGTAGAGGCCGATCCCGCCCGTCCGGAGCCAGTTGCCGATGTCGATGTTGAGCAGCGCGTTCGGCTCGTGCCAGGAGAGAACGGGCGAGGCGTCCATCACCGCGGTGACGAAGCCCACCCGCCGCCGCCCGCCGCGCGAGCCCTGCCATTCGCAGGCTGGGTCGCTCACGAAGGCGAGGCCGGGCAACCAGAGGTGGCGCGTGCCGGAGACGTTGCGGTCGCGCGCCTCGTGCAGATGGCCGCTGACCAGCAGCTGGATGCGGCCCTCGCGGACGTGGCGCTGGAGCAGTTCGCGCGTGCTCGGGAACCAGCAGGTCGTGCTCATCTCCGTTTCCAGCACGTCGTGCTGGCAGAGCGGCTTGTGCATGAAGACCGCGATGCGGCGGCCTTGTGCGCTGGTGATCGCGGCGTCGAGGAAATCGGCTTGCTTGGCCTCGGCCGCCATGCCGCTGCCGCAGATGAGGCTGTCGAGGCCGATCAGCCGCCAGCCGGGGACATCCACGCTCCAGAAGTCGTTGGCGAAGTGGCGCAGCCAGGCGTCGCGCAGCGCCTCGTCGACGACATGCTCGCCGCGCGCATCCGGCGGATTTCCGCCGACGTCGTGATTGCCCGGCACCGCGTGCCAGGGCGCCGGCAGCCGGTCGAGCTGGGCGCGGGCGAAGGCCAGGTCGTCCTCCCGCGAGGGACCGTCCAACGCCAGGTCGCCCGTGACGATCACGAGGTCCGGAGCGGGCATCTGTGCGATGGCGCGCAGCATCAGCTCCCAGTTGGCGTGGAAGTAGGGCCGCTTGCGGGACAGGTGAATGTCCGAGAGCAGCAGGAGGCGGGCGGGGGCGCTCATGCGCGGCGCCGCGGCAGGAGGGCGGTGATCTCGCGGGTCATGGCGGTGGCGGCATCCTGAGGCGTGGCGCGGCGGGCCACGATGGCCTGCGCGTGGTCGTTGACGAGGTCGGTGATGCGCAGCGCGTTCTGGCCGGGGAAGGCGTACCAGCCGGTCATGACGCTCTGCTGGTCGATCGAGACCTTGTGGTTCGGGCTGGCGCGATAGAAGGGCGCGAGCAGGTCCTCGCGCTCGGCGGGGATGGTGGTGGCGGGCATGTAGCCGGTGTGGCGCACCATGAGGTTGGCGCCGTCGGGACCCGTGGCGAGCTTGAGGAACTTCCAGGCCAGCGCCTGGCGCGCCGCATCGCGCGCATGCAGCACGGCGACGGCGCCACCGGCCGGGACGCGACCTTCCGCGGCCGAGATCGGGAAGGGCGAGCAGACCAGCGGGAAGCGCTCGCCGATGCCGCGGGTATAGGCACCGATGCGCGCTGTGCTGTTCATCACCATGCCCATGCGTCCCGCCATGAACTCGGTCTCGGCGGCGGCGAGGCGGAGGTCGGACATGCCAGCCTCGTCTACGAGGCGGCGCAGCACGGAGAGGCCGGCCAGGGCGGGCGCATCAGCCAAAGTTACGCGGGTTTCGCCCGCATCCATCATCGTGCCGCCCTGGGCGAAGATCAGCGACTGGATCGCCCAGTTGCCGGTGATGGTCCAGTTGAAGAAGAGGCTGCGCGTCTCCTCGGAAAGCGCGTCGATGCGGCGGCCCAGCGCGATCACGCCGTCCCAGTCGCGCGGCAGGTTGGCAGGGTCGCCACCGGCGCGGCGGACGAGCTCGGCGTTCCAGTAGAGGATAGGCGTGGAGATGGCGAAGCCGACACCGCCCTGCACCACGCGGCCGCTGGGCGCGGGCGCCTGGCCCATGGTCAGCAAGGTCGGGGAATAGCCGAGGGTGGGCGTCTGCGCATCGGCATCGAGCAACGGCTTCAGGTCGACGAGCAGATCGCGCTCCAGCAGGGTGCGCTGGCGGTTGAGACCCTGCAGCGTGAGGTCCGGCAGGCTGTTCGTCACGGCGTCGCGCAGCGTGCGCTGCAGCTGGGCCTCGTAATCCTCCTCGGGCGCGCGCAGCGTGACCTTCGTGCCAGTCTGACTTTCGAAGAGTGCGGCGATGCGCTCCATCGGCTCGCGGAAGACGACGGGGTTGCAGTAGCCGACGGTGACCGTCGCCGCGGATTGCGCGTGGGCGATGGCGGGCAGCGCGAGGCCGGCGCCGAGAAGGGTGCGGCGAGGGATCATGGTCGAAGGCTCCTGTTTCACTTGACGCCCGTTTTCACTTGACGCCCGTCATGGTGACGCCGGCGATGAAGGCGCGTTGGGCAAGGAGGAAGGCGATGGCCAGCGGCGCGGTCACGACGCAGGCCGCGGCCATCAGCGGGCCGTAGGCGGTGCCCGCCTCGGCATTGGAAAAGAAGGCGATGCCGAGCGGCGGTGTCATCAGGTGCTCGTCCTGCACCGCGAGGAACGGCCAGAAGAACTCGTTCCAGTTCCAGATGAAGGAGAGGCAGGCGAAAGCCGCGATGGCCGGCGCCGCCGTCGGCAGCATGATCCGCCAGACGATGGCGAGCTCGGACAGCCCGTCCATACGGGCGGCGGCGATGAGGTCGTCGGGCACGGTGCGGAAGAACTGCCGCATCAGGAAGATGCCGAAGACGCTGATGGTGCTGGGCAGGATGATGCCCGCATAGCTGTTCAGCAGGTCGAGCTTCCACATCGCGATATAGAGCGGGATGGCCGGCACCTGCGGCGGGATGAGCAAGGCCAGCAGCACCAGTGCGAAGGTGGTCTCCCGGCCGCGCCAGCGCAGCTTGGCCAGAGCATAGGCCATGGGTAGCGCGGTGACCGCCTGGCCCAGGAAGATGAAGAAAGTGACGATGAAGCCGTTCAGCAGGAAGCGCGCGAGCGGCACCTTGGTGAAGGCGGCGTGGTAGTTCTCCCAGGCGGCCCATTGCTGCGGCCACAAGGTGAAGTGCGGCGAGAAGATCTCGCCCGGCGACTTCAGCGAGAGCGAGATCATGATGGCGAACGGCGCCAGCATGACGATGGCGCCCGCCATCAGGAAGACGTGCCGGAAGATGCCCTTAACCATAATGCGCGCGCCGATCGAGCAGCTTGGTCTGGGCCAGCGTCACCAGCAAAGTGAAGCCGAGAAAGACGATGGTGATGGCCGCGCCGTAGCTCGAACGCAGGAAGGTGAACCCCTGGCGCACCATGGTGTAGAGCAGCACCTCGGTGGACTTGTTCGGCCCGCCCTCGGTGAGCACGGCGACGGTGTCGAAGACCTGGAAGCTGCGTATCGCGGTGATCGCGACGACGAAGACCAGCGCTGGCCCGAGCATGGGCCAGGTGACGCGGCGGAAGCGCTCCCACATGCCGTCCGCACCATCCAGCGCCAGCGCCTCGTAGAGGTCCGGCGGGATGGATTTAAGCCCGGCCATGAACAGCACCATGGCGAGGCCGAGATTCTGCCAGACGCCGATAACGATCAGGACGTAGAGCGCCGTGTCGGGGTTCTGCAGCCAGTCGTCCGTGGGGAGGCCGACGAGGCGCAGCGCCTGGTTCACGAAGCCCACCGTCGGGTGGAACATGAACTCCCAGACCAGCGCCATCGCCAGCAGCGTGGAGGCGACGGGCAGGAAGTAGGCGGCGCGGTAGAAGGCGCGGCCATGCGTGCCGCTCTCGATGGTAATCGCCGCGACGAGGCCGAGGCCCACCGTCAGCGGCACGGCGAGGCCGACATAGACCAACGTGTTGCGCAGCGAAATCCAGAAGACCCGGTCGGTCCAAAGCTCCTCGTAATTCGCGAGCCCGACGAAGGAGATGCTGGGCTCGCCGAAACTCCAGTCGGTGAGCGAGAGCAGGCCCACCGCGACGGCGGGGCCGAGCAGCATCGCCCACATGAGGAGGAAGGCCGGCGCGGCGAGCGCGTAGGCGGCGAGCGCCTCGGCGCGATGGGGGCGGTCAACCATGCACCGCCTCCCTCATGGTGGCGTGCATGGGCATACGAAGGCCGGCCGGACCGAACAGCAGAGCGCGCGAGGCGGCGAGGCGTAGGCTCTCGCCCGGCACCAGGCCGCGGGCGACTTCGGGCATGACGCGCACGATCGCGGAATGGCCCGCCACGGTGACGTGGATCAGCGTCTCCGCCCCCAGGTGCTCCAGCCGCGCGACGGTCGCCGGCAGGCCGTGCGAGGCCGGGTGCCAGGATTCCGGCCGCACGCCGAAGGTGACGGCGCCCGGCGCCCCCTGCCCGCGCCATGGCAGGACCGTGCCGGCGACCTCGATGGCGCCATCCGCGCGCATCTTCGCCGGCAGCGCGTTCATCGGCGGCGAGCCGACGAAGCGCGCGACATCCAGGCTTGCGGGCTCGTCATAGAGCTCCTGCGGCGGGGCGAATTGCAGGACCTGGCCGGCCTGCATCACGGCCACGCGGTCGGCCATGGCCATGGCCTCGTTCTGATCGTGCGTGACGTAGAGGGTGGTGACGCCCAGGCGCTGCGTGAGCGCGACGATCTCCGCCCGCGCCTCGCCACGCATGCGTGCATCGAGGTTCGAGAGCGGCTCGTCCATCAGGAAGGCGG
>JAQGHY010000057.1 GCA_028291455.1 Rubritepida sp. | reverse complement strand
GCGGCGGCCGAGGCCGTGGCGAACAACATCAAGGGCGCGATGGCGATCCCGCACGCCTATGGGCGGCTGCAATTCGGCGCCGATCTCGACCTGCATTTCCGCACGCTGATCGGCACCGGAACCAATCCGAACGTGGCGGCAGTCATCGTCATCGGCATCGAACCGGGCTGGACCGGCAAGATCGTCGAGGGCATCGCGCTGAGCGGCAAGCCGGTCGAGGGCTTCGCCATCGAGCAGAACGGCGACATCAACACCATCGCCAACGCCTCGCGCGCCGCCTACCGGCTGGTCAAGCACGCCTCCAAGCAGAAGAAGGTGAAGGCGCCGCTGGTGGAGCTCTGGGTCTCGACCAAATGCGGCGAGAGCGACACGACCTCCGGCCTGGCCTCCTGCCCGACCGTGGGCAACGCCTTCGACAAGCTCTGGAAGACCGGCCACACCCTGGTCTTCGGCGAGACGACGGAGTTGACGGGCGGCGAGCACCTGGTGGCCGCGCGCTGCAAGACGCCGGAGATCCGCGACCAGTTCCAGGCGATGTTCGACCGCTACCAGCGCGTGATCGAGGACCACAAGACCTCGGACCTCAGCGACAGCCAGCCGACCAAGGGCAATATCGAGGGCGGCCTGACCACCATCGAGGAAAAGGCGCTGGGGAACATCCAGAAGATCGGCAAGTACTGCACGGTCGACGGCGTGCTGGACAAGGCCGAGGACCCCACGCATCCGGGGCTCTGGTTCATGGATTCGTCCAGTGCGGCGGCCGAGATGGTCACGCTTTGCGCGGCTTCCGGCTATGTCGTGCACTTCTTCCCGACGGGGCAGGGCAATGTCATCGGCAATCCGATCCTGCCGGTGATCAAGCTCACGGCCAATCCGCGCACCCAGCGCACCATGAGCGAACACATGGATGTGGACGTGACCGGGCTGCTGCAGAAGCGGATGAACATGGACGAAGCCGGCGAGGCGCTGCTCGACTGCATGCTGCGCACTGCCGATGGCGAGCTGACCGCGGCCGAATTGCTTGGCCACCGGGAGTTCTCGCTGACGCGGCTCTACGAGAGCGCGTGAATTCGTCGCAAGCGGGCCGTCAGCCCGCTTGCGCGATGGGCTCCAGGCCGAGGCGCGTATAGACCTCGGCCGTTTCCGGCCCTGAGATGGCTCGCAGGAAGGCTGCCGCGGCGTCCTGGCGATCGGAGGCCGGGAACAGCCCGGCCGAGAAGATTGTATCCGCCTGGATTTCAGCCGGCAGCCGCCCGACGATGTCGATGCCGGGCACGGCCATCAATTCGCTGATCTGCTGGATGGCGATCTCCACCTCGCCCTTGAGGAGGAGCTCGCCCGTGAAGCCGCTCGGGATGATCGTGGCCTTGGCATTCACCGCCTCGGCCAGCCCCAGCCGCTGGATGAGGCCGGCGAAGAAAATGCCGCTCGCGCCCGCCTTGGAATAGGCGATGGTTTTGGCCTCCAGCAGCGTGCGCTTGAAGGCCTCGACCGTGCCGATCTCCGGCCGGGGCTTGCCCGCACCCACCGCGACACCGACGAAGGACCGCGCGAGATCGACTCGCCAATCGCTTGCGAGGACGCCCTGCTGGGTCAGTTCGTCGATGGCCTCGCCGGTGAGGATTGCGGCATCCGCGGTTTCGCCAGCCGCGATGCGCTCTTGGAGCTTCTTCGTGGGCTCGTACACCATCTCGATCCTGATGCCGGCGGCCCGCTCGTATTCCGGCAGGAGTTCGCCCAGCACGCCGACGACGCCGAGCGTGGAAAAAATCTTCAGGCCCTCGCTCCGATCCGACATTCCCGTTCCTTTCCGCCACATAAGGCCGACCATTCCCCGGATGCCGCCGATCGACAAGGGCGATACATGACAGACACGACAGAATAACGCTTTGCGTAATCAATATTACAGGGCATGAATACAGCCGACAGATCGCGGGGCGCACCAATGTTGGATTTCTCGGTCGCCCGGGCCCTCGGGCTCATGGCCCGCACCATGCCCTTCCTGGTGCTTCGCCTGCTGGTCTATTCCGGAATCGCTCTCGCTTACGTACTACTTACGTCGATCGGCGCCGGGCTGGGCTGGCTGATCGGCGCGGCCGGCAGCGACGAATTCCAGGATTGGGCCGCGGTGTTCGGCGGGATCTTCGGCTTCGGCCTGACGGCGGCAATTCTGTATTTCCTGCAGGAATACGTCCTCTACATCGTGAAGGCCGGTCACATCGCCGTCATGATCGAGCTGATGGAGGGCCGCCCGCTGCCGCAAGGACGCTCGCAGATCGAGCATGCAAGCGCTGTGGTGCGGCAGCGCTTTGCCGAGTCCAACGGGCTGTTCGCGCTGGACCAGTTCATCAAGGGGGTGCTTGGCGTCGTCATGGGCCTGGTGCAAGGCATCGCCACCTTCCTGCCGACCCCTGGGCTGCAGCCGCTTTTGAGCCTGTTCCGCGCCTTTCTGAGAGTCTCCATCGGCTTCATGGATGAGGTGATCCTGGGCTATTCCATCCGCAGCAAAACCACCAATGCCTGGGATTCCGCTCGCACCGGCCTCGTGCTCTACGCGCAGAACAGCGGGCCGATGCTCCGCAACGGCGCGTTTCTGACTGTTTTCGTCTATGGGCTGAGCTTCGTCCTCTTCCTCTTCATGCTCGCCCCGGCCATGGCCATCGCCTACGAGACGCCGGGCGGCTGGTCCGCCGGCGGGATCGTCTTCGCGCTGCTCTTCGCCTGGGCGGTGAAGGCCGCCGTGATCGAGCCCTTCGCCGTCGCATGCATGATGCAGGCCTACTTCAAGGTGACGGCCGGCCAGGCGCCTGACCCGAACTGGGACGCTCGGCTGGCCACCGCGTCGGGGAAATTCCAGGAGCTCAAGAGCAAGGCCGCCGGCTGGGGCACCCGCGCCACGGTCTGACGCGCCCTTGGCGGTGAGCCGTGCGAGCCCTTATCTATCGCAATGGCCTCTCCAGCACCCGTCTTCGACACGCTCGATCCCTCCTTCGGCGACCTGCTCGCCGCGCGCCCCGCCCTCGCGATGGACCCCATTGCCGGGCTGATGGTCGACGAGGTGCCGCTGGCCCGCATCGCCGCGGCGGTCGGCACGCCTACCTGGGTCTATTCCGCCACCACGCTGCGCCGCCGCGCCCGGATGCTGAAGGATGCCATGGCCGAGGCCGGGCTCGACGCCTCCATCCATTTCGCCACCAAGTCCAACCCCGCGCTCGCCGTGGTGAACCTGCTTTCCCAGGAGGGGCTGGGGGCCGATGTCGTCAGCGAGGGCGAACTGCGGGCGGCTCGGGCCGCTGGCGTTCCGGCCTCGGCCATCGTCTTTTCCGGCGTCGGCAAGACCGAGCGG
>JAQGHY010000037.1 GCA_028291455.1 Rubritepida sp. | reverse complement strand
TCGGCTTCGCCAGCCATTTCGCGCGGATGGCATCGGACTTGACCCAGACCCGCGCCAGTTCCGTCTCCGCCGCTGCGTCAAGGTCAACGCCATGGGCAGTGCAGAGGGCTGCCAGGGTGTTCATCACCCCACCAACCTCAAGCGGCACCTCGCCAACCGGGCGGCCGAATACATAGTCGACAAGCTGGTGCGCTTCGCTCGCGGTGCAGCCGCCGGCCTGAACTAACTCCAACGCTTCCTCAAGGAACCGGTGGTTGCGCTCGACCTTATCCGCGGCGACTTCGGCGCCGAAGCAATGCCGTATCCATCGGATAACGCGAGCCTGGAATGTCTCAGGCTTTAGGGACGCCTGAGCCAGAGCGCGCGAGAGCCAGCGGATGCGGTCCTTCGCAGCAGTCAGATAGGACATGCTGTCGAAACTCGTGCGGTGGTCGCAGAGGAACATGGCGTTCGCTAGTTGGTCGTCGGTCAGGTGCCCCATCACCAGCGCGGCCCGCTCGCAGTCGTAGCGGCGTCCGTGCGGATCTGGATCCCCATCCGCGCGCCACTTACTGGCTGGTGTCGCAGGGAGCGGGGAGGGCCCGTCTTGGGCAGGCGGACTGAACGCCAAGTCGGCATCCATCTTGGCATTCTTGCGGTCGGTTAGGTCACCCATGTGGGGGCTCCTCTGGTTCAGGGCCTACGAAGGATCCGCGCGCACAACCACGTCGCGCTCGACTTGAACCCCGACGATCGGCGCCTGCCAAACAGCTGGGTTCGCTTCAATGCCGCTGGCGATGCACTCAGCCATCTTCATTGCCAGCCGGATATCGGAGGCATCCACATAGAAATTCTGCTCGCGCTCGCCCGCTGCTTTCTGGTCGGTGGCGGCGCCGCTTCCGGTGGAGTACGGCCAGGCTTGGATTGTGATACGCCAGCGGTTCATGCTGTGGCTCCCTGGTTTGAAGGTCAGGTCGAGTACGGCGACCGCCGCACATCGGCGAGCGCGCGGGTCAGGTCCAGGCTCGCCCGTTTCATCGCACCACTCTCGCGCGGGTGCGTGCCGGGATCCGCCTTTCGGGCAGCCCGCAAATCGGCCAACCGCTTGAGGAACCTCTTGGCCTCAGCCTCGGCTGCGTCCAAGCGTGCTGCTTCGATATCGTTGACGGTGCTCATTGTTACTCCTCCTCGCCACCAATGATGGACGCCTTCCAACCCGCAGGCTCAGCCTTTACCGGGGGCATCATCTTCGCTCCCACCACATCCCATTGCTGGAACTCGCCGCCAGCCTCGAGGGGAGCAAGGAAGCGCGCCTCGTACCAGCACGTTGCGTCCAGATCGACGTGGCGGTTGCGCCGGCCATTGGTGCAGCTAACCAGCCACTTCCCTGGCCGGTATTCGAGGGGGCTGGCATCCAGTTTGGCGGCTTCCACACAGGGCATAGCTGGATCCCTTACAGAACCGCACCGGCGGGATGCTTTGTCCGGAGAGCGCGGTATTCGGCAGGAGCCTTCTTCCCGCAAGCCTTGCAGGTCATGGCCGGTACAACATGCTCGTGGAAATTGTCGTCGTCGTACCCACGCAGCTTGTCCGTAGCCTCGCAGTGCTCGCACTCGAAAATGGCGGTGAAGTCACGACGGTGCTGATCCAGGATCTGCTTGATCTTCAAGGCTGCATCCCTTCGAAATATGGGTTCGGTTCGTCGCAAGGCTCGTCTACGGATCCGTAGGGAGCGTCTTGCCATGCGCGGCAGACGTGGCTGCCGGGCCGCATAACCTGGGGCTGTGACGGCTCAAGGCAGAGCGCGAAAGTCGGCCCGCCAGTGCGGGACTGAGCGATCAGGCTGCTCCAGAAGCGGCAGGTCTTGCATTCGGTCACTTGCTCGCCCCTATCGCTATGCGGCTCGCGCCGTCCGTTCGGTGTCCGCTCCATCCCCGGCTTCGGCAGGCCGGGCCGAAAGGGTCTTCACCAACCTTTCCGCGGCAGCGAGCACCCGGGACGGGTCGGCTCCTGCGGCTGCTGCGGCCTCAGCTGCGGCCAGGATCGCACCAGCCGCACCTTCGGCCGCTGCGCGCACTCGGCTGCGCGTGATGCTTTCCGCCTCCCGAGCATCGGCGGCCCTTGCCTCCGCGGCACGGGCCGCCTCAACCGCAGCCGCCCTCACCGCCGCCGCAGCTTCGGCCGCCGCTGATGCCTTGGCCGAAGCTGCCGCTGTCCGAGCCGTATTCCGTGCGGCGCGAGCTGCTTCCCTCTCCAAAGCCTTGCGTTGCGCGGCTTCTGCGTCCCGCGCTGCCCTTGCCTCAGATCGGTCAATGGTTACGCATTGCATGCAGCAATACCGTCGCCGACCATCCGAATTGACGATCTCGTTCCGCGCCATCCCGAACAGCACATCGCAACCGGGCCGGGAGCACTCGACCAGCGTGGTGGGGCCATACTTTGGGCGCTTCGCCATCGGGCTACATCCCCAGCGCGCGACGGTACAGGTCGAGCAGCGTCTCCTGCTCTTCCACTTCGGCCGGCTCCTTCTTCCGCAGCGAAAGCAGCGTGCGAACGACCTTCACGTCGAAGCCGGCAGACTTCGCTTCGGCGAAGATATCCTTGATGTCGCCGGAGAGAGCCTTGCGCTCCTCATCCAGCCGCTCGATCCGCTCGATGATGGAGCGCAGCCGGTCGACGGCGATGCCGCCAACCTCCGGGTCGGGGTCCGCCGCCTGGCGAGCCCGGCTCATTTCCGCCTCAGACATGCGCGCAACCTTCTGCAAATGGTCAAGGGTGGTGGTGACCTGAGCGCCGCCAGGCCGGCTGATAGTCACGGTGGTCCGCAGATCGCTCACTGGCTCCCTCCCTTCACGATGCCCTTCACGCGCAGCGGCCAGTCCAAGGCATGCGTCGCCTCGGTCCAAAGCCGTGCCTCGCCCGGATGATTGTCGTCGGGCGCCAGGCCGCGCTCGCCCCAGACACGAAGCACCCGGGCGTGCTGCAGGGTGATGCGCCGATTGCGGTAAAGCCGATCCAGCACCTTCACCACGTCGTCGGGCTCGCATGGCCGAGCGCCAGGATCGACCCGACCTCCTTCACGCCGCGCAACCAGCGCCTGCATGGTCCAGATCCACGCCTCGGCGGCCGAGGTGAACGGGACCGTCAGCACCTCGATCATGCTGTGGCCTCCGCCATCGGCGCGGGCGGTGCCTTCGGCTGCCGCCGAACGATGTACCGCTTCACAGAGGCAGCGCCGGCCAGGGCCAGCATTTCGTCGCTGATCTCCCGCGTGCTGATGCGGTCCGGGCGACAGTCGGCATAAGCATCGCTGATCGTGCCAGCCGAGCGACCGTGCAGCCGAGCGAAGGCACAAACGCCTCCGGCCGCCTCCACGGCCTCGCGGAACAGGCGCTTCGCCGCCTCCCGCCCGACCTCATCGTACTCGGCGGCCATCAGTGGCGGTCCTTCGGCAGCAGCGCCCAGCCCAGGCGGTCGGCATGGGCGCGCATGCGCTCGCCGATCTGCCGGTCCGCTGCCGTCGCCGGCCCGCGGCCGTGGGCGCCCGCGAACAGCGCGGCGAAGACGTCTGCTTCGGTGATGGAGGATGGCGCCGCCGGCGCCCCCTCCCGTTCGGAGACGTCGCTCATGCTGCGGGCTTCCCCCCTTCGATCAGGCGCGCCGACCATGTGTCCGACGAGAAGCGCCGGACGTAGTCGAACGAGATGGTGAAGTTTGGCTTTCCCTCGTGGGCATCGGCGCCCCAGGAATTGCGGATCAGCACCCGCTGCCTCGCCTTGTCGTACCCGAAGGCACAGACGGCGTGGCCGCCCAGGGCGCGCTCGTTCGGTGCCGGATCGGGCACGTCGTAGACCGGCCCCCGATCGCCATAGAGCGACCGGAACAGCGTGATCCCGACCTGCGCGCACCAGCCATCGGCTAGGCATTTCAGCAGATCGTTGAGCGTATCCAGGCGGAAGTAGCTGACCGCTTGCCGACGCTCGGCATCCGCATAGGCCGATGGCGGAGGCTGACGGCGCCAGATGGACTTCTCGGGGAAGATGCCGGTCTGGGCGTCCGCCAAGTCCTTCGGGCCGAGCCGCGGCGGCAGGATGCTCATCGGCGGCAGGCCTGTCTTGTTCGCGGCCTTCCAGACATTGCGGATCTCGGCGCCGCCGTCGTCCTCGACGTAGCCACCCAGCACCCGGGCCTCCCGGTACATGAACACCGGGCTCGGCACGAACGGGCGAAGGTGCCCATCCCGCACCATGACGCTGTAGGCCAGCGCCGCGCCGCTGTAGCCGGTGCAAGCGCCAGTGGCCCCCTGGTCCATCACAGGCGGCAGGCGCCCCTCGTTGTCGGCCGAGGGAGGCAACTGGTCGATGTTGGGCACCGCCTGGTAAAGCGCACGGTCCCTCCGGTCCGGGGTGTCCGGACGAAGGCCCATGCCGTGCGGCGGCGTGAAGGTGTCGCTCATGCGTCGATATCCCGAGAAATCAGGCCGCCCCCTTCGGGCAAGCCCGAAGTCATAGCGCCGAACCCCGGCGCCGCGTTCTCTGTCCGTTCCATGGGCTTGCCGCCATCAATCGACATGCGGTTCCCTCCATCCCGGCCATTCGACCAGCGGCGCATCGCCGCGGAGGTAGAGCGGATGCCGCGGGCTCAAATCGGCGGTCAGGCCAAGGCACATGAGCCGCACGCCGTTCGCCCGCAGGGCCGCCACCATGTCCAGCGCCAGCAGCCGCATCGGCGGCGGCAAGGCACCAAATGCCAGCACCACCCGCTCGGCCCGTGCCGCCCAATCCAGGATCGTCGGCAGGTTCCGGGCGCTGCTGAGCGGCGAGGCGTACCGGAGCGCCTTCGGGTCGGTGGCCCGGTAGTCCGAGACATTGCACTTCACATAGGCCTTGATGCCCCAGCCCATGCACCGAGTGATCTCGCGGCGAACCGTGGGGTCGTCGACCTCGCCCGAAGCGGTGCTTGGGTTCATGCCTATGAACAGCGCCGGCGGCGCATTCTCGGCGCCCCAGCGGCGCCAAAGAATGGGCCGGTAGGCGTCACCCGCGCCGCCGTCACCGCCGCAGAATTCGGCGCCGCCGCGCATGCCGATCAGCATCGGCAGCTTCACCTTGCCGCCCGGGTCGTGCGGAACAGCCAGGACGCCGCTCACCACCACACCTGGCTTTCGAACAGCACCGCCGTCCCATGGATCGCCGGCAGGGCATTGGGGTTGGCGCCAGGGTTTCGGCGCAGGAAGGCCGCGCGGTAGATGGCCGAAGCCACTTGGTTCTCCGGCAGACCCTTGAGCACCCCGGTCTCGTCCACGAACATATCGGCCTGCCGGCCTTCCCAAAGCACCCAGACGTGCTCCATCTGCTCGCAGCCAAGCAGCGGCATGATCACCGCTTTCAGTTGGTCGAGGCCGGGCCGCGGCGGCAGTTCGGCTTCCGCCGATCGCTCAGGCTGCCCCGGTTCGTAGACGCGGTAGCGCACCTTCATCGCCTCAGCGCCGCCGATCGATGGTGCCGGTCCGCCGGCCCATGGCATCCCGGCGGATAAGCTGGTCGCCCGAGCCGCGCTCGACCGTCCCGGTCCGGCGCCCCATGGCATCCCGCTCGACCAGGCGGCCG
>JAQGHY010000001.1 GCA_028291455.1 Rubritepida sp. | reverse complement strand
CGCCAAGTCCGATCATGCCCGGATCGAGGAGGTCCTGGCCGAGTACGGGCGCGAGGGCTTCCTCGACGCGTGGCTGCGCGCCCACGGCCTCGTCTGGGCGGCGGATCTCATCCCCGATCTCACCAATCTCGCCGCCCCCGCAGCGGCACCAACTCACCCCAACCCGGAGATTTCCCCATGACCCGAATTCAATCGCCCATGCGCGCCGTCCTTCTCGCTACCACCATGCTCTCCGTGCCTCTGGCCTTATCCCCCATCGTCGTCACACCCGCCTATGCCCTGTTCGGCTTCGGCGACATCGTGTTCGACCCGTCCAACTATGCCGAGAACATTGTGCAGGCGGCTCGGGCGCTGGAGCAGATCAACAATCAGATCGCCTCGCTTCAGAACGAGGCCCAGATGCTGATCAACCAGGCGCGCAATCTTGCAAGCCTGCCTTATTCCTCGCTCCAGCAAATCCAGCAGTCGGTCCAGCGCACCCAACAGCTCCTTGGGGAGGCACAGCGGATCGCCTTCGACGTGCAGCAGGTCGATCAGATCTTCTCCCAGCAATACGCCAACATGGATCTCACCGCATCCGACCAGCAGCTTGTCGAGCTGGCGCGCGAACGCTGGGGCAACACCGTCGGCGCCTTGCAGGATGCCATGCGCGTCCAGGCCGGCGTGGTCGGCAATATCGAGACACAGCGTGCGGAGCTCTCCAATCTGGTTGGAGAAAGTCAGGGCGCGACCGGCGCGCTCCAGGCGACCCAGGCCGGCAATCAGATCCTTGCCCTGCAGGCCCAGCAGCTCACCGATCTGACGGCACTGCTCGCTGCCAATGGTCGGGCCGATGCGCTGTCGGCCGCCGAGCAGGCCGCCGCGGCTGAACAGGGCCGCGAGCAGCGGCGCCGCTTCCTCGAGCCCGGCGCCGCCTACCAGCCCGGCAACGCCCAGATGTTTTTGAGGCGGCAACTGAGCTGACCGGAGGGGGGTGATCATGGACGGATGGGTTTTCGCACGCCTTGCGGCGGTCATCATTGTCGCTGTCGCTGTCGCCGTCACGGCCGTAGCGATCCCACTCGTGCGCGATGAGAACTCGTCCGGCCCGCAATCTTCTCCGCCCACCACTACCGAGACATCGCGCCCCGATCCCCTGCGCGAGACCCTCAGACGCTGCCGGCAGCTGGGCGAGGCCGCAACACGCGACGCCGCATGCCTTGCCGCGTGGGATGAGAACCGCCGCCGCTTCCTCTCGCCATCAGCAGGGAACTAAGCCATGGAAGGCGCCGGCGTCATCGATCGCTTTCTCGAGGTCTTCACCTCCTACATCGACAGTGGCTTTGGCCTCTTGGGCGGCGAGGTGGCGTTCATTGCCTCGACGCTGATCGTCATCGACATCACGCTCGCCGCCCTGTTCTGGGCCTGGGGCGCCGACGAGGACATCATCGCGCGCCTCGTCAAGAAGACGATCTTCGTCGGCGTCTTTGCCTACCTCATCGGCAATTGGAACGGCCTGGCCCGGATCATCTTCGACAGCTTTGCCGGGCTTGGCCTGATGGCATCGGGGACCAGCTTCTCGGTCGCCGATCTCATGCGCCCCGGTCGCGTCGCCCAGACCGGGTTCGACGCTGGCCGCCCATTGCTCGAAGCGATCGCCGAGCTTTCCGGCTACTGGGCCTTCTTCGAAAACTTCCTCCAGATCATTTGCCTCCTGATCGCCTGGGTTCTCGTCCTGCTCGCCTTCTTCATCCTGAGCATCCAGCTCTTCGTCACCCTCATAGAATTCAAGCTGACCACGCTTGCCGGATTCGTCCTGATCCCATTTGGTCTCTTCAGCCAGTCGGCCTTCATGGCCGAGCGTGTCCTCGGCAACGTCATCTCCTCCGGCATCAAGATCCTGGTCCTTTCCGTCATCATCGGCATCGGCTCGACCCTCTTCGGCGAGTTCACCGCCGGCTTCGGCGGCGAGCAGCCGACCATCGACGATGCCATGGCCATCGTCTTGGCCGCGCTCTCGCTGCTGGGGCTCGGCATATTCGGGCCGGGCATCGCCAACGGCATCGTAAGCGGTGGTCCGCAGCTCAGTGCGGGCGCCGCGGTCGGAACCGGCCTCGCGGTTGCCGGTGCTGCCGTCGCCGCGGGCGGCGGTGCCATGCTGGCCGCGAGGGGCGGACAGGCAGCCCTATCGGTAGGCGCCGCCGCGACGCGTGGCAGCGCGGCACTCGCTGGTGGCGCTTCTGCCGCCTATTCGCTGGCGTCGGCCGGTGGATCCGGCTCCGCTGGCGTTGTCGCGGGCCTTGGCGGTGTAGCCCGTGCCGCCGGCGGAGCAGCAGCCTCCCCGCTCAAGCGCGCGGCGGCGCGCGTCTCCGAAAGCCTAGGGTCCGCCCTCGATTCCGGCGGCAGTTCCGCCTTCGCGGCTACCGGCGGCTCGTCCTCGATGGGCACCGTCGGCGGCACCTCGGAGCCTCCTGCATCGCCCTCTTCATCCGCCAGCCCACCGGCCTGGGCCCACCGCATGCGCCACAGCCAGTCCATGAGCCATGGCGTCACCGCCGCCGCGCACGCCGTCCGCTCTGGCGACAACCATGGTGGCGGCGCCTCAGTCAGCCTTTCCGAAAGAGACCGCACATGACCTTCTTCAAGCGACCGGCCGCCCATTACGGCAAGATGCCGGAACCCGAAACACCCTATCAGCGCGCGGCCCAGGTGTGGGACGATCGCATCGGCTCAGCCCGCGTGCAGGCCCGGAACTGGCGGCTCATGGCGTTCGGCTGCCTCGTCCTCTCGGCCGGCTTCGCCAGCGCCCTTGTCTGGCAGTCGGCGCGCGGTACCGTCGTGCCCTGGGTGGTTGAAGTGGATGACACGGGCGAGGCCCGCGCGGTCGAGCCTGCTACCGCCGACTATCGGCCGACCGACCCGCAAATCGCCTTTCACCTAGCGCGCTTTGTCGAACAGGTCCGCTCCATTTCCGCTGATCCAATTATCGTCCGCCAGAACTGGCTGCGGGCCTACGAGTTCACGACCGACCGCGGGTCCGTGGCTCTCAACGACTATGCGCGCTCCAACGGCCCATTTGCGCGCGTCGGCAAGCAGCAGGTCAGTGTCGAAGTCTCGTCGGTCATCCGGGCTTCACCAGACTCGTTCCGCGTTGCCTGGACCGAGCGCCGCTACGAGAACGGGCAGATCGCCAGCACCGAGCGCTGGACCGCCATCCTAACCGTCGTGATTCAGCCACCGCGCGACGCCGAGCGCCTGCGCCGTAACCCGCTCGGCGTCTTCGTCAATGCCATCAACTGGTCCAAGGAGTTGGGGCAATGAGCCAGCCAACGATCCCACAAGCCGTAAATCCGGCTTTCCGTAAATCCGTCTCCACGATTGGGGTGCTGCTGCTGTCCACCGTGACACTCGCGGCCT
>JAQGHY010000352.1 GCA_028291455.1 Rubritepida sp. | reverse complement strand
TCGCCGCAGACGCTGACCGGCATGCGCAGCCGCAGGGCCGCCTCGGTCGCGAACTGCATCAGCCGCAGCACGGCCGGATGCAAGGGGTCGTAGAGATGCGCCACGTCGATCTCGGCGCGGTCCACGGCGAGGGTGTACATGGCGAGGTCATTGGTGCCGATGGCGAAGAAATCCGCCTCTAGCGCGATGGCATCGGCGGCCAGCGCGGCACCGGGCGTCTCGATCATCGCGCCCAGCGGCGGCAGCTTTTCGGGCAGGGTCTCGCCGCGGCGGCGCAGGCGGCGGGCGACGCGCTCGTAGATCTCGCGCGCCTGGGCCACCTCGGCCGGCACGGTGACCATGGGCAGCAGGATGCGGACATTGCCGAGATGGGCGACGCGCAGGATGGCGGCGAACTGCTCCTCCAAAAGCTCCGGCCGCTTCAGCAGAAGCCGGATGCCGCGCAGGCCGAGTGCCGGGTTCGGTCCGGTCGCGACGGGCACGCCCTGGGCCAGCGCCGCCATGTCCTTCTCGCCGCCCCAGTCGAGCACGCGGATGGTCACGGGGTCGTGCCCCATGGCCTCGACGATCGTGCGATAGGCTTCGACCTGGGCGTCCTCGTCGGGCAGGTCCTCGCGGTTCATGAAGAGGAACTCGGTGCGGAGAAGCCCGATCCCCTGCGCCCCGGCCTGGGCGATCAGCGGCAACTCGGCGGGGATTTCCAGATTGGCCTGCAGCTCCACCAGCTGGCCGTCGGTGGTCTCGGCCGGCAGGCGGCGCAGCTTGCCGAGGCGGGTGCGTTCCTTGGCCTGGGCGGCGAGGCCCTCCTTGGCCTTGGCGAGCGTCGCCGGCTCGGGATGCAGGGCGATGACGCCGGCGACGCCGTCCAGCATCGCGATGTCGCCGCGCCGGGCGGCGGCGGTCAGGCCATGGCAGCCCAGGATCGCGGGGATGCCGAGGGCGCGGAGCATGATGGCGGTGTGGCCGTCGGCTCCGCCCTCCTCGGTGGCGACCGCAGCGACGCGGCCGGGCTCCAGCAGCGCCGCGTCGGCCGGCGTCAGCTCGTCGCAGATGAGGATGGCGCCGGTGGGGATGCCCTTGAGGGTGCGGAAGGGCGTGGCGGTCAGGTTGCGCGTCAGACGGCGGGCGATCTCGCGCACCTCGCCGGCACGGCGGTTCAGCCCGGCCTTGTCGTCGCCCTTGGCGGCGAGGATGGCCTGGCCGATGGCCTCGGCCTCGTCCTGCACGGCGGTTTCGGCGGAAAGCAGCTCGTCGCCGATGCGCTTGCGGGCACCGCGCAGCAGCCGCGAATTACCGAGCATGAGGATATAGGCGTCGAGCAGCGGCTCCAGCTCCTCCTGCGCCTCCTCGGGCAGGACGGAGAGGCGGGTCTTGAGCTTGGCGACCTGCTTGCGCGAAAAGGCGGCGGCATCCAGCAGCTTGGTGCGCTCGGCCTCGACGTGGTCGGCGGAGATGCTGCGGCGCTCGGCTTCCGCGGGCGCTTCGGTGGTGTCGTAGATCTGTCCGATGACGATGCCCGGCGAGACGGCGATGCCACGAAGGCGCGCCTCGGCGGGCTTGGGCATACGGCCGGCGCGGCGCGCGGGGTCCGCGAGCCGTGATTCGGGTTTGGCGGCCGAATCAGTCTTCATGGAAGCCGGCTTCGATCAGCCCGGCCACCGCATCCAGCGCCTCGCGCGCATCCCAACCCTCGGCCTCCAGCGTCACTTCGCTACCTTGGCCGGCGCCCAGCATCATCAGCCCCATGATGGAGCAGGCCGGCACCGACTGTCCGGCGCGGGAGAGGTTGAGGCAGGCGGAGTAGCGTTCGGCCAACGCGACCAGCTTGGCGGCCGCGCGCGCGTGCAGCCCCCGCGTGTTCACGATCTTGATCGTGCGCCGCAGCACCATGCCGTCACCGCCGCAGCCGCACTCGGGTTCGAGCGGCGGCGAATCGGCGGCGGACGCGAGATGCGGCACGCTTTCGGATTCCTGGGGCCATTCATTCATGACGCATTTCCGCTTTCGGGGGGCTTGGGGGGAAAGCCGCTACCATTGGGGAGATCGCTCGCGGCGGTGATGTATTTGCGGCCGGCCTTTGCCGCGTGGTCCACCGCCTCGGCCAGCGGCTCGCTGCCGCGTATCTTGGCGAGTTTAACCAATAAGGGAAGGTTCACGCCGGCGATGACCTCCACGTTCTTGTGATCGCAGAGCGAGAAGGCGAGGTTGGAGGGCGTACCGCCGGCAATGTCCGTCAGTAGCACGACGCCATCGCCCTGGTCCACATCGGCGATGCGGGCGCGGATATCGGCGCGGCGGCCTTCCATATCGTCCTCCGGCCCAATGCAGACCGTGGCGACGGCCCGCTGGGGACCGACCACATGCTCCAGGGCATGGCGCAATTCAAGCGCGAGCCTGCCATGGGTGACGAGCACGAGGCCGATCATGATTCAGAATTCGCGAGATTAGACATGGGGGTGGAAGTCGGGTCCGTTTCGGTAAGGGAGGGCTCGGCCTTGCTCGCGCCGGGGGGCACGTTGGCATTGGCGGCGCTGCTCATATCATGCGTCGGACCCAATTCCCGATGCGCAAGGTCCACACGCCAGCCCTGCTGCCGGAGATGGGCTGCGAGCTTTTCCGCCACGAAGACGGAACGGTGGCGGCCGCCCGTGCAACCCATTGCAATCGTCAGATATTTCTTCCCCTCGGCGACGTAGCGCGGCAGCAATGGTTCGATGAAGCCGGTCAGCCGGGTCCAGAAGCCCGGGAAATCCGGGTCGGCGGCGACGTATTCGGCCACCGCGGGGTCCCGCCCGGTCAACGGCTTCAGCACCGGGTCGTAATGCGGGTTGGCCAGGAAGCGCAGGTCGAAGACCAGGTCGGCGTCGCGGGGAAGCCCCTTGGGGAAGCCGAAGGACTGGATCGCGATGCTGATGCCCGGCGCGCCCTCGGGGCGGAAGCGCGCCTCGATGATGCGGCGCAGCTCCGGCAAAGGCAGGTTCGAGGTATCGAGCAGCAGGTCGGCCGCCTCGCGCAGCGGGCCAAGCAGCGCGGCCTCCCGGGCGATGCCGTCCTGGATGCGGGTGCCGAGCGGGCCGCCGGGGGCCAGCGGGTGGCGGCGGCGCGTCTCGGTGTAGCGGCGGAGGAGCACATCCTCCTCGGCGGTGGCGTAGACGAGGGCGGGGGCGATGCCGGGGCGTTTTCGCAGCCGCTCGATGGTGGCGAGCGCCAGGCCGGGTTCGAAGCCGCGTGTGCGCGTGTCGATCCCCGCGGCGATCGGGCCAGAGCCTTCTTCGACCAGGGCATCGAGGATGGCCAGCGGCGGATTGTCCACCGTCTCGAAGCCCAGATCCTCCAGCACGCGCAGAATGGATGCCTTGCCCGCGCCCGACATGCCCGTGACCAGAACGAAGGGCCGGGCTTCGGCGTTCACGCGGTGAAGGCTCCGCAATTCAGGGTGAGTTTTCCGTCGAGGGCGCCGAGGGCGCAGGCGAGGAAGTCGGGGGCGGAGGCGGCGGCGGCGTTCATGCTCAGCAGCGGCAGGGTGATTCCGAGCGCTTGCCAAGTCTCGGGTTTGGGCAGGCGGGGAAGATCGGGTTGAGCGACGAGGCGGGCGGCGAGGCGGAGCGGTGCCGGTCGCCAAGGCAGGCCGGTGAGCAGGCCGAGGCCGTAGACTTCCATCCGCCCGGCAAGGGCCGCGGGGGGAGACGCCTGCAATCCGCCTTGATCCGCCTCCAGCATCACTTGATCATCCGCCACCAGAACCCAGCCACGCCCGATCAGGCGCAGCAGCAGGTCCGACTTGCCGCCGCCCGGGGGGGCGAGAAGCAGAACAGCATCGCCATTCAAGGCCGCACAGCTTCCGTGCAGGAACATGCGGGCCGCCAAAATGTTTCAACAGGTTACCTTTATGGCAGGATTGGGGCTTGCTTGAAAGAGCGCCCTCGCGGCACCAAGAAGCCATGCTCCCAGATCGATCCGACATCGCCGCCGCCGCCCGCCGCATCGCGGGCGACATCCGCCAGACGCCTTTGCTGACGCTTCCGGGATGGGGCGTCATGAAGCTGGAAATGCTGCAACTCTCCGGAAGCTTCAAGGCTCGCGGCGCCTTCAATCGGATGCGTGCAGCCGGTGCGGGGCCAGCGGGCGTGATCGCGGCTTCCGGGGGCAATCACGGCGCGGCCGTGGCCGCGGCGGCGCAGAGCCTGGGTGTCCCGGCCGAAATCTTCGTGCCCGAGATAGCGGCCGAGGCCAAGCGCGCGCTCATCCGCGGCTTCGGCGCGCGGCTGGTGGTCGGCGGCGCCACCTACGACGAGGCCCGCCAGGCAAGCGAGGCCCGGGCGGCCGAGACCGGTGCGCTCATCGTGCATGCCTATGACCAGCCCGAGGTGCTGGCGGGCCAGGGCACAGTGGCGCTGGAATGGGAGGCGCAGGCGCCGGAGCTGACGCATCTCCTGATCGCGGTCGGC
>JAQGHY010000170.1 GCA_028291455.1 Rubritepida sp. | reverse complement strand
CTCGCCGCCTATTCCGCGGGCATCGTGGCCAATGTGCCCGGGGGCCTCGGCGTCTTCGACGGCGCGATCATCATCGGCCTCAGCCCCTATATGGGCGCGGCCGAGGTGGTGGGGGCGCTGCTGGTCTTCCGGCTCTACTACTACATCGTGCCGCTCTTCATCGCCGGCACGCTCTTCGCGGGCTTCGAGATCGGCCAGCGCCGCGCGGCGCTCTCCCGCTTCACCGTGGCGGGCAGCGGCGCCATGCCGCTGGAGGTGCCGATCCTGTCCGGGCTCGTGGCGCTGGGCGGTGCCCTGCTGATCTTCCTGGGCTCGCTGCCGGTGGACGAGCTCAAGGCCTGGGCGGGCTACGAGGCGGCGATCGCCTCGCAGTTCGGCGCCTCGATCGTGGGGTCGCTGCTGCTGGTGATGTCCTTCGGACTGGCACGGCGGCTGAACATCGCCTGGGGCGGCGCGCTGGTGCTGCTCGGCATGGGCGCGCTCATCGCCTGGTTGCGCCAGGAGGCGTGGTGGACCTGGGGCCTCTTCCTTATCGTGGCGGCAATCTTGGCCCCGATGAAGGCCGCCTTCTACCGCAACAGCCGGCTGCGCGCCGAACCGCTCTCGCAGGAGATGCTGCTGCCGCTCGCCGCGGTCGCGATCAGCGGGATGGTGGTGGCGCTCTTTGCCAATGCGAGCCGCCTGCAGGACGCCTATTGGTGGGAGGTGGTCCTGACGCAGGGGCCGCCGATCCAGCTCCGCTTCGCGGTCGGCATCACCGTGCTGCTGCTGCTGGCGGGCCTCACCCGGCTGCTGCGCCCCGCGCGCATCCGGCCCGAGCCCTATGACGCCATGGCACGCGGGCGCCTCGCCGCGCTGGGCGGCACGCTGCCCGCCATGGCCGACGGCGTGCTCTGGGGCGAAGGCGGACGTGCCGGTTTCGCCTTCACCCGCGGCCCGGCGATCTGGATCGGCCATGGCGACCCGGCGGGCGATGCGCGCGATGCGGTCTCGGCCATCTGGCGCTTCCGGGACCTGTGCGAGCGCAACGGGGCGCGCGCGGCCTTCGTCGGGCTGGGGCCGCAATATCTGCGCGTCTATGCTGATACCGGATTGCAGACCCTGCCCGATCCGAAGGCGCCGGGGCGCTTCGTGGCCTGCCATGCGGAGCGGGATATGGGGTTGCTGTCGGATCACTGCGGCGGGGCGGCAGCGGCAGCGAAATCCCCTGAAGCTGGACCGGACGGATACGCCTAACTACAAGGACGAACCGGAAGCCCCAGCCGCTGATCCGGGTGCTGCCGACGGTGGAATCTCGATGCGCCTGCTCACCCTCGCCTTGACCGCCATGCTGCTGAGCGCGCCCGTCATGGCGCAGCAGCAGCCGGACGCCGCGCCCGCCATGCCGACGGTCGAGCAGCCGCTCGTCATCGAACGCGCCCCGCTTTCGGCTGGTGAGCCAGCCCTGCAGGGCGGCACCTCCATGCCGACCCAGCCTGGGGGCCAGGAATGGCGGATCTTCCACGATGAGACCCTCGCCTGGGTCGGCGGCGTGTCTGTCGGCGGTATCCTGCTCCTGCTGATCGTCTTCTACCTGGCGCGCGGGCGCATCATGATCGACGGTGGCCCTACCGGCCGCACGCTGCAACGCTTCAACCTGCTGGAGCGCGCGAACCACTGGATGGTCGCGGCCTCGTTCATCCTGCTGGCGCTGAGCGGGCTCAACGTAACCTTCGGCCGGCACCTGCTGCTGCCAATGATCGGGCCGGACGCCTTTTTCTCCGTCGCGCGGTACGGCGCCCTCGTGCATGAATACATCGCCGTCCCCTTCACGCTCGGCCTCGTGGTGATGCTGCTGCTCTGGGTGCGCCATAGCATCCCCAATCGGGGCGACATTGCCTGGTTGAGGATGGGCGGCGGGCTGATCGGCAAGGGGTATCCGGCCGCGGCACGCTTCAATGCGGGGCAGAAGCTGGTGTTCTGGATCACCGTCCTGGGCGGCGGCTTCGTTGCCGTCTCGGGTTATTTCCTCATCTTCCCGTTCTCGGCGACCATCGGCTTCGTGGACATGCAGATGGCGCAGATGGTGCACGGTATCCTCGCGGTGCTGATGGTCGCGGCGATGCTGGCGCATATCTACCTCCGCACGATCGGCATGGAAGGCGCCATCGATGCGATGAGCACCGGCCAGGTGGATCTCGCCTGGGCGAAGCAGCACCATTCGATCTGGGTCGAGGAAGAACTGGCCGAGGCGCACCGGATCGTTACCCCAACGGGAACCCGGCCCGCCGGTGACTGATTGCCAGGGCCGATGAACGACCGGCCTTCGAAGATGCGCATCATCGGCCTCGCGGGTTGGAGCGGGGCGGGGAAGACGACGCTGCTGACGCGGCTGATCCCCTGCCTGATCGGGCGGGGGATTTCCGTCTCCACGGTGAAGCACGCGCACCACGCCTTCGACGTGGACCAACCCGGCAAGGACAGTTTTTCGCATCGCCAGGCCGGGGCGGCGCAGGTGCTGGTTTCCTCGGCCAATCGCTGGGCGCTGATGACGGAGCTGCGCGGCGCACCCGAGCCTCCGCTGGAGGAATTGCTGGCCCAGCTCAGCCCGGTCGATCTCGTGATCGTCGAGGGCTTCAAGCGCGAGGTTCTGCCGAAGATCGAGGTCCATCGCGCCGAGGCCGGCAAGCCCTGGCTCTACCCCGACGATCCACTGATCCACGCCGTGGCGGCCGATGTCGCACCGCCCGAGGGCGCGCCCTTTGCCGTCGCCCTGGACGATATCGAGGCCATTGCCGATGCCGCGCTACGCCTCGCCGGGGATCGGCTGTAACCTCGCCGGATGGCCCAGCTTTCGGATGATTGTTTCGCCTTCGGTGGACCGGTGCTTTCGGTGGAGGCGGCGCAGGCGCTGATCCTGGAGCGCGTGGCGCCGCTGCCGGGCGAGGAAACAGTGCCGCTGCTGGCTGCGTTGGGCCGTGTGCTAGCCCGCCCGCTGGTGGCCGCCACGCCGCTGCCGCCCTTCTTCAACTCGGCGGTCGACGGCTACGCCTTTCGCCACGCGGACCTATCGGCGGCGGGCGAAACGCGGCTGGTCCTGGCGGGCCGTGTCGCGGCGGGTCATTCGGGGCTGGCGGTGCGGCCCGGCACGGCGGCGCGCATCTTCACCGGCGCGCCCATGCCCGAGGGCGCCGATACCGTGATGATGCAGGAGGACGCGCAGCTCGACGGCGACGCCCTGCTGCTGCCGCCCGGCCTGCACCGCCATGCTAACGCCCGTCCCGCCGGCGAGGACGTGGCCGAGGGCGCCGAGGCGCTGGCCGCCGGCCACAGGCTCCGCGCACCGGAAGTTGGGCTGGCGGCGGCGCTCGGCTTTGCGACGCTTCCGGTGCGGCCGCGCCTGCGCGTGGGGGTGTTCTCCACCGGGGACGAGCTGGCCTCGCCCGGCGTGCCGCTGGGACCGGCGCAGACCTACGACAGCAACCGCTTCACCCTGATGGCCATGCTGGCCGCGCTTCCGGTCCAGGTGACCGATCTCGGCATCTTGCCCGACGATCCCCAGGCCACGGTTCGGGCTCTGCGCGAGGCGGCGGGCACGCAGGGCCTGCTCGTCACCTCCGGCGGGGTTTCGGCCGGCGAGGAGGATCACGTCCGCGCCGCCATCGCCGGCGCCGGCAGCCTGGTCTTCTGGCGGCTCGCGGTGAAGCCCGGCCGCTCGGCGGCGATGGGCGTGGTGGACGGCGTGCCGATGGTGGGGCTGCCGGGCAACCCGGTGGCGGCGGTGGTGACCTTCCTGCATCTGGTGCGCCCGCTGGCGCTGCGCCTCGCGGGGGCGGAGCCGGAGGAGCTCCTGCGCATGACGGCCGTCTCGGGCTTCGCCTATCGCAAGAAGTCGGGCCGCCGGGAGTACGTGCGCGTGGTCCTGGGCGCGGACATGGTCGCGCAGAAATTCCCGCGCGATGGGGCGGCGCTGCTGACCTCGCTCACCCAGTCTCATGCCTTCGCGGAATTGCCGGAGGATATGACGGAACTCACGCCGGGCATGCCGATCCGCCTGCTGCCCTTCGCCGCGATCTTCTGATCTATTGGCGCCAGCGCTGTAAGGCGCATTGGAGGAAACCATGTCCGAACACGTGCTGATCGAGCGCGAGGACGCGCTGCTCACCATCCGCCTCAACCGTCCCGAGAAGAAGAACGCGCTGACCCGCGCCATCTACGGCGCCATGGCCGAGGGCCTGATGCAGGCCGCTGCCGATGACGGCGTGCGCGTGGTGATCCTGGCCGGCGGCACCGATTTCACCGCGGGCAACGACATCACGGATTTCGCGGCCGTCGGCGACCGTCCCGCGACCGAGCCCGGCGCGGCCTTCAGCTTCCTCGAGACGATCATGGGCTTCCCGAAACCGGTCGTCGCGGCGGTGCGCGGCTATGCCGTCGGCATCGGCACGACGATGCTGCTGCATTGCGACGCCGTGGTGGCGAGCGAGACGGCGCGGCTGCAGATGCCCTTCACGCGGCTGGGGCTGGTGCCGGAAGCGGGTTCGTCCATGCTGCTGCCCGCGCGCATCGGGCCGGCGCGGGCGAACTGGCTGCTGCTATCGGGCGCGGCCTTCAGCGGCGCGGAGGCGGCCGCCTATGGCCTCGCAACGCGGGCCGTGCCGGACAACGAGGTCGAGCCCGCGGCGCTGGAAATGGCGCACACCCTGGCCGCGCTGCCTCCCGGCTCGGTCGCGGAAACCAAGCGCCTGATCCGCGCGCCGCATGCCGCCGCGCTCGCAGAGGCGATGGCGGCGGAGCGCGTGGCCTTCGGGGAAAGGCTGCGGACGGCCGAGGCGCAGGCGGCCTTCGCGGGATTCCTGAAGAAGAAGTAGCGCCTAACGTCGCGATCCCAGGGATCGGCAGGATGGCGTGAATCCGTCCCGCCATGCCGCGCACTGTCCGCCGGCCTTGCGGCAACCCGGCCCGCCCCGCGTTCCGCAATTGGCGTGATTGGGATGGGCATAGTCCAGGCAAGGTGCCGGCGACGTGATGCATTGAGCGGAGTTGGTCATCGAGCCTGAGGTGCGGGGCGCCTGTGCGAACGCAGGCAGCGCCAACACGGCAAAGACGACAGTGAAGACCCTCCGCATGAGCTGCTAAGGCACCAGCACCACCCGCCCCGCCGCCCGCCGCCCGCTCACTTCCGCCATCGCCTCGCGGAACTGCGCCAGCGGGAAGCTCGCATGCACTTCCGGATGCAGCTTTCCTTCCTTCCACCACGCCATCAGCTGATCCCAAAGCGCCCGCACCCGCGCCGCGTGCTTCTCGCGCCCGTCGCCGGGCGACCAGCCGAGATAGGTGCCCCAGTTCAGCCCAGCCACCGCGATGTTCTTCAACAGCAGGATATTCGCCGGCACCACCGGGATACCGCCGGCGGCATAGCCGACCGTGACAAGCGTGCCGCCATCGCCCAGGCAGCGGAGCGAGTCGTCGAAGATGTCGCCGCCGAGCGTATCCAGCACGCAGGCAACGCCCGCCCCGCCGGTAATCTCGCGAACCTGGTCGCGGAAGGGCATCGCGCTATCCAGCACCGCCTCGGCGCCGCGCGCGTGCAGCAGCGCGTGCTTGGCCGCGCCCGCCCGCGCGATCACCCGTCCGCCGAGCGCCTTCACGATCTCCACCCCCGCCAGCCCCACGCCGCCCGCTGCGCCATGCACCAGCACCCAGTCGCCGGCCTGGACCCGGCCGCGCCACATCAGTGCCGAGGCTGCGGTCGGGTAGCTGATCGGGAAGGCCACGGCGGGCGGCAGCGGCAGCCCGTCCGGCATGGGTGTCACATGGATCGCGTCCACCACGACCTCCTCGGCGAAACCGCCCCAGTCGAGCGCCGCGAAGACGCGCGTGCCCACCGGCAGCGGGCCTTCGAGCACGGTACCGGCCACCTCGGTTCCTGGCACGAAGGGCAGCGGCGGCTTGCGCTGGTACTTCCCGGCGACGACGAGCTGCACGGCGAAGGAGACGCCGACCGCCTCGATCTTGATCCGGACGGCGCCGGGCCGCATAGGCGGCGCGGGGAAGTCCTTCAGCTCGAGATCGTTGAAATCCCGCCAGGACTCGCAAACCAGAGCGCGCATCATTCCCCCTTGATGTCGGCGTCGCGGACCAGCTGGCCCCAGCGCGCATATTCGGTGCCGACGAAGCGCGCGAAATCGGCGGGCGTGCTGGCGACGGGATTGGCGCCCATGGCCGCGAAACGCGCCTTCGGATCGGTGGCCGCCACGACGCGCGCCACCGCCTGCTGCATGCGGGCGGCGAGCGCGGGCGGCAGGTTCTTCGGCCCCCACATGCCGTACCAGGTGGAGATCTCGTAGCCCGGCACCCCGGCCTCGGCCACGGTTGGCAACTCGGGATAGGCGGGCAGCCGCTCGGTCGTGGTCACCGCCAGGGCGCGCAGCCCGCCGGGCCGGATATGCGAGGACGCCGAGGCCAGGCTGTCGAACATCACCTGCACCGTGCCGCCCAGCAGGTCCTGCAGGGCCGGGCCGGAGCCGCGATAGGGGATGTGGGTGATATCCGTCCGCGTCATCAGCTTGAACATCTCGCCCGCCAGGTGCGGCGCCCCTCCGATCGAGGAGGAGGCGTAGGAGATCCGCCCCGGCTGCGCCCGCGCGAGCGCGATCAGCTCGGCCACGCTGCGCACCGTCTCTGCGTCGTTCACCACCAGGACCAGCGGCAACTTCACGATCTCGGTGACCGGGGTGAAATCGGCCAGGGAGTCGAAGGGCATGTTGCGCTGGAGGTGCGGGACGATGACATGCGCCGAGGCATTGACCATGAAGGTCGCGCCGTCTGGTGCCGCGCGCGATGCCTCGCCTGCGCCGATGGAGCCGCCGGCGCCGGCGCGGTTCTCCACCACGAAGGGCGAGCCGAGCTCAGCCTGCAATCCCGCTGCGGTCACGCGCCCCACGATGTCGGTGGGGCCGCCGGGCGGGTAGGGAACGATGATGCGCACGGAGCGGCCGGGCCAGTCCTGCGCGAACGCGGCAATTGCCGGGGTAGCAAGTGCTGCGCCCAGAAGTGCTCGGCGTGTGGCTTTCATGGACATCCCCTTGGCGTTGTTGCGGCAATGATAGCGCAACCGCCGGGAACGGCCATGCGGGATCAGGTCGTGATGGACTGGATGCCGTCGCTGCCGGTGCGGAGGCTGTCGAACAGCATCTTCGGCGGATTCCGCAGTCGGGCCTCCGCCTCGGCCATGTGGTTCTTCACGTTGATCCGGATGGTCGAAGCCTGCGAAAGCTTGGCGTGCAGCGCGTCATACGCCTTGCCGGAACTCGCGATGAAGGCGCCCATGCTCGGCCGCCAGGTGCCGACCAGGATGCAGCCGTCGGTATCCTCGGACTTGTTGCCGATATGGATCAGGATGCCCGTGAAGTTCTGGACGTCATGCAGGCGCGGGATGAGCGGCTGCGGCCCGCCTGCTCGTAGCGTTTCGAGAATTTGGGGTCTCGGCCAGTGTGACGTTGTAGGTGCCCGGTGGAATCGCGGTCTTGCCGTGGATCTTCTTCGCGCGCTCCACATCCTCGAGCGTGTGGCACTCGAACTTCCCGTCGAGCTCGAGCGTCCCGATCGTGGCTTGGCCGACAATGACCTGGCGGGTGAGAACCAGTTCCATGGTTGTCGCCTCCATTTTCGGAAGCATGCTCTGACATGAGGTCGGCGTCCACGAAAACGGGCCCTCCCTTCGCAGCGGGCCATTTTCCGCGATGATGGGCCCAACAGGAGGACGCCATGCCCAGACCCTATGAGGGGATCTTCGTGCTCGACGCCGCGCAGGGCATCGCCGGACCCTATTGCGGCATGCTGCTGGCGCAGTGCGGCGCCACCGTCGTCAAGCTCGAACCGCCGAAGGGCGACTGGTCGCGCGGGCTCAGCACCCGCGCGGACAGCCACAGCGTCATGCACACCGCCTACAACCGCGGCAAGCGCGCCGTGGTGCTGGACCTCGGCACCCCCGAAGGCACCGCGCGTGCCGCGAAGCTGGCCGCAAAGGCGGATGTGCTGATCGAAGCCTTCCGGCCCGGCGTGGCCCAGCGCATCGGCCTCGGCCCCGAGGCGGCTAAGCCCGATGCCGTCTGTGTTTCGATCTCCGGCTTCGGCCAGTCCGGCCCCTATGCCGAGCGCCCCTGCACCGACAGCGTGGCCCAGGCCTTTGCGGGCGTGGTGGCGATCAATCCGGGCATGGACGGCCTGCCGCACCGGATCGGCACGCAGATCGTCGATGTCTTCACCGGCCTTTCTGCCTTTGCCGCCTGCCAGGCCGCGCTCGCCGAGCAGGCGCGGGACCGTGCCTCGGGCGCGCCGCCGCGGCGGAGGCACCTGGACGTTTCGCTGATGCAGGGCGCGGCCTCGATGCTGGTGCTGCCCATCGCCGAGGCCGGGCTGCTCGGGCGCATGCCGGACGAGGTCAACGTGCCAGCCGGCAGCTATCCCGCGAAATGCGGCGCGGCGGTGATGTTCGCGCTGGTCCGGGAGCAGGAGTGGGTGACGCTGTGCGAGGTGATCGGCCGGCCGGAACTGGTGGGCGATCCGCGCTTCGCCGATTTCCCCACGCGCTTCGCTCATAAGCCGGCGCTCGTGGCGATCCTGCGCGAGGTGTTCCTGACAAAGACGGCGGCGGAATGGCTCGGGCTCATGCAGGCCGCGCGCCTGCTTTGCGACCGGGTGAACACGCCGCTGGAATGGCTGGCCGATCCCCATGTACAAGCGGTGAACGCCGCGCCGCTGCTGAACCAGCCCGGGCTCGGCGCGCTGCCCATGCCGGTGATTCCCGGCCTCGGCGCCTGGATGGAACCGGCCCCCGCCTTGGGCGCGGACACTGAAACTCTTCTCGCCGAATGGGGCATCTGAGCATGGTTCACGACGCACAGGGCAATCGCGCCAGCTTCGCTTCCGACGAGGCCGGCATTGCCTACGACCACGTCATCGAGGGTTTCCTCAAATACCGCGCCGACGCGCCGCTGCGCCTCAAGGCCTTGCTGAAGCTGGATGGCGAGGCGCCGCTGCCGCATCTGCTGAAGGCGGCCTTCGCCATGCTGGCCTATAAGGCCGCGCATGTCCCCGCCGCCCGCGCCGCGCTGGACCAGGCCCGCTCGCTCGGCGGCGGCAATCTGCGCGAGCAGATGCACCTGGCCGCGCTGGACGCCTGGTCAGCCGGTGCGCAGGACCGCGCGATCTCCGTCTGGGAAAACCTGCTGGCCGAATATCCGCGCGACATCCTCGCCTTCCGCCTGCACCACTTCGCCGCCTTCTGGATGGGCAAGACGCCGCAGATGATGGCCTCGGTCGAGAACGCCTTTCCCCACTGGGACAGCGATACCCCCGGCTACGGCTCGATGCTCGCCTGCCGCGCCTTCGCGCATGAGGAATGCGGCAGCCTGCTGATCGCCGAGAATGCCGGCCGCGAGGCGATCCGCCGCGATCCTGCCGACCTCTGGGCCGCGCATGCCGTGGCGCATGTGCTGGAAATGCAGGGCCGCCGCGCCGAAGGCATCGCCTGGATCGGCGGCCTCTCGACGCATTTCGAGGGCGGCAACAACCTGATGCACCACATCGCCTGGCATCAGGCGATGTTCCATATCGAGCGCGGCGAGAACGCCGAGGTGCTGCGCCTCTACGATACCGGCTTCCGGGACCTCAACAGCCCGATCACCCTGATGCAGCCCGACCTCTACATCGACTGCCAGAACGCCGCCTCGATGCTGTTCCGGCTGCAGCGCCAGGGCGTGGAGATCGGCGATCGCTGGGAGGAGCTGGCGGAGAAGGCCGAGGTCCGCATCGGCGACTGCCTCTCGGCCTTCACCCTGCCGCATTGGATGATGGCGCTCTGCGCCACCGGGCGCCTCGACGCGGCGGATCGCATGCTGGACGCCATGCGCGACTACGCCCGGGCCAATTCCGGCGAGAATGCGCGGATCGTGCGCGACGCGGCGCTGCCCTGCTGCGAGGCACTGCTGCTGCGCGCCCGGGGCGATGCGCGCGCCGCCGTGAAGGTGCTGCGCCCCGCGCTGGGCGGGCTCTACGAGCTGGGCGGCAGCCACGCGCAGCAGGATGTGCTGGAGCAGCTCTTCCTCGATTGCGCCATGGAGGCCGGCGAGGTCGCGGATGCGCGGATGCTGCTCGAACGCGTCACGGGCCGTTGGCCGACGCCGCCGGAGCGGCGCGTGGGCTACGCGAAAGCGGCGGCGGAGTTGCGCTGAACCGAGCCGTCATTCCCCGACGGTAAAGCGGAACCGCCGGACCGCCAGATCGGCCAGCCGTGCCGGCAGTAGGTCCAGCAGGCGCAGTCCGAACCCCACGCCCGCGGGAATGACGGCCCGCCCTCGCCCGGCGCGGATGGCGCGGACCAGCCGTTCGGCCATCGCCTCCGCGCTGATCTTGCCGGGATGGGGACCCCGGAACTGCGCGCTCATCCCGCTCTCGAAAAAGCCCGGCGCGGCCACGGTCACGCCCACGCCCTCGGGAGCCAGCCGCGCGCGCAGGCTCTCGCCATAGGCCCAGAGCCCGGCCTTGGAGGCGCAATAAGCCGGGCAGTCCGGCAGGCCCCGGAAAGCCGCGACCGAGGCGACGAGGACCAGCCGCCCGGCGCGGCGCGCCACCAGCCGCGGCAGCAACGGCACGATGGTGTTGACCGCACCCATCAGGTTGACGCCCAGCACCCGGTCGGCGCTGGCCCAATCCTCCAGTCCGCCGCCGGCCGGTCCCCGGCCGGTCGGCGTGCCGCCGGTCACGCCCGCATTGGCGATGACGAGGTCGAGCGGCGTAGCGTCGTCCCAGGCGAGGAGCTGTGCGGCGAGCGCTACGGCGTCGCGCACATCGAGGGCAGCGCTGCGGACCAGGGCGCCGCGGGCGGCGCAGTCCTCGCCGACGGCCTCCAGGCCCGCCGCGCCGCGCGCCACGAGGTGCAGCGTGACGCCCGGAGCCGCGAGGTGCCGCGCCAGGGCAGCGCCGAGCCCGCGTGAAGCCCCTGTTATCATGATGGCGCGGTGATTCGAGGTTCTCACCCCGCAATAATACAGCGTAATGGCGGGCGCTGGAATGCAACTATCATGATGGATGCGGATCGAAGGATTTGTTGATGCGCCCCAGTCGCTATAGAAGGGAGAGGTGAGCACCGGGGCCAGCCGGCCCCGGCGCCCTCAGATCGAAAGGGTGCGCCTTTGCCTTGCTTCGAGCGGATGATCGGGATCCTGCTTTTGGGATCGCTTGCCGGCTGTGGAATGATGCCAGACGTTTCTTCCATGATGCCCGGCCGTTCCGGCTCTTCTGCGCCATATGCGGATCCGGCCGCACAGATCAGCACCCTCCCGCGCGCACCAGACGCCCTGGCCATCTTCGCCGCCACTGCCACTCTCGGGCAGCAGGGCAGCGTGGGTGGCGAGACCGCGCGCGTAACACGCGCCTACAACGCCGCCAGCGGACGGGAATGCCGCGAGATCCTGCTCGGCTACGGCGCCAACGAGCGCTCGGCCGTCGCCTGCCGCAACGATGACGGCAGCTACGTCTCCGCACGCCCATTGCTGCGCGGATCGCTGAGATAGAGCGCATGCTCTACGCGCCCGAGGATGTCAGCTTCCTGAGAGCGTTGCGCGCGCGCTGCCGCGTGATCGGCGCGCTCATGCTGCGCGAAATCCATACCCGGTTCGGACGGCAGAATCTCGGCTATGTCTGGCTGTTCGTGGAGCCTGGGATGCTCGGCCTCGGCGTCGGTGCCTGGAAGTACTTTGGCGGCGGCGACGAGAGCATGCCCGGGGGGCTGAACAAGTTCAGCTTCTTCCTGATCGGCTATATCCTTTTTTATCTTTTCCGGACGCTGGTGAACCGATCGCCCAACGGAATCGAGGCCAATTTCCAGCTCTTCTACCATTCGCGGGTCACGGTGGAGGCGGTGATGCTGGCGCGCAGCCTGCTCGACGCCGGTGCGGTCACGGTCTGCATGTCGGTCTTCCTCATCCTCATCGGCGTGACGATCGGGGAATGGCCATCCGATCCGCTCCAGATGGCTTTCGGCATCTTGATGATGATGGGGCTGGCGCATGGCCTCGGCCTGCTGATCCTTTCCAGCACCGCGGCGGGCTCGCAGCTGGTGGACCGCCTCGTCCATCCCTTCACCTACCTGATGCTGCCGTTTTCGGGCATGTTCTACATGGTCTGGTGGCTGCCTGGGCCGTACCAGGAAATCCTCCTCTGGATCCCGCTGATCCACATCATGGAATTCACCCGGGAGGGTCAGTTCGGCCCCGGCGTGCCCTATAGCTACGACCTGCCCTATGTTCTCAGCTGGATCTTCGTCCTGAACTTCCTGGGCCTCTGCGCCCTCAAGGCGGCCAAGCCGCATTTCGAGCTGTGAGGCCGCGATGCTGGAATTGAGCGGGGTCTGCAAGAGCTTCACGCGCGGCGGCGTCAAGCGCGACGTGCTGAAGGGTGTGGACGCGACCTTCTGGCCCGGCGATGCCGTCGGCATCCTCGGCCGCAACGGTGCGGGCAAGAGCACGCTGATCCGGATCATGGCCGGGGTGGAGCATCCGACTTCGGGCCGGGTGCGGCGGCGGATGAGCATCTCCTGGCCGATGGGCTATGGCGGGGCCGTGCACGACCAGCTTTCCGGCGCGGACAATGCCCGCTTCATCGCGCGGATCTACGATCGCCCCGTCGACTGGGTGGAGAGCTTCGTCAAGGAATTCTCCGAGATCGGCGATCAGTTCCGCCAGCCGGTCAAAACCTATTCATCCGGCATGCGGGCGCGCCTCATCTTCGCATTGTCGATGGCGGTGGACTTCGACTGCTACCTCATCGATGAAGTCATCGCCGCCGGCGATGCGCGCTTTGCGGAGCGTTGCCGGCAATCCCTTTTGTCACGGCGGGGGCGTAGCGCGCTGATCCTCGTGTCGCATCATATGGAAACCGTGCGTTCGCTTTGCACACACGCGGCGATCCTCAGCGATGGAAGGCTGAAATTCCATGAGAATCTGGACCAAGCTTTCGCCGAATACCAACACCTCTAGCACCCGGGCAGCCCCGGCCACGGGGCGGGAACCGGCGACGATGCGCGCGCCGGCGACACGCGCGCCAGCGACACGCGCGCCGGCGACGCTGCGCGCGCCGCATATGCCGGCAACCTCACCTGCCGCCCGGCTCACGGCCGGCGAGCGCCAGAGGCCCCTGTTGAGCGGCATGCCCAGCTCGCGCGCCAGGCGCCGCGGCCTCGGCGACTACTTTCGCGATCATCCTTTCCTCACCTGGGTCATGCTGCCCACGCTGATCGCCGCCGTGTACCTCTTCTTCTTCTCCGCGCCGCAGTACCTGAGCGAATCCCGCTACACCGTGCGGGCGCAGATGCCTCGCGGCCAGCAGAATGTCGGCGGCGAGATCCTTGGCACGGCCGGCTTCGTCACCTCGCCCGAGAACATCACCAGCGTCCGCGATTTCCTTCTCTCTTATGATGCGGTGCGCCGGGTGCGTGAGGAGATCGACCTCCTCGAAGCCTTCCGCCCCTCCTTCGCGGATCCGGTCTTCCGCCTCTGGTGGGAAAATCCTACCGCGGAGCGCCTGCGCCAGTACTTCCGCTGGCAGGTTTCCGTCACCATCGACGCCTCGACCGGCATCACGGACCTTCGTGTCTGGAGCTTCCGGCCCACGGATAGCCAGCAGATCTCGCGTCGGCTCCTGACGCTGGGCGAGGAAGTGGTGAATGAAATGAACTTCAACATTCGCGAGGAGGCGATGCGTTCCTCGCGGATCGAGCAGCAGCGCGCCGAGGAACGCCTTCTTTCGGCACAGGCGGCCGTGACCGTCTTTCGCCAGACCGCGCAAAGCGTCGATCCCAACCAGCTGGCCGGCATCGCGATCGGAACGATCGGCCAGCTTGAGTCCGATGCCGCGCGGGCACGTAGCGACCTGCAGACCCTGGAGGCCTACGCCAGGGCCAACAACCCGCAGATCCAGAACATGCGCAACCGCATCCAGGGCCTCGAACGGCAGGCAGTCCTGGAGCGGAGCCGCATGGCCGCCGCGGGCACCGGCATCACCGAGCAACTCGCGGCCTTCACGCGCCTGACGGGGGAAGTGGACCTGGCAAGCCAGCAGCTCGCAGCGGCGCGGATCACGCTCGATCGTGCGAATGGCGATGCCCAGCGGCAGCAGATCTTCCTGCTCCGCATCGTGGAGCCTAACCTCGCCGAACGTTCGCTCTTCCCGTTGCCCTATTGGGCGAGCCTGTATGTATTCGCGTCCCTGAGCCTCCTGTATGGATTGGCTTGGTTGGTCCTTGCCGGAATGAGAGAACATGCGCGCTGAAAGACTCCTTCAGGCCGTCATCGCGGCATTCTTCCTGACCGTCGGCGGCACCCAGGCGCAGGCCCAGAGCCGCTCGATGTTGACGGGCAGCACGCCACCGACTGTATTCAGCCCGGGCGCAGCGGGAAGTCCGGCAAGCAGCGTCCCCTCGGCGCCCGGCGATCCCGGCACCAACCGCGTCGGCTCGACCACGGAGGCGGAGGCGGGCGCCGTCGCTGCCACGCCGCTCGGGGAGGCGGCGCGCCCCCTCGGTCGGCCCACCGCCGTGTTCGGCGCGGGGCTTTTCACCGGCGGCGCAACGACGACCTCCGATGCGCCCAATCCGAACTACATCATCGCGCCGGGCGATCGCGTATCCGTCCGCGTCTGGGGCGCCCTGGAATCCGAAGCCAACAGCGCCATCGATCCCTCGGGCAATTTCTTCCTTCCCAATATCGGCCCGATCATGCTGGCCGGAACCCGCTCCGGTGACCTGCAGGGCAAGGTCCAGACCGAGGTGAGCCGCATCTACAACCAGCAGGTGCAGGTCTACGCCGTCCTGCTCTCCACCCAGCGCATCGGCGTCTTCGTCACCGGCTTCGTCCGCACGCCGGGCCGCTTCGGCGGCAGCGCCGCCGACAGCGTCATCGACTTCCTGTCGCGTGCCGGCGGCGTCGACGCCTCGCGCGGCAGCTACCGGGAGATCTCCATCCTGCGCGGCGGCCGGGCTGTGGCGAACATCGACCTCTATCTCTTCCTGCTGGACGGTCGGCTTCCGGGCGTCCGCCTGCAGGAGGGTGATACGCTTGTCGTCGGCCGCCAGCATGCGCTGGTCGGGTCCGATGGCGCTGTGCGCAACAACTTCCTCTTCGAGGTGCCTGGCCGTACGATGACGGGGCGCGAGATCATCGACTATGCGCGCCCGCTGCCGAGCGCGACCAATGCCATCATCCAGGGCAGCCGGAGCGGACGGCCCTTCTCACGCTATGTGACGCTGAGCGAGCTGCCCGCCGTGACGCTCTTGGACCAGGACATCGTCACCTTCATCACCGACCGGCCCGCGCAGACCGTGCGGGTGATGGTCGAGGGCAGCCGCATCGGCCCCTCCGTGCTCGTCGTGGACCGCGACACGCAGCTCTGCCAGGTGCTCGACTATATCGAGGTGGACCCAGTCCTGGCCAATACCCGCGCCATCTACCTTCTGCGGCAGAGTGTCGCGGCGCAGCAGACGCGGGTCCTGAACGAGGCGGCGGACCGGCTGGAACGCGCCCTGTTCCTGACCACCTCGCCCACCCAGGGCGTGGCCAATATCCGCACCGCCGAGGCGAGTATGGTCTCGACCTATCTCCAGCGCGCGCGTCGTACCCAGCCTGAGGGGCGGGTCGTCGTGTTCAGCAACGGCCGCTGCTCCGGCGTGCGCCTCGAGGATGGCGATATCGTCGTCATTCCCGCGCGCAGCGAGCTCGTCATGGTGTCGGGTGAGGTCGGCGTCCCGCGTGCCATCGTCTGGACGCCGGGCCTCACTGTGGAGGAGCTGATCCGGCAGGCTGGCGGGCTGTCGGAACGCGGCAATATGCGAAACCTGATGATCCGCCGGGCCTCGGGCGAGGTGGCGCTCGATCCGCGTGAACCGCCGCAGCCGGGCGATGAAGTGATCGCCCTGCCGAGGCTGGATGGTCGCTACCTCCAGGTCGCGACGGACGTCATGCAGATCATGTTCCAGGCCGCCCTCGCGGCGCGGGTCTTCACGAACTGATTCCGCCACGGGCGCGGTTGCGGTGGCGCGTTCTTGCGGCGTAACCTCGCCGGATGAACACGCCATCGCCCGTCTCCGAGGTTCCGCCGGCCCAGCATGATCTGGGCGGCAATCCCCGCTTCCGCTGCACTCCGGTCGAGCCCGAGGCGGATGCGCCGCCCGACGATTTCGGCAAGCGGGTCGATGCCCTTCGCGCCGTCCTGCGCGAGAAGGGTCTGATCACCACGGACGAGCAGCGGCTGAACATCGAGAGCCTGCCGGAGTCCGAGTATTTCAGCCTCACCTATTACGAGAAATGGCTGCGCGCCGTCGCCGCCACCATGCTCGCCAAGGGCGTCGTGACCTGGGAGGACCTCCAGTGAGCACCGGCGCAGGCGTGATCGACGCCGCGCGTTTCGCCCCCGGCCAGAGCGTGCGCGTCAAGGATGCGCGGCCCGAGCGCATCGCGCGGCTGCACCTGCGCACGCCGCATTACGTGCGCGGGCGCCTGGGCCAGATCCAGCGCGTGCTCGGCACCTTTCCCAATCCCGAGGACCTGGCCTTCAACCGCCCGGCCGAGGCCCGCGTGCTCTACCATGTGCTGTTCGAGCAGCAGCCGGTCTGGGGCGAGGGGCAGGCGGGGGATACCCTGCTGATCGAACTCTTCGAACACTGGCTGGAGGAAGTCTGATGGCGACCCAGGACCCCCGTCCGGAAAGCATCGCCCTGCTGGAAAAGCTGGCGGCCGCGCTGATCGCCCGCGGCGTCGTTACCGAGGAGCAGATCGCGCAGAAGCAGGCTTCCGCCGACCGCTCCAATCCCGAGACCGGGGCCCGCATGGTCGCCCGTGCTTGGATCGATCCGGAATGGCGCGCCCTGCTGCTGCGCGACGGCACGGCGGCGGCCGAGGCCATGGGCATTTCCATGCGCGGCAACCCCCCGCTCGGCGTGCTCGAGGATACCGAGACCGTCCATCACCTGGTCGTCTGCACGCTGTGCAGCTGCTATCCGCGTGCCATCATCGGCTACCCGCCGCACTGGTATAAATCCTCCGCCTACCGCAGCCGCGCCGTGCGCGAGCCGCGTGCGGTGCTTGCCGAATTCGGCACCGTGCTGCCGGCTGGCGTCCAGGTGCGCGTCCTCGACAGCACGGCGGATTACCGCTGGATGGTCCTGCCGCTGCGCCCCGCCGGCACCGAGGGCTGGAGCGAGGACGAGTTGACGGCACTGGTCTCACGCGACCACCTCGTCGGCGTGTCGCTGCCGGACGCACAGAGGAAGGTGTCGCGCGCCGCGTGATCCACGCGGCTTCTCGACATGTCTGAAGCGGTACGAACGGAATCGGATGGCCTGCCGCAGCCACGGCGCGCCAAGGCCGCCGCCTGTATCGCCGCCGGCATCGCGCTGGTCGTCCTCGATGCCGCCATGGTCAATATCGCGCTGCCCTCCGCCGCGCGGGATCTCGGCCTGACGCCGGCCGAGGCGGTCTGGGTCGTCAATGCATTCCAGATCACCGTGGTCGGCACGCTGATCCCCTTTGCCTCGCTGGGGGAAATCCTCGGTTTCCGCCGCGTCTGGAGCGCGGGGTTGGCGGTCTTCCTGGCGGGCGCGATCTGCGCCGCCCTCGCTCCGGATTTCCAGGTGCTGCTCGCGGCCCGCATCGTTCAGGGCTTCGGCGCGGGTGCGGTGATGAGCCTGATGGCGGGGCTGATCCGCCACACCTACCCCATGGACAAACTCGGCCAGGCCATCGGCAACAATGCGATGACCGTGGCCGTCTGTTCGGCGGCGGGGCCCACCATCGGGGCCGCGGTGCTCGCGGTGGCGGCATGGCCGATGGTCTTCGCCGCGCATCTGCCGATCGGGCTGGCGGCGCTGGTCTTCGGCATGCGGCTGCTGCCCGACGTGCCGCGCCAGCCGCGTGCCTTCGATTTCGCCTCGGCGGCGCTGAATGCCGCCAGCTTCGGGCTGGTGTTCATCGGCCTCGACCTGCTGCTGCATATGCCGTCCACCGGCGCGGCGCTGCTGATCGCCGGCATCCTCTGCGGCATCACGCTGGTCCGGCGAGAGATGGGGCGTTCGGCGCCGATGCTGCCGCTCGACCTGCTGCGGATCCGCACGGTGCGCTACGCCGTCTCGGCCTCGGTCTGCATGTTCGGCGCACATATGCTGACGGTGATCTCGCTGCCCTTCCACCTCTCGGCCGCGGGCTTTTCGCCGGTGCAGGTCGGCATGATCATCACGCCCTATCCCATCGCCATCGGACTGCTGGCGCCGGTCGCGGGACGGCTTTCCGACCGGTTGCCCTCGGCCCTGCCTTGCGCGCTGGGCGGCGCGCTGTTGGCGGGGGCGCTGGTGCTGCTGGCTTTCACCCGGGCGGGCGATGTGCCTCTGGTCGGCGGGGCGCTGTTGCTGGCGGGTATCGGCTTCGGCTTCTTCCAGGCGCCGAACAACCGCGCGATCCTCGCCAATGCGCCACGCGCCCGCGCCGGCAGTGCCGGTGGAATGCAGGCGACCGGGCGGCTGCTGGGGCAGAGCATGGGCGCGACCATCGCCGCGACCTGCTTCACCCTCGCGGGACCGTGGCTGGGGTTTCTGTGCGCGGCCCTGCTCGCCATCTTCGCCGGTGGACTGAGCCTGGCTAGGCGCTGACCGCGCGCGACTCCCGCGTCGCGAGGCCACCCTGCGTGAGGATGAAATCGGCGATCTCGGCCACGCCCAGGTCGATCTTGAGATTGGTGAAGATGAAGGGCCGCGCTACCCGCATCCGGCGCGCATCTCGGTCCATCACCGAAAGATCGGCGCCCACGAGCGGCGCCAGGTCGATCTTGTTGATGACCAGCATGTCCGAGCGGGTGATGCCCGGGCCGCCCTTGCGCGGGATCTTGTCGCCGGCGGAGACGTCGATCACGTAGATCGTGAGGTCCGCCAGCTCCGGGCTGAAGGTGGCCGCCAGATTGTCGCCGCCACTCTCGATGAAGAGGAGTTCCAGGTTCGGAAAGCGCTCGGACATGTCCTCGACCGCGGCGAGGTTGATCGAGGCGTCCTCGCGGATGGCGGTGTGCGGGCAGCCGCCGGTTTCCACGCCCATGATGCGCTCGGGCTCCAGCGCGCCGGCGCGCGTGAGGAACTCGGCATCCTCCTTGGTGTAGATGTCGTTGGTGATCGCCGCGATGTCGTGCGTCCCTCGCAGCAGGCGGCATAGGCGTTCCACCAGCGCGGTTTTTCCCGAGCCGACAGGGCCGCCGATGCCGACGCGGAAAGGTCCTGTGCTCATGAACGGAACAGCCTCGTATATTGGGTTTCGTGGCGCATGGAGAGCATGTCGAGCAGCGGTGACGCGGTGCCGAGTTCGTCCAGCGGCATCGCTTCAGCCTCGACGACGCATTCGCTGATTATGGGCAGGAGTGCTGCCGTGGTGAGCTGCCCGTCGGTCTGGCCGAGCGGCACGAGACGCACGCCAGCACTCACCAGATTTGCCGCAAATCCCTGCAAAAAAGCGAAGAGCGCCGGCCGCAGCGGAATCCCCGCCATCCCCGCCGCCGCGCCGAAGGCCACCGAATGCGAGAGCCGCCCGCGCTGCCGTTTCGCAAAGGCGGCGAAGCGCGCATCGGGCCAGGCGCTGACGGTTACGCTGGCGAAGCTGCCGCCCTGCTGCGTCGCCTCCAGCGCCGTCTCGGCCGTGCCGCGCCAGGCGGCGGCGAGCTCGGCGATCTCGTCCAGCGCCGCGTCATCGGTCGCGCGATGCGCATGGGCGAAAAGCACCGCATCCACTCGCCCCGCACCGGAGCGCAGCACGCTCTCGATATAGCGCAGCAGCGCCGCGCGATCGGTGATGCGCCCTTCCTCCACCGCCATCTCGATGCCGTGGCTGTAGCTGAACCCGCCCACGGGATAGGCGGGCGAGGTCCAGGCCATCAGGCGGTAGAGATCCGCATTAGTCGTGGGGATGATGGTGGTGCTCGCCATGCTCATGGTGGTGCTGGTGGGTGCTGTGATTGTGCTCGCCATAGGCGCCGCCCTCCGGGTTGAAGGGCGCGCGCACTTTGCTCACCTGGGCACCGAGGCCGCGCAGCATCGCCTCGATCACGTGATCCTCGCGGATCAGGATGCGGTTTGCCTGCAATTCCGCCGGCAGGTGGCGGTTGCCGAGGTGCCAGGCGAGGCGAATCATCGCAGCCGCGCTGCCCCCGCGCACCTCCACCAGCGGCTCCTCCGCGGCGCGGACCAGGATGACGCGGCCGTCGTCGAGCAGCAGCCCGTCGCCGTCGCGCAACACCTGCGCCTCGGCGAGGTCGAGCACGAAGGGAATGCCGCCGGCGCTCTCGTAGCGCTTGCGGCGGCGGAAGCGGTCGTCAAAATCGAGCATCACCTCGGCATCATGGGTGAAGCTGCCGGCGGGCTTGACGCTGGTGGCGCGCGGAAGGGTGTCGTGCATCGCCTGGGCCTCCTCAGAACAGGAAATAGCGCTGCGCCATCGGCAGCACCGTCGCGGGCTCGCAGATCAGCAATTCGCCGTCCGCGCGCACCTCATAGGTCTCGGCATCCACCTCCATGTGGGGCGTCGCGTCGTTCAGCACCATGCTACGCTTGTTGATGCCGCCGCGGGTGTTCTGGACCGGCACCAGCTGCCGCGTGAGGCCGAGCGTGCGGTCCAGCCCCGCCTCGATCGCCGCCGCCGAGGTAAAGGTCACGCTGCCGAAGAGCTGGGCGCGGCCGAAGGCGCCGAACATCGGGCGGTAATGAACGGGCTGCGGCGTCGGGATGGAGGCGTTGGGGTCGCCCATCGGGGCCATGGCGATGGTGCCGCATTTCAGCACCATCTCCGGCTTCACGCCGAAGAAGGCGGGGTTCCACAGCACGAGATCGGCCAGCTTGCCCACCTCGACGCTGCCCACATGCGCCGAGATACCCTGCGCGATGGCCGGGTTGATCGTGTACTTCGCGATGTAGCGGCGGGCGCGCAGATTGTCGTTGTTGCCGGTCTCGCCCGGCAGGCTGCCGCGCTGGACCTTCATCTTATGCGCGGTCTGCCAGGTGCGGATGATCACCTCGCCGACGCGGCCCATCGCCTGGCTGTCCGACGACATCATCGAGATGGCGCCGAGGTCGTGCAGGATATCCTCGGCGGCGATGGTCTCGCGCCGGATGCGGGATTCCGCGAAAGCCACGTCCTCGGCGATGCGGGGGTCGAGGTGATGGCAGACCATGAGCATGTCGAGATGCTCGTCCACCGTGTTCACCGTATAGGGCATCGTCGGATTGGTGCTGGAAGGCAGCACGTTCAGCTCGCCCACGAGACGCAGGATATCCGGCGCATGGCCGCCGCCCGCGCCCTCGGTGTGGAAGGCCTGGATGCAGCGGCCGCCGATGGCGCGGATCGTGTCCTCGACGAAGCCGCTCTCGTTCAGCGTGTCAGTATGAATCGCGACCTGCACGTCGAAGCGGTCGGCGACGTCGAGGCAGGTGTCGATGGCCTTCGGCGTGGTGCCCCAATCCTCGTGCAGCTTGAGGCCCGCCGCGCCCGCGCGGATCATCTCCTCCAGCGCATCCGGCTTGGAGGCATTGCCCTTGCCGAGAAAGCCGAGGTTCATCGGAAAGCCCTCCGCCGCCTGCAGCATGCGCGCGAGGTGCCAGGGGCCGGGCGTCGAGGTGGTGGCCAGCGTGCCATGCGCCGGGCCGGTGCCGCCGCCGAACATGGTGGTGATGCCCGAGGCCAGCGCCTCCTCGATCTGCTGCGGGCAGATGAAGTGGATATGCGCGTCGATGCCGCCGGCGGTGAGGATCTTGCCCTCGCCGGCAATGATCTCGGTGCCTGGGCCGATGATGATGTCCACGCCCGGCTGCGTGTCGGGATTGCCGGCCTTGCCGATGGCGGCGATCCGCCCGTCGCGCAGGGCGACATCGGCCTTCACGACGCCCCAATGGTCGAGGATCAGCGCATTGGTGATGACGGTGTCGGCCGAGCCTTGGGCGCGCGAGAGCTGGGACTGGCCCATGCCATCGCGGATTACCTTGCCGCCGCCGAACTTCACTTCCTCGCCGTAGGTGGTGAGATCGCGCTCGACTTCGATGAAGAGCTCGGTATCCGCCAGGCGCACGCGGTCGCCGGTCGTGGGGCCGTACATGCCGGCAGAACCGGAGCGGGAGATGCGGGCCATTAAAGCGCCCCTTCCACGTCGCCACGGAAACCGTGGACCACGCGCAGGCCGAGCAGCGGGATCAGCCGGATGCGGCGCGACTGCCCGGGCTCGAAGCGCACGGCCGTGCCGGCCGCGATGTCCAGCCGCTGGCCGCGCGCCGCCGCGCGATCGAACTGCAGCGCCGGGTTGGTTTCGAAGAAATGGTAGTGGCTGCCGACCTGAATGGGGCGGTCGCCGGTATTCGCGACATCGAGCTCGGTCACGGGCTGGCCCGCATTCAGCTCGATCTCGCCCTCGGCGCAGATGATTTCACCCGGGATCATGCGCGCGCCTATCGGATCGGGCTGTGGACGGTGACGAGCTTGGTTCCGTCCGGAAAGGTCGCCTCCACCTGGATGTCGTGGATCATCTCGGCGATGCCATCCATCACCTGAGCCCGCGTGATGACCTCGCCGCCCGCGGCCATCAGTTCGGCCACGCTGCGGCCGTCACGCGCGCCCTCCACCACGAAATCGGAGATGAGGGCGATGGCTTCCGGGTAATTGAGCTTCACGCCGCGCTCCAGCCGACGGCGCGCCACCTGGGCGGCCATGGCGATGAGCAGCTTGTCTTTCTCGCGGGGGGTCAGGTGCATTGCAGCATCATGGCGCGGGGTGGCTCAGCACGTCCACAGTCTTGGCAAGGTTGCGGGGCGATTCAGGGCGTTGGAGCGCATCGCGACGATAGCCTTGGCCATGGCGGTGCGCACGTCGCCGGCCGTCCCCAGGAAGCGCAGCAACAGCAGCCCGGGGCGGACGAGGCTGGCCGCGCCTTCGGTGAGTTCGCGCGCCAGCTCACGGTGGCGCGCGGCGTCCTCGGCCAGCAGCAGGATCATGCCGAGGGAATCCGCGCCGTCCAGGCCGAAGGCCGCGTCGCGCCGCGCGGCCTCCAGCGCCAGCGTGTCGGCCCAGATCAGCCGGTCGCCTTGATGCAGGCGCCAGGCATCGCGCAGGGCGCCATTGCGCCAGACCTCGCCGCGCGCGATGCGGCCGAGCACCAGGGATTCTGCGGCCAGCAGCGTGCCGCCGGGCGCCACGCGCGCTTCCATGCGGCGATCCAGCCGCGCGTTGTCGAAAAGGATCGCTTCCTGCGGCAGGAACTCCAGCACCGCACCGGCCGCGACCTCGATGCGCGTGGAGATGCGCGAGACATCGCCCAGGCTGCGATAGACCTTCTCGGCCGAAGGCGTCATCACCAGCGCATGCGCGCCTTCCCGCAGGGTGATCCGCGCCTCCAGCGCATCGCCGCCCGCCAGCCCGCCGGCGACGTTCACCAGCACCGCCTCCAGCGGCTGCCCCGGATCGGGCGTCGGAAAGAGCAGCCGCAGCGGCGCCGCCTGGTGCAGCCGCGCCAGCCCGTGCGCCGCCACCTCCAGGAATGCGGAGCCGACCGCGCGTTGATGATGAATCATGTGCGGGACGGTGGCCGTGAATTACGACGCATGGCAAGCTACCGCGATGCAGCTCTACGTGACCCTCGGCACCCAGCGTTACCGCATCCAGCGCCCCTGGGGCGACATCCCTCCCGGACCCGGCCGCGTGAGCGATGTCGCGGTCGACAAGGAGGGCCGCATCTTCGTGCTGCTGCGCGCCGATGCTTATGAGGACCTGCCCGCCCCCACCGTCGTCGTGCTGGACGCCGCCGGTATGCGCCTCGACCTCTGGGGCGAGGGGGTGGCCGACGGGCATATGCTCGCCACCGCGCCGGACGGCAGCATCCACGTGGTGGACCGCGACGCGCATCAGATCACGCGCTTCAGCGTCGAGGGGCGGCACATCGGCACGTTGGGCACGCGCCACATGGCGGGCGCGCCGTTCAACAGCCCGAGCGACATATGCTTCGCGCCCGATGGCAGCGCCTTCGTCGGCGACGGCTACGCCGCCTCGCGCGTGCATCGCTTCCGGCCCGACGGCACGCCGGATGGCGGTTGGGGCGAGCCGGGCCGCGGGCCGGGCCAGTTCTGCACGCCGCATGCCGTGTGGATGAACGTCGCCGGGGAAGTGGCGGTGTGCGACCGCGACAACAGCCGCGTGCAGATCTTCTCGCCCGACGGCACGTTCCTCCGCGAGGTCACCGATGTGTTCAAGCCGATGGACGTCGTCTCCGACGAGCAGGGCAATTGGTGGGTGACGGACCAGGTGCCGCGCCTGTCGATCTTTTCGCGGGATGGCGCGCTGCTGGGCCGCGCGCGGGCGGTGCTGAACGGTGCGCATGGATTGGCGCTGCATCCCGACGGCAGCGTGCTGCTGGCCGAGATGAATCCCTCCCGGTTGACGCGCCTCGTTCCTGTCTGAGCAGGCTTGCGGCCTGCACATTGGAATTAGAGCGCTGACCGCGCTAAATCTTCGGCGTTTCATCGCTAGAGGATAGGTGTGATGCGGGTCGGCGTGATCGGCGCCACGGGCGCGGTCGGTAAGGAATTGGTGGAGGTGCTGTTCAAGCGGCATTTCCCGGTGACGGAGCTGCGGCTCTTCGCCTCGACGCGCAGCGCCGGCACGACACAGAAAACGCCCTTCGGCGACATCACCATCGAGGCCTATAGCCTCGAAGCCGCCCGCAACCTCGATCTCGCGCTCCTCGCCGTCTCCGGCGATTTCGCCAAGGCGCATGCCCGCGCGCTGGCCGCCGAGGGCGTGGCCGTGGTGGACAATTCCTCCGCCTTCCGCCTCGAGGACGACGTGCCGCTGGTGGTGCCCGAGGTGAACGAGGCCGCCGTCGGCAACAGCCGCCTTATCGCCAATCCCAACTGCACGACGGCTATCCTGGTCGTGGCGCTGGAGCCGCTGCGGCAGGCCTTCGGGCTCAAGCGCGTCATCGTCTCGACCTATCAGGCCGCGAGCGGCGCGGGAGCCGAGGGCATGGCGGAGCTGGAGCGCGAGACGCGGCGCGTGCTCATCGACGGCCAACCGGCCCGGCATGAGGTTTTCGCGCATCCGCTCGCTTTCAACGTGATCCCGCAGATCGATAGCTTCCAGCCCAACGGCTACACGCGCGAGGAGATGAAGGTCGCCTGGGAAAGCCGGAAGATCATGGGCATGCCCGACCTGTTGATCTCCTGCACGGCCGTCCGCATCCCGACCTATCGCGTCCATGCCGAGGCGGTGACGATCGAGACCGAGCGCCCCGTGACGCCCGAAGCCGCGCGCGCGGTGCTGGCCAAGGCGGCGGGCGTGCGCGTGGTCGACGATCCCGCGGCGCAGCTCTACCCGATGCCGATCACCGCCTCCGGGCAGGACGACGTCGAGGCCGGGCGCATCCGCGCCAATCTCGTCTTCGGGGAATTCGGGCTCGACTTCTTCCTCTGCGGCGACCAGCTGCTCAAGGGCGCGGCGCTCAATGCGGTGCAGATCGCCGAGAAGATGAAGGTCCTAGCGCCGGCCTGACGGCTTGCGCGGATTGCCCAACGAGGCATGCTCCCGCGATCAGAGGAGCATGTCATGGAAGTGCGTTGGGAAAGACTGACCGGCCCCGAACTGAAGGCGCTGGCGGAGCGGGGCGCGCTGCCGGTGTTGCCGATCGGCAGCCTGGAACAGCATGGCCCGCATCTGCCGGTCTGGACCGACAGCTACCTCGCCCATGAACTGGCCGTGGCAGCGGCGGAGCGCGCGACGGACGTCCCCGCGATCGTGCTGCCGCCGCTCTGGACGGGGCTTTCCGAGCATCACCTGCCCTTCGGCGGCACCATCACTCTCGATTACGCGACCTTCCACGCCGTGCTCCGCTGCGTGGTGCGCAGCCTGCAGGCGCAGGGCTTCACGCGGCTGCTGATCCTGAACGGGCATGGCGGCAACATCGATCCGCTGGCGGTCTCGGTGCGGGAGCTGGCGCATGAGTTCGGCATGCCCGTCGTCGCCACCACCTGGCCCAACGTCGCGCCCGCCGAGATCGCGGCGACGCTGACCACCCAGCCCGGCATCATGCATGCCTGCGAGGGCGAGACGGCGCTGTGGCTTGCGCTCGATGAGTCCCAGGTCCGCAAGGACAAGATCGATGAGGCCGCTGGCGGCAATGCGGGCACGCAGGCGCGTCCGGGCTACTCGCGCTTCTACAGCTTCGCCGAGCGCGCGCCGCGCACCGGGGTGAAGGGCGATCCGCGCGCCGCGACGGCGGAGAAGGGCCAGGCGATGATCGATGCCATCGCGATCAAGCTCGCGGAAGCCATGCGCGATCCCGTGCTCTGGACCAAGCCGGAGCAGGTCTGGAAGGTATAACCGGTTAGGCGCGGGGCTTGCCGGAAGAGATCGTCAACGCGAGTCCCGCAGAACTTTCTTGGTCGCCCGATAGGCTCTCTGTAGCCCGGCCAGGCGACGGCGTTCGGCCTCCTGCGAAACCCGGTCCTTCGTCAGCCCCGATGCCGCCGTTTGCTGTCTCAGCTTCTGGAAATGCGCCCAGCGGTCGGCGTCGAGGGTGCCTGCCTCCAGGGCGGCGCGTACGGCACAGCCCGGTTCCGTGGTGTGTCCGCAGTCGCTGAACCGGCAATTCTCGGCAAGGCGTTCGATGTCGTCGAAGACCGTGCTGAGGCCCTCATCGGCATCGATCAGGCCCACTTCGCGGATGCCGGGCGTGTCGAGGATCAGCCCTCCGCCAGGCAGCAGGAAGAGTTGGCGATGGCTGGTGGTGTGGCGCCCCCGGGCGTCCGCCTCGCGGATTTCCTTCGTCGCCATCCGCTCCTCGCCCAGCAGGGAATTCACCAGGGTGGATTTCCCGACGCCCGATGAGCCGATCAGCACACAGGTCTCGCGGGGCAAGATGTGCGCCTTCAGGCTGTCCATCCCAAGACCCTGGCGCACCGAGATGACGAGCACCGGGCAGCCCGCGGCCAGCCTGGCGATTTCGGCGGCCTGATCCTCGGGTTGCTCGGACAGGTCGGCCTTAGTCAGCACCACGACCGGCCGCGCACCGCTTTGCCAGGCCGCCGCCAGGAAGCGCTCGATCCGCCGCGGATTGAGGTCGGCGTTCATGGAGGTGACCACGAAGACGACGTCGATATTGGCGGCGAGGACCTGCAGCGTCTTCACGCTGTCGGCCGCCCGGCGCACGAAGGCCGTGCGGCGAGGCAAAACGGCATGAAGGGTGGCTGTACTTTCGCCGGCGTTTGCGGCCAAGGCGACCCAGTCGCCGGCGGCGGGGTAGCCCCCCTCCCGAGCCTCGTGACGCAGGCGCCCGGAGAGTTTAGCGCTCAGGTTGCCGGCATCCGTGACCACCAGGTTCGCTTCGCGCTGTTGCACGATGATACGCCCGGGCAGGTAGCCCGCGCGGGCATGCGGCTCGAACGCCAGCCGTAGCGCATCGGACCAGCCATACTGTTCGATCAAAGGCGGCACTCTCACAGAGGATCGCTACTATAGCACCGACGCGCGCGGCAAACCGCCCCTCCCGAGAGCGTTCCTACACTAGCGTGAGCCCGAGCCTTTCCAGCAGCGCCGCCCTCTGGACCGGCTTGCCGAGATAGTCATCCATTCCCGCGGCGCGGCACTGCGCCTCGAAGACCGGCCCGACCGCCGCCGTCAGCCCGACGATCCGCGTGCGGCGGTTGGGACCGGTCGTGCCGCGGATCTGCCGCGTGGCCTCCAGCCCGTCCATCACCGGCATCTGCAGATCCATCAGGATCACGTCATAGACCTGCTCCTGCGACATGCTGACCGCCAGCGAGCCGTCGGCGGCCACATCGACCTGGCAATTGGCCCGGCCCAGGATGGTCTTCATGACGAGCTGGTTGGTCGCATTGTCCTCCACCAGCAGGACCCGCCGGCGCGGCCCGCCCTCGGCCGGCGCGGCAGCCGCAAGCGCGGGCGGTACCGTGGCGGCCGCCGGCGCCAAGGCCATCAGAAGCCCCTCGCGCAGCCGTGCCGGGAGGATGGGCTTGAGCAGAATCGCATCCACCAGCCCCTCCTCGGGATGCTCGCGCCCCAGCGCCGCACCGGAGGAGCAGAGCAGGATGGGCGCGCGCGGCACATCGGCCAGCGCTCGCATCTGCCGGGCGACGTCCAGCCCGCGCGCAATTCCGAGCTGCCCGTCCAGGATCACCGCCCCGATCGGGTTTCCCGTGATCGCGGCCTTGTTGAGCAGGGCCAGCGCCGTGGGGCCATCGGCCGCCAGCAGCGCCTCCGCCCCCATGCCGGCGAGTTGCCGGGCCAGGATTTCCCGGTTGATCGCCAGATCGTCCACCACCAGCACGCGCAGCCCGGTCAGCGCGGCGGCCGGGGGAATTTCGATAGGCCCGGCCACTTGGCCGAGCTGGGCCGTGAAGGTGAAGCGGCTGCCGCCGCCGCGCGGCCGCAGCGGATCACGCGGGCCGGCTTCGAGGTTGCCGCCCATTTCCTCGGCGAGGCGCACGCAGATCGCAAGGCCGAGGCCGGTGCCGCCGTACTTCCGGCGGATCGAGGCATCGGCCTGGGTAAACCGCTCGAACAGGTGCGGCACCTGGGCCGGCTCCAGGCCGATGCCGGTATCCAGCACGTCGCAGCGCAGCTTCCAGCCCCGCCTGGGGCCGAGGCTCTCGGCGGAGAGTTCGAGCTCGATCCAGCCGCTGTCGGTGAACTTCACCGCATTGCCGATCAGGTTGAACAGCACCTGCCGGAACCGGCCGGGATCGCCCACGACGAGGCGCGGCAGCTCCGGCGGCAGCGAGACCAGCAGCTCCACGCCCTTGCTCGCGGCGCGGGGGGCGAAGAGCTCGACGATGGTGCCGATCTCCTTCTCCAGGTCGAAGGGCACGCGCTCCAGCTCGACGGCGCCGGCCTCCAGCTTGGAGAAGTCGAGGATGTCGTTCAGCACCATCAGCAGGTGCTCGGCAGAGTTTTGGATGGTCTCGGCATAGCGCCGCTGCAGGGGGTCGAGACTGGTGTCGAGCATCAGGCCGGTCATGCCGATGACGCCATTCATCGGCGTGCGGATCTCGTGGCTCATGCTGGCCAGGAAATCCTCCTTGGCGCGGGAGCCGGCGCGGGCCGCCGCCTCGCTGAGCGCGAGCTGCGTGCCCTGGGCGCGGAGCCGATGCGCCTGACGGACCATCAGCCAGAGCGCCAGCAGGATGAACAGCCCGGCACCGCCGACGCCCAGGCCCAGCAGCATTCCCAGCGCGCGGGTGCCCGCGAAGGCATCCGACCGGCTGCGCGCCACTTCGACCACGAAAAGCCCCTGGCGGGTGACCGCGAAGCTCGCCATCACCTCGACTCCGTCTTGGTCGGTGCCGATGAAGCTGCCGATCTCGCGGCGCGGCAGGAAGTTGCGGAAGGGCCAGGCGCCGGGATGGATCTGCCCGATCCCCTGCCGGCTGCCGTCCGAGCGGGCGAGCAGCGCGCCGTTGAAGGAATGCAGGCGCACCGTCACGCCGAAACCCTCAGCATACTGCCGCGAGATAGTGACGAGGTATTCGGGGTTGAGCAGCGCCACCACCGCGCCGTTGAACTCGCCGCGCGCATTGCGGACCGCGCGGGCCAGGGGGATGGACCATAGGCCGGTCTCGCCGATCGGCCGCGCGCCGGGAGCGGCGATGAACCGGCCGGATTCAGGCGTGCCGAGGCGCAGCTGCTGCCCGCCGAAGCGCAGCACGCGGAACCATTCGCGGTCCCCCAGGCTCTGCCCGGTGAGACCCTCGGCGGTGGAATCGACGATGGTGCCGGTCGCATCCGTCACCACGATGGCGCGCAGCTGGGAGATGTCCCGCAGCATATTGGAGCGCTGGCCGCCGAAATTTTCGACCGAGTCGTCGGCCGCCCGCTCGGCCAGGTCGATCAGGATGACGTCGACCGTCTGCATCGCCCGCGTCAGCTGATCCGCCAGGGCTACCGACACGGATAGCGTGAGTCGCTCGCCGTTGCCAATGGCTTCCGCGCGGCCGCGATACATGACGATACTATAGACGGCGAGCAGGCACAGGATGACGAGTCCCGCCACCAGAGCGTAGAGACGGCTGGGTTGCGGCGGGGCAAACGGGATTGGCCCCGCGTCCGAAACCGGAGCGAAGGAGCGTTTGATGCTGTCGCGGATCGCTTTTAGACGCATGGCTTTGGCTGTTGTTGCAGGAATTGTCCCATTTTGCGAGGCATGGGCGCAAATTTCTCTACCGCCGAGGCTGGAGGCCTTCCGGGCACGCGGCGAACTGCGTGTCTGCATCTGGCCTGACTACTTCGCCGTCTCCTACCGCAACACCCGAAACAGCGAACTCGAGGGCATCGACATCGACATGGCACGGGCGCTGGCCGGGCGGCTCTCGGTGCGGCTGGGCTTCGTCGAGACGAACTTCTCCTCCTTCATGGACCGGCTGGAGGCCGGGGATTGCGACATTGCCATGATGGCCGTCGGCATCACGCCGGCCCGGGCCCAGCGCGTGGCCTTCAGCCGCCCCTATCTCGCCAGCCCGGTCTTCGCAGTGACGACGCGCGACAACACGCGCATCCGCAACTGGGCGGATATCGACACGCAGGGCACGGTGGTCGCGGTCGCGGCCGGGACGATCATGGAGCCGCTGATGGGGCGCACCCTGAAGCGGGCCGAGATGCTGGTGGTGGCGCCGCCGCGTTCGCGCGAGGCGGAGATCCAGTCCGGCCGGGCGGACGTCTTCATGAGCGACTTCGCCTATACGCGGCGGATGCTGCTCATGCATGACTGGGCGCGGGTGATCGAGCCGCCGGACCGCTTCGGCGAGACGCTCTACGCCTGGGCCCTGCCGCAGAACGACCCCGCCTGGCTGGGCGAGGTGAACAGCTTTCTTGGAGCGGCCCGGGCGGATGGGACGCTAGGGCGGGCAGCGTCCCGGCACGGGCTGATGCCTATTCTGATCCGCTGAAAGCGGATCAGAATAGGTTTTTTGACGCCCTCAAGCGCCGGGCGCCGGCCGGGTTGAGGCCGGATTTGCTTGTTGGCGCGAGCTAAGCGACGGAGCCCGGATCCGTGTTCGCCCCGCAAACCAGCACGCCCACCCGTGCCCCTGCAGGCGGCACCCAGGCGCCGCTGAGCAACGCGGCCAGCGCCGCCGCTCCGCCAGGCTCGGCCACCAGCCGCGCCGTCTCCCACAGTCCCCGCTGCGCCGCCCGGATCGCCTCGTCCGTCACCAGCGCCGGCACCAGCCGCCCTGCGGCATGAAGCTCCGCCGCAACCGGGAACATCAGCGCGCCCACCTGCCGCGCGCCGAGGCTATCCGCCGCCAGCCCGCCGACCCCTGCCGGAACCGGGCGCCCCGCCGCCAGGGCCGCGTGCAGGCAGGGGCAGCCCTCCGGCTCCACGGCGATCAGCGTCACGCCGCTCGCCCGGTGCCATGCCGCGATGCCGCCCAGCAGCCCGCCGCCGCCGACCGCGATCAGGAGATGCGTCAGCTCCGGCGCCTGCGCCTCCCATTCCAGCGCCACTGTGCCCTGGCCCGCCAGCACCTCGGGCTGGTCATAGGCATGCACGATGAGCGCACCGGTCTCGGCC
>JAQGHY010000344.1 GCA_028291455.1 Rubritepida sp. | reverse complement strand
GACGCCGCCCTTGCCGCTGCCGCCGCCCCCGGTGCCGCCGCCGCCCGAGCCCGCGCAAACCCCCGGCACCGGCCAGACGCCGCCGGTCCAGCGCCCGCAGGAGCGCAGCCAATCCGTGCTCAACACGCTGGAGCGGCTGCGCCAGGCGCAGCAGCCGCAGACAGCACCCCCCACGGCGCGGGCCAATCCGCGGCCGAGCGCCCCCCAGCAGGGCGGCGGCGCGCCCACGGGAACGGCCAACCTGACCGCCGGCGAGCGCGCCGGCCTCGCCGACAAGATCGGCGAGTGCTGGGCCGTCGACGCCGGGGCGCCCAATATCCAGACCATCATCGTGGAGCTTCGCATCGAGGTGGATGCGGGCGGCACGGTGCGGGTGGTGCGGCCCAATGGTGCCGTTCCGACCGAGCCGCGTGCTAGGATGGTTTTCGAGGCCGCGCGGCGGGCTTTACTCGACCCGCGATGCAACCCTCTGCCCCTCCCACGCGATAGGCTGGAGGCGCTGCGCAATACGGTCTTCCGCTTCAACCCGCGCGAATTGGGCCTGCGGTAACTTCATCCACTCTTGACCGTGCCCGCCCAAAGGCCAAGCTGCGCCCCGAGGCGCCAGATAACCCGGAGAATCGGAATCGTGACGTTGCCCAATATGAATCGCCGCTCGCTGCTGACAGGCGGCGCCGCCGCTATGATCGCGCCCGGCATCTGGACCACCCCGCTCCCGGCCGCTGCCCAGACCGGCAGCCCCCCGACCATCGTCGACATCACGCGGGCGCGGACCGAGCCCATCCCCATCGCCATTCCCGACATGGCGGGAACGGGCGGAGACGGCGCGCGGCTCGGCCAGCAGATCGCCCGGGTCATCACCAACAACCTGCGCAGCTCCGGCCTGTTTCGCCCGGTCGATCGCGCCGCCTTTATCCAGACGCCCGAGGCCGCGGCCGCGACGCCGCGCTTCGCGGACTGGCGCGCCGTCAACGCCGCCGCACTGGTCACCGGCCGGGTGGATGGCAGTGGCGACCGGCTGCGCGTGGAGTTCCGCCTCTGGGATATCCTGCCGGAGCAGCAGGCGCTCGGTACCGCCTACAATGCGACGTCCAGCAACTGGCGCCAGATCGCGCACATCATCTCGGACGACATCTACAAGCGCATGCTGGGCGAGAGCGGCTACTTCAACACCCGCATCGCCTATATCGCCGAGACCGGCCCGCGCGACCGGCGCGTGCGCCGCCTCGCCATCATGGATCAGGACGGCGAGAACAACCGCTTCCTGACCGACGGCCAGTATCAGGCGCTGACGCCGCGCTTCCATCCGGATGCGACGCGCATCGCCTTCATGTCCTATGCGCGCAACGAGCCGCGCGTGTATCTCTTCAACCTGGAGAGCGGACGGCAGGAAGTGCTCGGCAATTTTGGCGGCATGACGCTCTCGCCGCGCTTTTCGCCGGATGGGCGCTCGGTGGTGCTCTCCGCGATCCGTGGCGGCGATGCCAATATCTACCTGGTCGACCTGGCCTCCCGGCGGGAGCGGCAGCTTACCAGCGCGGCTGGGCTGGACGTCTCGCCCTGCTTCTCGCCGGACGGGTCGCAGATCGTCTTCAATTCGGATCGCGGCGGCGACCAGCAGCTCTACGTCATGGATGCCGGCGGCGGCGGGGCGCGGCGCCTCAGCTTCGGCAACGGACGCTACGCGACGCCGGTCTGGTCGCCGCGCGGCGACCTCATCGCCTTCACCCGCATCGCGCGCGGGCAATTCGCCATCGGCGTGATGCGCCCGGATGGCTCGGGCGAGCGGATTCTCTCGGAAGGCTGGGGCATGGAGGGGCCGACCTTCGCGCCCAACGGCCGTGTGCTGATGTTCTATCGGGAATCCGCCGCACGGGATGCGCGCGGGTCCGGCTATTCCGCGCGCCTGTCCTCGATCGATATTGCCGGCTTCAACGAGCGGCAGATCGTGACATCGACAGACGCAACCGATCCCAGCTGGTCGCCGTTGATCAGCTGATTTGGCGACATAGCTTTGGCTTGTGTCGAATAGTCGACTTGCGTGTGGCGCGGGGCTTTTGCCTTGATTGCGCCATGCAGGGAGGGTAGGGCTGATTCTTCGCGATGCTGCACCTGCGAAGGATGCCCGCTGCGCGGTTAAGACACTGAGCTCGAAACGGCAGCAAGGAGAACTACCATGACCGCCACGAAGACCCTTCTCGCTGCCTTCGCGGCTGCGGGCCTGCTCGCCGCCTGCTCGTCCGATCCCGAGCCTGCCGCCAGCACGGCCGGCGCCGGCGCCGGCAGCAACACCGTCCGCCCGGGCAGCCAGGAAGACCTGGTCGCCAATGTCGGCGACCGCGTGTTCTTCGACACCGACGAGAACCGCGTCCGCGCCGATCAGCGTCCGGTCCTGGTGCGTCAGGCGGCCTGGCTCGCCCAGTATCCGCAGAACCAGATCATGGTCGAAGGCCATGCCGACGAGCGCGGCACGCGCGAATACAACCTGGCCCTCGGCCAGCGCCGTTCCAATTCCGCGCGTGACATCCTGGTCGCCAGCGGCGTGGCCGGCTCGCGCATCCAGACCATCAGCTACGGCAAGGATCGCCCGGACGCCCTCGGCTCGAACGAGGAATCCTGGGCGCGCAACCGCCGCGCCGTCACGGTCATCCGCTAAGCGAGGCCTGTCATGCGGCGCGCTGCCTTCCTCCTCGGCTTGACGCTGTTGGCTGCGGGTCCCGCAGCCGCGCAGATGGACAGCCGCGAGGGCATCGCGCTTCAAAACCAGATCCTGCAATTGAGGCAGGAGATGGAGCAGCTTCGCCGGAATGGCGGTGGCAGCCTACCGCCGCCGGTGCCTTCCGGCCGTGGATCGGGCGGAGGGGGCGGCAGCGAGCTGGTTGGTTCGCTGCTCGATCGCGTGAACACCCTTCAGGATGAAGTCAGCCGCCAGCGCGGCCGCGTGGACGTGCTGGAGAACCAGAACCGCCGCCTGCGCGAGGATCTGGAGAAGTTCCAGGCCGATATGGAATACCGTTTCGGCCAGGCTGGCGGAGGCGGCGGCGGTGCCATCGCCGCTCCGGCCGCGGGGGCTCGTCCGGCACCGGCCGCGCCGACGGCTCCGCCGCTCGCGCCTCCCACGACCAACTCGGGCGCTTCCCCGCCCCGCACACCTGACCGCGCCATCGCCGAGGGTCAGGCCGCGCTCGCCCGGCGCGATTACGCCGCTGCCGAGGCCGCCGCCCGCGAGGCGCTAGCCAGCCGGTCCGGCGCGCAGATCGTCGGCGGGCAGATGCTGTTGGGCGACGCGCTGAGCGGAAAGCGGGACTTCGGCAATGCGGCCATCGCTTATAACGAGGCCTTCACGCGCGCACGCACCGGCGGCCGCGCGCCTGAGGCGCTGACCGGCCTGGCCAGTTCCTTCCAGAACCTCGGCAACAAGCGCGAAGCCTGCGACACGCTGAACGACCTGCGCAGCCAGTTTCCCAACCTAGCCGGGCCGATGGCGGCACGCGCCGCGGCGGTACGGCAGCGTGCCCAATGCCGGTGATGTGACCGGCGCCACGCCCATCGCCGCAGCGGAGTTCGCCGCGCTCATGGCCCCTCTGGGGCCTTTTTCGTATTTGATCGCCGTGGGCTGCTCGGGTGGCCCGGATTCGCTGGGGCTGACGCGCCTCGCGGATGATTGGGCGCGGGTTCGCGGTGGCAGTGCGCTGGCCTTAATCGTCGAACATGGGCTGCGGGCCGAAAGCGCGGCCGAGGCGGCTACCCTTGCTGCGGGACTTGCAGCCGAGGGGATCGCGGCTCGCATTCTCCCGCTTGGGCTCCCCCCCGGCCCTGGACTGCAGGAGCGCGCCCGCCTCGCCCGCCGCGCGGCATTGCTTGCCGCATGCCGGGAGGAGGGGGCGCTGCATCTTCTGCTCGGCCATCACGCGGAGGATCAGGCGGAGACGGTGCTCTTCCGGGCGCTGCGTGGCAGCGGGCCCCGCGGCCTCGCCGGCATGGCCCCGCTGACGGTGGCACCCGACGCGCTGATCCTGCGGCCCATGCTCGGCACTTCACGCGCGCGGCTGGCGGCGAGCCTGGAGGGATGGTCGATCCGGCCGATACAGGACCCCTCCAACGCCGATCCCCGATTTTCCCGCGCCCGGCTGCGCGCGACTGGCGAGTTGCTGGCCGCCTCGGCCGCCGCGGCGAGTTTTGCGCGCCGCCGGGCGCGTTTTGCGGCAGCCGATGCGGTCAGGATCGCGGCGTCCATCTGCCTCCTGCCGGAGGGCTGCGCTGCCATTCAACGGGACCGGCTCGGTCAGGATGCGGTGGCCCGGCGGGTCATGGCCGCGCTGATCCGTGCCGTCGGCGGCGGCGAGCATGCCCCGCCCGAGGCCGCCGTCGCCGCGTTGCTGGCTCGCGGGTCGGGCACGCTGGGTGGCGCCCGATGGCTGAGCGGGGGGCGTTGGCTCGTGCGCGAGGCCGGGGCCGACCGGAGCCACGGCGACCTCTGGGATGGCCGTTTCCGAAGCTTGTCTCCACTTCCGGCTGATATGATGCTGGGCGCGCTTGGCCCCGATGCGGCGCGGTTTCGTGGTCGCGCACGGCACCTTCCGGCCGCCGCCCTCGCCATGCTGCCGGCCCTGCGCCAGCCTGGGAACGAAGCCCTGGCCCTGGTGCCGCACTTGGCCTATCCTGATCCTGAATTGGCGGTAATGTATCCGCTGATTTTCGCGCCTCTGGCCGGACCGATTACCGAATCTTCGGATTGACGTGACTCTCTTGCGCCCCGGGCATTCTTCTCGGCGGCGGACACACCATGTTCACCAGATGCCGGTTCAATGACCGGCGAGGGGATAGCGCGACGTGAGCAATTTCGGCCGCAACCTGGCCTTGTGGGTGATTGTGGCGCTGCTTCTGGTGGCGCTGTTCAACCTGTTCCAGCCTTCGGGCACGAGCAGCCGCGCACAAACCCAGGTGGCCTACAGTGATTTCCTGAACGAGGTTTCGGCCGGGCATGTGCGGGACGTGGTCATCCAGGGCCGCACGGTCACGGGCCAGCTCTCGGACGGGCGGAGCTTCAGCACCTACACGCCGGAAGACCCGGCCTTGGTCACCCGTCTGACGGATAAGGGCGTGCGCGTGGTCGCGCGTCCCGAGGAGAGCGAAGTGAACCCGCTGTTCCAGATCCTCATCTCGTGGTTCCCGATGCTGCTGCTCATCGGCGTCTGGATCTTCTTCATGCGCCAGATGCAGGGCGGCGGCGGACGTGCCATGGGCTTCGGCAAGTCCAAGGCCAAGCTCCTGACCGAGAAGCATGGCCGGGTGACCTTCGAGGACGTGGCCGGCATCGACGAGGCCAAGGCCGAGCTCGAGGAGATCGTGGACTTCCTCCGCGATCCCGCGAAGTTCCAGAAGCTGGGCGGCAAGATCCCCAAGGGCGTGCTGCTGATCGGCCCTCCCGGTACGGGTAAGACGCTGCTCGCACGCTCCATCGCGGGCGAGGCGAACGTGCCCTTCTTCACCATCTCGGGTTCCGACTTCGTCGAGATGTTCGTGGGCGTCGGCGCCAGCCGCGTGCGCGACATGTTCGAGCAGGGCAAGAAGAACGCGCCCTGCCTGATCTTCATCGACGAAATCGATGCCGTGGGCCGCCATCGCGGCGCCGGTCTCGGCGGCGGCAATGACGAGCGCGAGCAGACGCTGAACCAGATGCTCGTGGAGATGGACGGCTTCGAGTCCAACGAGGGCGTCATCATCATCGCCGCGACGAACCGCCCGGACGTGCTGGACCCCGCGCTGCTGCGCCCCGGCCGCTTCGACCGCCAGGTGATGGTGCCGAACCCGGATGTGAACGGGCGCGAGAAGATCCTGCGCGTGCACATGCGCAAGGTTCCGCTGGCGTCGGACGTCGATCCCAAGGTGATCGCGCGCGGCACGCCGGGCTTCTCGGGTGCCGACCTCGCCAACCTCGTGAACGAGGCCGCGCTGCTGGCCGCACGCACGGGCCGCCGTACCGTCGGGATGGCCGAGTTCGAGCATGCCAAGGACAAGGTGATGATGGGTGCGGAGCGCCGCAGCCTCGTCATGTCCGAGGATGAGAAGCGCATGACCGCCTATCACGAGGCCGGCCACGCGCTGGTCGCGATGCACGAGCCGGAATGCGATCCCGTGCACAAGGCCACCATCATCCCGCGCGGCCGTGCGCTGGGCCTGGTGATGAGCCTGCCGGTCGGCGACCGCTATTCCAAGCACAAGTCCAAGATGAAGGCCGAACTCGCCATGGCGATGGGCGGCCGCGTCGCGGAGGAGATCGTCTTCGGCTCGGACATGGTGAGCAACGGCGCTTCGGGCGACATCAAGATGGCGACAAACCAGGCGCGCATGATGGTCACCGAATGGGGCATGAGCGAGCGCCTGGGCATGGTCGCCTATGGCGAGAACAGCCAGGAAGTCTTCCTCGGCCATTCCGTTACGCAGTCGAAGAACCTCTCCGAAGAGACGGCGCGGATCATCGACAGCGAAATCCGCGGCATGATCGACAAGGCCTATGCCCGCGCGACGCAGCTGCTCACGGACAACCGTGAGGAGCTGGAGCGGCTGGCCAAGGGGCTGCTCGAATACGAGACGCTCTCCGGCGACGAGATCCGCACGGTGCTGCGCGGTGAGCCGGTGGTGCGCAATCGCCCCGACGAGCCGACCGCGGCCGGGCGCGGCAGCGTCCCGAGCTCGGGCCGCAATCCGCGCCCCGATACCGGTGGCGGGCTGAACCCGCAGCCCGTGGGGTGAGTTCGCCAGAATGGTTGGAGCCGCTGGGCCTGTTGAATGGCCCGACGGCTTTCGCCGCGATCCGTGATGGGCTCGCCCTGCCGCTGCAGGGCGGGCCCATTGCGTTTTCACTGGTGCGTGGACCTGAGGGCGCGATTATGCCGCCCCCTGAGGAGCACCCGTCGCTCGACCGGCTGACGCGTGCGCCGCAGCTCTTTGCCGGCATTGCCCGGCATCGGGCGCGGCCGCTGGTCATGGGCATCGTGAACTGCACGCCGGACAGCTTCTCCGGCGATGGGCTCGGCGCAGGGCATCAGGCGGCCATCGCGCAGGGCCATGCGATGCTGGAGGCCGGGGCCGACATCCTCGACATCGGCGGCGAGAGTACCCGCCCGAACGCGCCTCCCGTGACGGTGGAGGAGGAGCTGGCGCGCATCCTTCCGGTGATCCGCGCGCTGGCGACGTCGGCGCCGGTCAGCGTGGACACGCGGCATGCGCGGACCATGGCCGCCGCGCTCGATGCCGGTGCGGAGATGGTGAACGACGTCAGCGCGCTGCGCCATGACGGCGATGCGCTGCGCGTCATCAGCCAGGCGCGTTGCCCGGTGATCCTGATGCATGCGCGCACGCTCGATCCACGCACCATGCAGCAGGACATCCACTACGAGGATGTGGCGCTGGAGGTGGCGCGCTTCCTCGAAGGCCGGGTGGCGACGCTGGAGACGCTGGGCATCCCGCGCGGCCGCATCGCGATCGATCCCGGTATCGGCTTCGGCAAGCGTATCGAGGATAATCTTGCGCTGATCGCCCGGCTGCCGCTGCTGGCCAATCTCGGCTGCACCATCCTGCTCGGCGCCTCGCGCAAGGGCTTCATCGGGCGCGTCACCGGGGTGAAGACGGCGGGCGAACGGGTGGCCGGCAGCCTCGCCGTGGCGATCGCCGCGGCGGCGCAAGGGGCGCATATCCTGCGTGTGCATGATGTGGCGGAGACGGTGCAGGCGCTGAAGATCGGCGAGGCGCTGGCGGCCGGATTCGAGGAAGCGTGAATGTCTGACTGGCCATCGCTCATCGTCTTCATCGGGCTCTGCGCCGCGGCCGCATCGGCGGGGGCGTTCTTCCGGCCCGGCGAATGGTATGTGCGGCTTCGCAAGCCGTCGTGGAACCCGCCAAACTGGGTCTTCGCCCCGGTCTGGAGCATGCTCTACGTCATGATCGCCGTCGCCGGGTGGCTGGTCTGGCGCAAGGAGGGGCTTGGGGCGGCGATGCTGGTTTATGCCGCGCAGCTCGTGCTGAATTTCCTCTGGTCGGTGCTGTTCTTCGGGCGCAAGCGGCCCGACCTCGCGCTGATGGACGTGATCACGCTCTGGCTGTCGATCGTGATCTGCATCCTGGTTTTCGCGCCGATCAGCGGGTGGGCCGTGCTGCTGATGCTGCCCTACCTCGCCTGGGTGACATTCGCCGGGGCGCTGAACCTCGCCATCCTGCGCCTGAACAGCAGGCGCGCGGGTTAGGCGCTAGACCGGGTCGTAGCTGTGGCTCTCCAGCAGCATGCAGCCGGCCTCGCTGCGGAAGGGTCCGTGCCAGGCACCGGGCGGGCGGGCGGCGTAGGTCATCGGGCCAAAGCCCTCGCCGCCTTTGCCTTGCGCGTCGTTGCCGACGAAGAGGTCGCCGCTCAGCAGGAAGACCTCCTCCCAATAGTCGTGCACGAAGGGCGCCGTCGTGAAGGCGCCGGGGGCGAAGCGCAGCAGCCGCGTGCGGCAGCCGCGCTTGCCCGTCTCATCCAGGCCGCCGGACAGGATTTTCTGCTGGATGCCGGCGGGATAGCCGGCGGGCGTCTCCCAGCCGCTGGTCAGGTCCAGGGTGTGGAATTCGAGGTGCGATTTGTTGATGGGCATGCCGGGACTCCTATCCTCAACCTGCTCCTGAACGAAAGAACGGCGCGCGACAAGCGCAGATGCCTTGCCTCGCGCCTGACCTGCCGGTGCTTTGGGCATCGGGTGGCGCGCAAGCCGGGACAGGACCGATTCCGCAATGGCAATCCTTTGTCCGCCTGACCTAACATTTCGGCGTGGGCGCGCGCGAGCCGCAGCCCCTCGATGTGGAGAGCCCATATGCCGATTTCCCGCCGTCACCTCGCCGCCGCCATTGCCGCACCCCCCTTGCTCAGTGCCGCCTCGCGGCAGGCGATGGCGCAGGATCCGCGGAAGGTGCTGCGATCGGTTCCCATCGGCGACCTGCGCGCGCTCGACCCGATCTGGACCACCACCTACCTCACGCGCAACCACGCCTATCTGGTCTTCGACACCCTCTTCGCACTCGATGCGCAGAACCGTCCGCAGCCGCAGATGGTGGGCGATTTCGAACGCAGCGGCGACGGCAAGGTCTGGACCTTCCAGCTGCGCGAGGGCCTGCGCTGGCATGACGGGACGCCCGTCACGGCCGCGGATTGCGTGGCCTCGATCCGGCGCTGGGGCGCGCGGGACGGCATGGGCCGTGCGCTTATGGCGGTGACCGAGAGCCTGGAGGCCGGCGATACCAGAACCTTCCGGCTGCGGCTGACACGGCCGGTCGGCTTCGTGCTGGAAGCGCTCGGCAAGATCGACAGCAACGTGCCCTTCATGATGCCCGAGCGGCTGGCCCGGACCGATGCCAGCACCGCCGTCACGGAGATGACAGGCTCCGGCCCCTTCCGCTTCATGCGCGACCAATGGATCCCCGGCGCCAAGGCGGTCTATGAGCGCTTCACGGATTACGTGCCGCGCAGCGAGCCGCCGAGCCAAGCCGCCGGCGGCAAGGTCGCAAAGATCGACCGCGTCGAATCCCTCTACACACCGGACTCCTCCACGGCGGCGAGCGGGCTCGCGACCGGCGAGTTCGACCTGATCGAGAGCCCCGCGCCGGACCTGCTCGACCGGCTGTCGCGCACGCGGGACGTGGTGGTCGCGCCCAATGATCCGCTCGGCTACACGCTCTTCGTCGCGCTCAACCACATGTTTCCGCCCTTCGACAAGGTCCAGGCCCGGCGTGCGCTGATGGCGGCGATCAAGCAGCAGGACGTGCTGACGGCGACGGCCGGGAATTCGCCCTCGCGCGAATGCGGCGCGCCCTTCGGCTGCACCGTCGACGAGGGCGCGCAGTTCCGCGAGCTCGGCTGGCCGGAGCAGAACGACGCGGCGGCGCGCGCGGCCTTCCTCTCCTCAGGCTATGACGGGCGGCCGGTGGTGGTGATGGACCCCGCCGACAACGCGACGCTGCATCCTTCCGCGCTGATGCTCGCCGATGCGCTGAAGCGGATCGGCGCGAACGTGGACCTTGTGGCGATGGATTGGAGCGCGCTGGTGCAGCGCCGCTCGTCGCGCAATCCACCGGCCCAGGGCGGTTGGAACGCCTTCATCACCAATGCGACGATCACCGGCATTCAGAACCCGCTGCTCAATACCTTCGTCGCGAATTGCGAGGGGGCCTGGTTCGGCTGGGCTTGCGACACGCGCGTGCCCGAGCTGAACGCCGCCTGGGCGGATGAGACCGATCCGGCGAAGCAGCGCGAGATCCTGAAGCGGCTGGAGCGCGTGCATATTGAGAACGTGACGAACATTCCGCTGGGCCAATACCGCAGCATGATCGCGCACCGGCGCAACCTGCGCGGCATGATCCCCGCGCCGGCGCTGTTCTACTGGAACATCGAAAAGGTCTAACTATCAGGGTTCAGGGATTTGTAATCCCTGACGGGAGAGCGCGAGAGGGCGGAGCCCTTTCGCACCAACAGCGCAATCAAGCCGGCAGCGCCCCGAATACGGTCTCCGCCTCGATTTGCAAAACATCCGCCGGCCGAGCAAACGGCTCCGGCTTCGTATCGCCAGCCTGCCGCTCGCGGCCGATGCGCGCGAAGAAGGTGTCCAGGCCGCCGGGCATCATCAGCCACATGAAGACCAGCTGCGCCTCGTCCGAGGCCTGGAAGCGATGCGGGCGGCCCTTGCCGATGAAGAGGCAGGTGCCCGTCTCCAGCGGATGTGTCGTGACGCCATCGAGCAACGCCTCGCCGCGGCCTTCGAGGATGAAGATGACCTCCTCGTTATCCGGGTGCTGATGCTCACGGACGAAGCAGCCGGCATCGACATTCTGCGTGCCCATCGAGAAGGCCGTCTCGGCGCCGATCTCGGCGGAGCTCAGCAGGCAGCGCACGAAGCCGTTGGCGGGGACGGGCTGCCAGAAGGAGCGACCGCCCTCGGGCGGGACGATGACGAGCGGGGTGTCGGGCATCGGGCGGTCCTCGTTGCGCAATCCGCGCAGCGTGGTCGGCGCTTCCGCCCGATGCAAGCATCACAGAGGCTTCAGCTGCGGTTGGTGCCGCACTGCGCGGCCACGACCCAGCAAGTCGACTGCGGGTCCTTCGAGTGGCATTCGGCCAGCGCATCCGTCTCGGCATCGACGCGGTTGCTGGCCGAGCCGCTGCTGGTCGAGGTCACGACATAGGTGGCGGGGTCCGAGGTCATGACGAAGGCGCCACGGCTGCGCCGCACGCCCTGCGCGACGGCGCCGCAGGCGGCCGTGAACTCGGCGATGATGCGGCAGCCCGGGCCGCCGACGACGCAGCGCCGCTCGGCCACGCGGTAGGCCGCCAGCCGGTCCGCCTCGCCGACCACCATGCCGAAGCTGGAGGAGGGCGCGCGGGCCGCGTAGATCACGCCGTGGCCGTTGGGGGCGGCAGGTGTCGTCCCGGGCATGCTGACCGTCTGCGTGCCGCGGCCGGAGGCGACGACCCCGTCGCGGCCTTCCCCTTCGGCGAAGCTCTGGGCCGCGCCGCAGCGGATGTCGCAGGCCTGGATCGCCTGGGTGTTGACGGAGCGCGAGGCCCGGCCCTGGCACTCGGCACGGCAGACCTGGGCCAGCTCGCTCGCCGCCCGGCTCAGGAGATCGCCGGCGCCGGGCATGGTCGCCAAAGCGGGAATGGTCCAGAGGCTGACGGCGAGGGTGAGGACGAAGCGGCGCATGATCTTGATCTCCAGGGGCTGTAGTTCGATGGCCGCAAACTGACCGCCGCCTGCCGCCGGATGATCCCGCCATGGGTGAGTTTCTGTCGCATTTGTCGCATCGGCGCCTTTTGACCGCGCGACACACACGACAGAAGGCAGGCGGCTTGTGTGGCAATCTCCACCTCAACCAATATTCATTCGTGAGACTCCGTGAACGAAGACGCCACGCTTCTGGCCGCCCTGCTGGATCATATGCCTGCCGCCCTGCTGCATCTCGGCGCCGATGGCCGGGTGCTCCGTGCCAATGCCCGTCTCGGCCAGTTCTTCGGCGTTGCCCCGCCGCCGGCCACGGAGTTTTCCGCCTGGCTCGGCCGGGTGGCGGCGACGGGGCGGCTGCTTGGGCCCACGGGTGCCGATGCTCTGGAGGCGTCCTTCGCCGCCAGCACCACCCTGTGGCACCTTGCGGACGGATGCGTGCTGGAACTCGTGGTGCATCCGCTGCCCGAAGGCGGGCGCATCTGCCTCTGGACCGAGACCCCCACCGATAAAGCGCCCACGGATAAGACGCTGGCCGAAGAGCGCGCCCGGATGACGCATCTGCTGGAGAACATCACGGACAGCGTCGTGCTGATGGATGCCGACGGCACCATTTTGCAGAACTCCAGCCGCAGCGGCGACCTGCTGGGCCTCCCGGACGCGATGACGCGGCCCGGCTCGACCCACCAGGCGATCCTGCGGTTCATGCACCGCCGGGGGGATTTCGGCTTCGAGCAGGACGCGGACACCTTCGTCACGCAGCGGCGCGCGCGGATCCTCGCCGCTGGGCCGCTCTCCTATTCGCAGCGCATGCCCGACGGGCGTTGGGCGGAGTACAATTTCCGCCCGCTTGCCGACGGCCAGCTGCTCGTGATGGTGCGCGACGTGACGGAGCTCCGCGAGGCGCTGGCGAAGCTGGAGGCCGAGCGCGCCGAGCGTGAGGAGGATCGCCATCGTGCCGATCTGCTGCTGGAAAGCACGCAGGATGTCGTGATCCTCGCCGCCCCCGACGGTACGATCCTCGAAAGCTCTAGCCGCACCAATGCGATGTTCGGCCTCCCGCCGGAGCTCTTCCGGCCCGGCAGAAATCACCAGGAAATCCTGCGCGCGCTCTACCGGCGCGGCGATTTCGGTTTCGCCAAGAGCGAGGAGGAGTTCGTTGCCGACGAACGGGCGCGGGTCTCCATGCCGGGACAGCTCCGGCGCACCCGCCAGATGCCGGACGGCCGTTGGGCGGAGTTCAACTTCATCACGCGCGACGATGGGATGTTCACCATCAGCCTGCGCGACGTGACGGAGCTGAAGCAGGCGCAATCCGCCCTGGAGCGCGAGGAGGAGAAGCTCCGCCTCGTCGTCGAGAACATGTCGGACGGCGCGATGCTCTTCGATTCCGACATGCGCTGGCGGATGCTGAGCCGGCCGCTGATGCGCTTCCTGGACCTGCCGGAGGAGTTCTATCGCATCGGCACCAGCGCCTGGGACGTCATCGGCTACCAGATGCGGCGCGGCGATTTCGGGCCGGCACCGGAGGATCCGGTGGAGTTCCGGCGTGCTCTCGATGGGCGCGTGGCCAACCTGCGCGTCCCCGGCGGGCATCAATATTTCCGCAAGACCCATGCCGGCTACTGGCTCGACGTGCGAATGCAGCCGCTGCCCGACGGCGGTCATCTCGCCTTCTACCGCGACGTCACGCCCATCATGGAGCGCGAGGAGCAGATCGAGGCGGAGCGCGCTCTGCTGCGCGAAGTGCTGAACAGCATGGAGACCATGGTGGCGCTGCTGGACGACGAAGCGCGCATCCTCCTCTCGAACGGCTGGGGCCGGAACCTGCTGGATGTGCCCGAGCAGCTGGTGGTGCCCGGCGGCAGCCTGACCGAGGCGATGCGCTTCATGTATCGCCGAGGCGATTTCGGCTTCGACCAGGAGGAGGAGGAGGTCGTGCAGGGCCGGGTCGCCGCCGTGCTCGCCGGGCCGCTGTCCGTGACGCGGCCGACGCCGGGGGGCGGCTGGGTGGAGTTCACCTACAAGCCGATCTCGGGCGGGCGCGTGGTGGCCGTGGGCCGCGACGTGACATCGCTCAAGGCGAGCGAGCAGGCGGCCCTGGCGGCGCGCGATGCGGCCGAGGCCGGGGCCCGCGCCAAGGCCAATTTCCTGGCGGCGATGAGCCACGAAATCCGCACGCCGATGAACGGCGTGTTGGGCATGCTCGAAATCCTCTCCCATGGCGAGCTGAAGCCAGACCAGGCGCGCAGCGTGCAGGTGATGCGCGACAGTGCCGAGGCGCTGCTGCGCATCGTCGACGACCTGCTCGACTTCTCGAAGATCGAGGCCGGGCGGCTGGAGATCGAGGCGCTGCCCTTCAGTCTCCGCGGTCTCATCGAAGGCACCGTGGAAACGCTGGCGCCGGCGGCGGCCACGCGCGGCCTCACCCTCTTCGCGGATCCGCCGGGCAAGGGGCCGGACTGGCTCTCCGGCGATCCGACGCGGGTGCGGCAGATCCTGTTCAACCTCATCGGCAATGCGCTGAAATTCACCGAGCGCGGCTATGTGCGGATCTCGGCGGAGACCGAGATCGAGGGGGGCGAGGCGCGCCTCCTGCTCCGCGTCGAGGATAGCGGCATCGGCATGGATGCACAGACGCTGGCGCGGCTGTTCCAGCCCTTCACCCAGGCGGACAGCTCCACCACGCGGCGTTTCGGCGGCACCGGCCTCGGCCTCTCCATCGTCCGGCGCCTCGCGGAGCTGATGGATGGCGAGGTGCATGCGCAGAGCGATCCCGGGCGCGGCAGCCGCTTTACCGTGACCCTGAGGCTCGGCCTCGCATCGCAGGCCGCGCTGCGGGAGGCTCCTGTGATGGAGGCGCCGCACGCCCATCCTTTCGCCGAGCCGCGCGACCGCGACGGCGCCGGCGGCGTGCTGGTGGTGGACGACCATCCGATCAATCGCGAGGTGATCGGCCGGCAGCTGGAGCTCATCGGCCTCCAGGCGGACATGGCGGAGGGCGGCGCGCAGGCGCTGACGCTCTGGCGCGCGCGGCGGCACGCCATCCTGCTGCTGGACATCCACATGCCCGGCATGGACGGCTTCGAGCTGGCCCGCGCGATCCGTCAAGAGGAGCAGGCGCAGGACCTGCCGCGCACGACGCTCGTCGCCGTCACGGCGAATGCGCTGAAGGGCGAGGCGGAGCGATGCTACGCCGCCGGGATGGATGGCTTCCTGCCCAAGCCGGTGACGCTGGATGGGCTGTCGCGCATGCTCGGCCGCTGGCTGCCGGGGCTATCGGGCAATGGCCAGGGCGGCACGCTGTTCGATCCCGATGCGTTGCGCGGGCTCTTCGGCCAGGACCGGGAACGGCTGTCCTCGATCCTGGAGAACTTCTTCGAGAATGCCGCGCAGGATCTCGCCGCGCTGCAGGCCGCGCGGGAGGCGGAGATGGTGGCGACGATCGCGCACCGGCTGAAGGGATCGGCGCGCATGGTGGGCGCGCGGCTGCTGGCCGAGCTCGCGCAGGGCGTCGAGCAGGCGGCGCTGGCGGGCGGGCTGGGCGCGGCACAGGGGGCGGCTTCGCAATTGCCGGCACTGCTGACTGAGACGATGCGGGTAGCGCGGGCGGCCTTCGGCGAGAGAGCGACCCTCGAAGCGCAGTGAGGGCATAAAAGCCCTTAGGGTTCCTGCCGCGCCCTAATCCTTCGGCGGGACGAAGATATAACCCACACCGCGAACCGAGCGGATCGCCTCGGGCTTGGAGGGATCGGCCTCGATCTTGCGGCGCAGGCGCATGATGCGATTGTCGATCGCGCGGTCGAACACCTCCGCCTCGCGATGGGCGGCGGTTTCCAGCAGCCATTCGCGCGTCAGCGGGCGGTTCGGGTGCTTCACCAGGAGCGCTAGCAGGTCGAACTCGCTGGCGGAAAGCTGGTCTTCCGTGCCGTTGGCCAGGATCAGCACGCGCCGCTCCAGGTTCAGCCGGGCCGTGCCGACGCGCATTTCCGTCAGCAGCGGCGGCGGTGCCGGGGCTTCGGAGGCGCGGCGGAGCAGGGCCTTGATGCGCGCCAGCAACTCGCGCGGCTCGAAGGGCTTGGTGACGTAGTCGTCGGCGCCAGACTCCAGGCCTACCACGCGATCGACCGTGTCGCCCGCCGCGGTGAGCATGATGATGCCGATCCGGCTGGAGCGGGAACGCGCCCAGCGGGCCAGCGCGAAGCCGTCCTCCACCTCGTTCAGATGGACGTCGAACAGCGCCAGGTCGGGGAGGGATTGTGCGTGGGCCCGCTTGAATTCCGAGCCGGAGGCGTAGGGCTGCGGCCGCAAACCATGCTGGGCCAGATACTCCGCCACGATGTGCCGCTGCAGCGGATCATCCTCGACCAGTGCGAGGCGGAGCGGTCCGCTCATGCCGGGTAAGCCGCAAGCTGCGTCCAGGCGATCGGATTCGCGACGAGTCGAGATTTTGGCATGCGGGCAAGATGACGGGCGCGGAGCGGATTGCAAGCGATTGGTTGAGGCGCGGCCTCAGGAGCGGGTACCGCACTGCGCGGCGACCACGCGGCAGGTCGCCAGATGGTCCTGCGCGCCGCATTCGGCCATGGCGTCGGACTCGGCATCCTCGCGGGTGCCGGCGGAGCCGCCGGTCATAGAGGTGATGACATAGGTGGCGGGGTCGGAGGTCATTATGAAGGCGCCCTCGCTGCGCCGCACGCCCTGGGCGACGGCACCGCAGACATCGGTGAACTCGGCGATGATGCGGCATCCGGGGCCTGCCGACGAGCAGCGCTGCTCGGCAACACGGTAGGCCACGAGGCGATCGGTATTGCCGACCTCCATGCCGAAGCCGGCCGAAGGGGTGCGGGCAGCGTAGATGACGCTGAAGCCGTGCGGGCTTGCGACCGGGGCTGCGGCGGCTGGCGCTGCGGCGACGGGGGCCACGGCAGCAGGGGCCGCGGCAGGGGCAGCGGGACGGCTGCGGCTGGCGGATGCGACGGCCCGGCCGCGTCCATCGTTGCGGGAGAAGGACCGCGTCGCATCGCAGCGGATCCGGCAGGCCTGAACCGGCGCGGGACGCCCGATGTGGGTAGTCTGCTCCAGGCAGGCGGCTTGGCAATTGCTGGCGATACTACCCAGGCGGCTCTGCTCGGGCGCGGCTATGGCGGGGAGCGCGAGAAGCGTGAGGGCCGCGGGGATGAGGAAATGGTGCATGCTCGGGGGCTCCGTGCAGCTGTCGGATGCACATCCTGTTCAACGGGCGCCGCCCGCAAAAGAATGCATCCAAGCGTAAATATTTCTCCTTAGATTGTCGGCGCTTGCCGGCTGCCGTTCCGGCCCATAAGGGCGAGCCCCTCGGCCACCGAGACGAATTCTCCGCCGGCAACGACCCGCTCGGCCCCGAAGCGCCGCTCGAAGAGCCCGCGCACCGCGGGTACGAGCGAGGAGCCGCCGGTCAGGAAGACGCGATCGACCTGATCGGGAGACATCGCCGCGTCGCGCAGCGCCGCATCCACGGCCGTGGCGATGCTGCGGAGTTCGGGCGCGATCCAGGTCTCGAAATCCGAACGGCGGATCTCCGCCTCCACATGGAAATCGGCGTGGTGGAAGCTGAGCGTGGCCTGCTCCGTGCGGGACAATGCAGCCTTCACGCCCGAGACGGCGCGGTAGAGCGCGTAGCCGACCTCATCCTCGATCAGGCGCACCAGATGGCGCAGGCGCTCGGGCTCGGCGGCGGTGCGGGCGACGTCGGCGATGTCGCGAAGGGTCTTCGGGGCGCGCATCAGCGAGAGCAGGTGCCAGCGCGCGAAATTGACGTACCAGCTTGGCGGAATGGGGAGGTCGTTGCCCCAGGGCCGGTAGGTGCCGCCCTTGCCGAGCAGCGGCGAGATCACGTGGTCCATGATGCGGAAGTCGAAGGCGTCGCCAGCGATGCCGACGCCGGAATGGCCGAGCGGCGTCACCTGGCGCGGCGGCCCCGGGTCGAAGCGGAGGACCGAGAAGTCGCTGGTGCCGCCGCCGAAATCGGCGACCAGGACCGTCGCGGGGCGGTCGAGCGACTGCGCGAAACGGTGGCCGGCCGCGGCGGGCTCGAAGGCGACCTGGACGTCGGGCAGGCCGGCCGCGGCGAAGGCGTTGACGAGGCGCTGGGTGCCGAAGGCGTCGTCCGCCGTCTCGCCGACGAAGCGCACGGGGCGGCCGACGACGACCTGGGCGCCCGCGAACTCGTCCTGGAAGGGTGCCAGGAGGTGGCGCAGGAAGGCCGCGATCAGGTTCTCCAGGTTCCAGGACCGGCCGAGGATGCGCGTCTCGGAAAAGCTGCGCTGCGCAAGGTAGCTCTTCATCGACATGATCAGGCGGGCATCGAAGGGATCGTCGAGATAGGCCTCGATGGCATCAGGGCCGGCGGCGTGGCGCGTGCGCCCCTCCGTGTCCATCCAGAAGCAGAGGACGGACCGGAAGACCTCGGCGGTGTCGTGCGTCAGCACGGCCACGCTGCCGTCCGGACGCAGGGCGGTGACCACGCTGTTGGTGGTGCCGAAATCGATGCCGATGACGGAGGACATTTGTGCGACCGGAAGGAGAGGGGCGCGCCTTGAAGCCTGTGCAGGTTCGTTTGGCAACCCTATCGGCCGAACCAGCCGCATCGGCATCGCCCAGGGACGGTTGTTCGGGCTGCTGCGCGCGGCGCTCGCTGGGGCGTAGAAGCCCCTTCCGCGATCCCGCGCCGTCTGCTCATATCCGCCGCAGGGAGAACAACGCCGGTCCTTCGTTCCTGGAGGTCCGATGCCTGTGCTGTCCCGCCGTTCCCTGGCCACGCTCACCTTCGGCCTCGCTGCGCCTCGCTTCGCCCTGGCGCAATCTCCGCTGCCGCCGGGAACGGTGCGCCTGGTGGTGCCCTACAATCCCGGCGGTATCACCGACATCCTCGCGCGCGGCCTCTCGCAGCCCATGACCGCGATCCTTGGCCACACCGTGGTGGTCGAGAACCGCGCGGGCGCCAATGGCAGCATCGGCGCGACGCTGGTCGCCCGCTCGCCGGCCGATGGGCTGACCTTGCTGGTCGGCGTCACCGACACGCATGCAGTCAATCCGGCCGCCATGCGCAACCTGCCCTATGTGCCCGAGCGCGATTTCGAGCCGGTGAACCTCATCACCCGCGTGCCGCTGGCCCTGGCTGTCGGGCCGTCGCAGCGGAACATTGCCGACCTCAAGGGCTTCCTCGCGGCGGCGAAGGCCCGTCCTGGCGCCTTGACCCATTCGAGCTGGGGCGTCGGCAGCACCTCGCAGATCGCCATGCTGCGCATCGGCGAGGCGGCGGACGTGGAACTGCTGCACGTGCCCTTCACGGGTGCGGCGCCAGCGGCGCAGGCGCTCGCGGCCGGGCAGGTCGATTCGATGATCCTGCCCGCCGGCGCAGCCGAGGCGCTGGCGCGCGACGGCAATGTGCGCGTGCTCGCCACACTCTCGCCGGACCGATTGGCGCTGCTGCCCAGCGTGCCGACCCTGCAGGAGCAGGGGGTGAACCTTTCCACCAGCATCTTCCAGGGCATCTTCGCCCCGGCGCGTACGCCCGCACCGGTCATCGCGCTGCTCAACCAGGCGGTGGCGCAGGCGCTGCAGTCGCCAGGTATGCTGGAGATCCTGCGCGGCCA
>JAQGHY010000338.1 GCA_028291455.1 Rubritepida sp. | reverse complement strand
CATCGTGGTGGACGATGTCGGCCATGCGCTGAACCCGCTGATCGTGCGCGGCCAGGTGCATGGCGGCGTGGCTCAGGGCATTGGCCAAGCCTTCATGGAGCGGACCTCCTACGATCCGGAAAGCGGCCAGCTGCTTTCGGCCAGCTTCATGGACTACGCCCTGCCGCGCGCCGAGGACCTGCCGAACATCGAGGTCGACCTCATCGCCGTGCCCTGCGAGACCAATCCGCTCGGCGTGAAGGGTGCGGGCGAGGCGGGTGCGGTCGGCTCGCCGCCGGCCGCGGTGAATGCGCTGATCGACGCGCTGTCGGATTCGGGTGTGACGGCAATCGACATGCCAGCGACGCCGGAGGTCGTGTGGAAGGCGCTCCAGGCCGCGTGAACTTCCGGGGCCGCTAGCCGGCCGGGCTGAGGCGGGCGAATTTCGCAAGGCGGGCGAGGGTGGCGATCCCGCCCATTGCCGGCGCCTTTGCCCGCAGTAGCAGCGGCGTAATGGCCTCCGCCATCGCCTTGGCATCCTGGAAGCGGGCGTCGGGCGATTTGGCGAGGGCGCGCGCGAGCACGCGATCCCATCGTGAGTCCAGGCGACGCATGATCGTGGAAGGCGGCGGCGGTTCGGCCTCCTGGATGCGGGCCAGCAGCCCCGGCATGTTGCCGGTGAAGGGGCGCCGCCCCGTCAGGCACTCATAGAGCACCACGCCGGCCGCCCATAGATCGGCGCGGTGGTCGAGCGGTTCGCCACGGACCTGCTCGGGCGCCATCCAGGCGGGCGTGCCGAAGACGGCGCCCTCCTCGTCGGCATGCCCCGCGCCGAGTTGCGCCACCCCGAAATCGCCGAGGCGCAGGTCGCCCGGGCCGTCGCCGTCATCCATCGCGAGCAGGATATTCGCCGGCTTCACGTCCCGGTGCACGACGCCGCGGCCATGGGCGTGGCCGAGCGCGTCCAGCAGTTGTAGCGCCAGCCGGGCGGCATCGGCCTCTGCCATGCGGGTCTCGCGGGCGAGGAGGGCGGAAAGCGGCTCGCCGATCACCAGGTCCATCGCGATCCAGGCGAAATCCGGCCCGTCGCCGGCGTCGTGGATGGCGACGATATGCGGATGGATGAGGCGCGCCGCCGCCCTGGCCTCGGCCGCGATGCGGAAAGGATCGATGCCGCCCGGCCCGCGCCGGATCAGCTTCAGCGCGACCAGCCGCCGCAGCCGGAGGTCCAGCGCCTCCAGCACGGTGCCGCAGGCGCCCTTGCCGATGAGGTCGCGCGGGGCGAAGCGGCCGGCGATGAGAGTCTCTTGCATGGGATCCGTCCCGCTGTGGCTGACAAAGCCCAAGCTACGGGACGAAGATGAACGAACGACTAACGAGGTTAGAGCGGCACGCCCTCGGGCGCGTGGCTGCCGGATCGGTAGCGATGCGTCGAGGCGCCGAAGGCTATTAGCGTTCCGGCATCGTCCCGCACTTCGCCGCGCGCGAAGAAGATGTTGCGCCCGGCAGTGACGACCTTCCCCTCCGCGATCAGCCGCGCGCCCATTTGGCCCTGGCCGGTGAAGCGCGTGTCGAGATCCAGCGTGACGGCGAGGCGCGTGCGGCCAGGCGTCGGGCAATAGAGGCCGGCGAAGGCATTGGCCTGGTCCAGCAGGGCGAGCATCACGCCGCCATGCACGATGCCCGAGCGGTTGGCGTGCTGCGGCCCCGGCGTGCAGACGAGCCGTGCCAGCCCGTCCTCCCAGGAGAGCATCGTGATGCCCAGCAGGTCATGGAAGGGCGAGAGCGCCTGGGCGCGGATATGTTCGGGCAGGTCCATCCTCTCCGCGTCGGGCAGGATGGGTGCGGCGTCAAGTGATGGTGAGTTCCTGCAGCGCCACTTCCATCTCCTGGAAGGTCGGCATCAGGCCGGTGGGCGCCACCTTGCGCCCGGTCTCGACGGAAACCTGCGGCGCATTGCCGTGCAGATGCGCGACGATCACGGCGCGGATCACCTCGTAATAGGGCGCCTCCTCGTCCACGATTCCCTTCAGCCGCGAGGCGAGCGGTCCCATCATCCCATAGGCCAGCAGCACGCCAAGGAAGGTGCCGACCAAGGCGCCGCCGATCATTCCACCCAGCACGGCGGGCGGCTGATCTATCGCGGCCATGGTCTTGATGACGCCCAGCACAGCGGCGACGATGCCAAGGGCCGGCAGCGCGTCGGCCATGTTCTGCATGGCGTGGGAGGGGTGCATCTCCTCCTCTTTGATCTTCTTCAGCTCGCGAGACATCGTGTCCTCGATCTGGTGCGGATCGTCGGCGTTCATGCCGACCATGCGCAGGTAATCGCAGATCAGCACCGTGGCGTGGTGATCCGCGGCGATCCTGGGGAACCTGGCGAAGGCGGGGCTTTCCTCGGGCTTCTCAATATGCGGTTCCAGCGCCATGGCGCCCTTGGTCTGCGCCAGCCGTACGAAATAATAGAGCAGCGACAGCAGCGCCGTGTAGTCCGCTTTCTTAAAGCGCGGACCCTTCAGGATCTTCCCGAAGCCGGCGCCCGTATGCTTCACGACATGCATCGAATTGGCCATCAGGAAGGCGCCGACGGCCGCGCCGCCGATCATCATCATCTCGTAAGGCAGCGAGTGAAGGATGATGCCGAACTTGCCGCCGGCGATCGTATAGCCGCCGAAGACCATCACCAGCATGAAGACGAAGCCCGCGAGCGTGATCATCGCGGCGGCTCCTGGCGCAGCAGGGTGATGGCGACGCGGCGGTTGCCGGCGGCCTGGGGCTGCTGCGGCAGCAGGGGTTCGCGATCCGCCATGCCAGTGACGCCGTGGATGCGCGCCTCCGTCACTCCCGCATCGGTGAGCAGGCGGCGGGTCGCATTGGCGCGTTCGGCCGAGAGGTCCCAGTTGCTGCGGCTGCCAGCGCGATAGGGCGTGCTGTCGGTATGGCCGGTGACCTGGATCGCATTGGGCAGCCTTGCCGCGGCTTGGGCAACACGGTGGATCATCAGCCGCGCGCGCTCGGTCGGGACGGCGCCGCCATTGCTGAACATCGGCTGGCCATCGGCTTCCAGGAGCTGGATGCGCAGCCCCTCGGGCGAGATTTCCACCAGCACCTGGCGGGCTAATTCGGCCAGGACGGGATCGGCCAGGAAGGTCTCGCGCAGGGTATCGATGGTGCGTTCGAAGGATACCTGCTCCTTCCGGGCAGCCTCCGCGATGCGGCCGGCCTCACCTTCGCGCGACTGCTCGGCGCGCGCCGCCGCCGCACCGCCGCCGGAGGTTCGATTGCCTTCCGCCGGGCCGGCTTCGCCATCGGCAAGGCGCGGGGTCTGGGCATCCCGCTCGCCGGGAGGGCCATCGAGCCGCGTCACGGGTTCCGCCGGGCGTTCGCTCTCGTCCTCCTCCTCGAGTTCCTGGGTGGTGGGGCGCGGCCCGCGCTCGATCCGGATCGAACCGGTATCGGCGGCCATGTTGCCTGCGCTGTGCGGCGTCGTTCCGCCGAAGGGCATGCCGACGCCGGATTGGCCGGATGCCAGCGCCATGGAGGGGTTGAAGTAGTCGGCGAGGCCGCGGCGCTGTTCCTCGGTGGTGGCGTTGAGCAGCCACATCAGCAGGAAGAAGGCCATCATCGCGGTCACGAAATCGGCGTAGGCAACCTTCCAGGCGCCGCCATGATGCGCATGGCCGGCCTCCTCGATCCGCTTGATGACGATCGTCGCGCCACCGCTCTTGCCACGCTTGGCCAATGCCGCACCCCATCGCCGGCGTCTTGCCGCCTGGGCAGTTTCGCTGCGGAGGGTTAACCGAGGGCTAATGGAGAGTGCGGCGAACACGCCAGCCGCGCTTCCCATGCCGGGCGGAAACGGAGATCATCACCGCCATGAATGATGCACGCCCACTATGACTGAGCTCTCCCAGCTCGACCTCAACCTGCTCCGCGTCTTCGATGCCGTGGCGCGCGAGCGGCATGTGACCCGTGCGGCGGCGCGGCTCAACCTGTCGCAGCCGGCGGTGTCCAACGCGCTGGCGCGGCTGCGCGTAGCTCTGGGCGACGAGCTGTTCCTGCGCCGACCCGGCGGCGTGGAGCTGACCGCGCTGGCGAGCTCCCTCGCTATTCCCATCGCGGAGGCGCTGGACCGGCTGGCGGAGACGCTCTCCGTCCGCGCGCCCTTCAACCCCGCGACGGCGCGTCGCGTCTTCACCGTTGCCTTCTCAGAATATGCCGAGGCGGCGCTGGCACCCCGCGTGCTTGCTCTGATGACTCGTGAGGCGCCGGGCTGCCTGCTCGCCATCCGCCATGCCGATCGGACCAATGCCGAGGCGCTTCTGGAGCGCGGCGACGCGCAGCTGGCCGTCGCCGTGCTGGCGGAGCCGGGCGCGCTCTACACCCGCATCCGCCTGCTGCCGGAAGCCTTCCTGACCCTGATGCGGGCGGACCATCCGCTGGCGGAGGGCGAGCTGACGCTGGAGCGCTTCACCTCCGTGCCGCATCTTCTGCATTCCCCGAACGGCTCACGCGACGGCGCGATCGACCGGGTGCTGGCGGAGGTGGGGATGACGCGCCGGCTGGGGGCGGTGG
>JAQGHY010000318.1 GCA_028291455.1 Rubritepida sp. | reverse complement strand
GCCGATGGAGCGCAACGTGGTGCCGCCGACCTTGCGGATACGCTCGGCGAGCGGATCGGTCATCGCGTAGATCTGCTCGGATTGCAGGTCGAGCATGACGTGATAGTCGTTGAAGTGCGGGCCGCTCATGTGCCAATGGAAGTTCTTGGTCTTCATGTAGAGCGCGAAGACATCGGCGAGCAGACCGCGCAGCGCGGCCGAGATGTCGCGTGTGGCATCGGCCTTGAGGTCGGTGGGGGTGCCCAGGTATTCGTTGGTATGGGCAGTCTTGGGGGAGGGGGGCTTGCTCATGTATTATCCTCGTCTTGGTTCGGCTGTGATGCCGCCGGTGGAACAACGACGGATCGGTCGGCAGGTTGCGGGCCGAAGCCGCCAAGCTACTCCCGCGCTTGCCGCATCGCCAGCGCTCGGGACCAGTCTCGCCAATGGCCGGGGGGTCGCCCTGACACCGCGCGCCGTCTAGTTTGCCCGACGGAGGAGCCACCCATGCGATTTGACCTGCCGGATGCGCCGCCGCATGCCGAGGCGCTGCGCGGCGATCTGCGCACTTTCCTCGCCGAGGCTGGCCAGGGCTGGACACCCGAGACCCGCGCCCGCTCCTGGATGGGTTTCGATCGCGATTTCTCCCGCCAGGTCGGCGCGCGCGGCTGGATCGGCATGACCTGGCCTGCCCAATACGGCGGGCATGAGCGCAGCGGCCTCGAACGCATCGTCGTGCTGGAGGAGATGCTGGCCGCCGGTGCGCCCGTCGGCGCGCACTGGATCGGCGACCGGCAATCCGGCCCGCTCATCCTACGCCTCGGCACCGAGGAGCAGCGCAACCGCATCCTCCCCGGCATCGCGCGTGGGGAGCTGGCCTTCTGCATCGGCCTCTCCGAACCCGATGCGGGCAGCGACCTCGCGGCTCTACGCACGAGGGCCGACCGTACCGAGACCGGTTGGAAACTGAACGGCCGCAAGATCTGGACGACCTTCGCGCATAAAAGCGACTACATGATTGCGCTGGTCCGCACCTCGCCTGCACCCGAGGGCGGGTCGCGCCATGCGGGGCTTTCGCAGTTCCTGGTGGACCTGCGGCTTTCCGGCATTTCCATCCGCCCGATCCGCGACCTCGCCGGTGAGGATAGCTTCAACGAGGTGACGTTCGACGACGTGATGCTCCGCGCCGACGACCTGCTCGGCCAGGAGGGCGCCGGCTGGGCGCAGGCGACGTCCGAACTGGCCTTCGAACGCAGCGGGCCGGATCGCTACCTCTCCTCCTACCCGGCGCTGGCTGCTGGCATCGATGCGTTGAACGCGAAGCCGCAGCCGGGTGCCGAGGTCGTCATCGGCCGCATGGTCGCGCGGCTTGCCACGCTGCGCGGCATGTCGCTCTCGGTCGGGGGCATGCTGGAGCGCGGTGAGTCCCCGATGGTCGAGGCCGCGCTGGTTAAGGATGCCGGCAACGTCTTCGAGCAGGCTTTGCCCGAGCACATCCGCAACCTGATCGACCCGTCGGACTCGCCCGACGAACTGCGCCGGATGCTTGCCGGCCTTGCGCAGCTAGCGCCCACCTTCAGCCTGCGCGGCGGCACGCGGGAGATCCTGCGCGGCATCATCGCGCGCGATATGGGACTCCGCTGACATGAGCGAACTGCGCGGAATCCTCACCGAACAGGTGGACCGTCTCATCGGCGACGGCGGTGGCGTGTCCCTCCTGCGCGATGTCGAGGCCGGCAATTGGCCGGCCGGGCTTTGGGCGGGCCTCGAAGCGCAGGGCCTGGCACTCGCCCTCGTTCCCGAGGATGCAGGGGGCGTCGGTCTCCCCTGGGGCGATGCGGCGGCGATCTGGCAGGTGCTCGGCCGCCACGGTGCGCCCGCGCCGATCGCGGAGACCATGCTCGGGGCGGCGCTGCTTGCCAGCGGCGGGATCGAGGTACCGGAAGGCCCGCTTGGCTTCGCCTTCGCACGCTGCGCCGTGCCCTTCGGCCGGCACGTGCCCAACCTGGTCGTGCTCGAGGGCAACGCCGTCTCGCTGCATGTCTCCGGTGCCTTCACGACCGCGGAAAATATCGGCCGCGAACCGCGCGACATGGTAGCGCCCGGGCGGCGGATCGCGCGCGGCACGCTCCCCAACGAATTCGGCCCGCGTGCGGGATTGCTGGGCCTTGCCTTGATCCGGTCCGCGCTGATCGCCGGCGCGCTGGAGCGCATCCTCGCCCTCACCGTGGACTGGGCGAATACGCGCAAGCAGTTCGGCCGCGCCATCGGCAAGTTCCAGGCGGTGCAACAGCAGCTCGCTGCCATGGCCGGAGAGGTCGCGGCCGTGAGTGTTGCCGTCAGCCAGGCCGCCCGTGCCGCCGATGCCCAGGGCCTGGCCGGCGCGGCATTCGAGATCGGCTGCGCCAAGATCGTCGCTGGCGAGGCCGCGACCATGGGCGCGGCCACCGCGCATCAGGTCTTCGCCGCCATCGGCATCACCGAAGAGCACGAGCTGCACCACTTCACCCGCCGCCTCTGGTCGTGGCGCGAGGAGGGCGGCACCGAACGCCTCTGGGCCGCGGAGATCGGCCGTGCGGCTCTGGCCCGCGGCGGACCCAACCTATGGCCCGACATCACGGCCCGAGACGTTCAAGGAGCAACCGCATGACTGACTTCCTGCTGATCCTACAGGACGGCCCGATCGTCACCCTCACCCTCAATGCGCCCGAGCGCCGCAACGCCATCTCCGGCTTCGCGGATTGTGACGAGGTCGAGGCCGCCTGCAAGCGCATCGCCCGGGACGACAGCGTGCGCTGCGTCATCGTGACGGGCGCCGACCCGGCCTTCTGCGCGGGCGGCGACCTCAAAGGGATGCGCGATCGCAAGGGCATCATGGCCGCGGACAGTCCCGCCGTGATGCGCGAGAACTACCGCCGCGGCATCCAGCGCATCCCGCTCGCGCTGTGGGAGCTGGACGTCCCGACCATCGCCGCCGTGAACGGCGCGGCCATCGGCGCGGGCCTCGACCTCGCCTGCATGTGCGACATGCGCATCGCCAGCGAGAAGGCCATCTTCGCCGAGAGCTTCGTGCGCGTCGGCATCGTCCCCGGCGATGGCGGCGCCTGGCTGCTGCCCCGCGCGGTCGGCCTCGCCATGGCCGCGGAGATGTCCTTCACCGGCGACCCGCTGGATGCCGCCCAGGCGCTGGCCGCGCGCCTCGTATCCCGCGTGGTGCCGCATGCCGAGCTGTTGTCCGCCGCGCGCGAGCTCGCCGCGCGCGTGGCGAAGAACCCGCCGCAGGTGCTGCGCATGACCAAGCGCCTGCTGCGCGAGGGGCAGAACATGTCGTTGCCCTCGCTGCTCGAACTCTCCGCCGCCTTCCAGGCCATCGCGCATGAGACGGAGGACCATAAGGAGGCTGTCGACGCCATGCTGGAGAAGCGCGTGGGCGTGTTCAAGGGGCGCTGAGCTCTTTGGAAGGTTGACACTGTCCTGGCGATTGCCCTGAACTCCGCGTCGTCAAGCGGGAGATCGCGGTGAAATACCTTATGCTGGTGCTGGTTGCCGGGGGAGCCTTTGCGGCCGCGCCGGCTGGTGCCGCGCCCGCCAACCCTGGTTTTGCTTACCAATCCCCAGCCACTCCGGTCGCGCAGGGCTGCGGCTGGGGACGCTGGCGCGGGCCGTGGGGCGGCTGCCGCGACACACCCTATGAAGGCCGTCTGCCGGGCGGCGGCTGGACCGGTCCAGGTCCGGGCTACTACGCCCCACCCCCGGCCTATTATGGCGGCAACGGATGCCCGCCCGGATCATGGCGGGGCCCCTGGGGCCACTGCCGCGATACGCCGTTTCACGGCAACTTGCCTGGTGGCGGCTGGAGATGATCCCGTTTCCCCCTAAAAGCCAGAACAGCGGAAGACATCAGATGAAGCTCCTCGCCCCGATGCTTGTAGCGGCGGCCTTGCTGGCCTCTCCCGCCGCCTTCGCGCAGCACACCGCCGCTCCGGTTACCCCGACGGCACAGCCGCAGCCGCCTGAATGGACGGAAGCCGATGGCCGGGCCGTCCTGAACGCCCGCCTAGCCGCGCTGCGCACCGTCATCGAGATGACGCCCGAGCAGGAGCGCCTCTGGGCTCCCGTCGAAGCCGCCATCCGCGATATCGGCCGCGGCGCCATCGAACGCCGCAATCGGCGCCAGGTCGCACAGCCGCCCGCGCACTTCCTGGACGTGCTGGGTGCGATCGCCGATGCCGAGCAGGCGCGCGGTGAGGCGCTGCGGAAGTTCGTCGATGCCGCGCGGCCTTTCGTCGCCTCTCTCAGCGAGGCGCAGCGCCGCCGGGTCCCGGCCTTTCTGGGCATGACCGACCATGGCGGCCCCGGCCAACCCAGCGGTCAGCTCTGGCTCTTCGAAGAGGAGGAGGGGTGATCCACCCCCTCGCGGGTGAACTCCATGTTAGCCTGATTTCGGCTGGTTCCGCCGGCCCAAATCGGAGGAGACAAACATGGATGCTACCCGTCGCGGCCTGTCATGGGCCGCCGGAGCGATGCTCGCTGCGCCCGGCCTGGCGGCCGAAGCCTTGAGCCAGCCCGTCGAACGCTATCCGGATCCCGCCGTGCAGGTGCTCGATCCGTCCTTCAACCGCTACCGGCTGCTGCTGGCCAGCGTGGAACGGCTCTGGACCGGGGCGCGCTGGGGTGAGGGGCCCGCCTGGTTCGGTGACCAGCGCTGCCTCATCTGGTCGGACATCCCGAACAACCGGATGCTTCGCTGGTCCGAGACGACGGGCGAGGTGGACGAGTTCCGCAAGCCCGCCAACAACAGCAACGGCAATACGCGCGACCGCCAGGGGCGGCTCATCACCTGCGAGCACCTCACGCGCCGCGTCACGCGCACGGAGTGGGACGGCAGCATCACCGTCATTGCCGACAGCTTCGACGGCAAGCGGCTGAACAGCCCGAACGACGTGGTGGTGAAATCGGATGGCAGCATCTGGTTTACAGATCCGCCCTTCGGCGTCCTCGGCTTCTACGAGGGCGAGATGGCGCAGCCGGAACTGCCGACCAACCTCTACCGCGTGGATGGCCAGACCGGTGCCATCACGGTCGCGACCGGAGAGATCGGGCGGCCGAACGGGCTGGCGTTCTCACCGGATGAATCCAGGCTCTATGTGGTCGAGGCCTCGGCCAATCCGCGCCGCATCCTCGTCCTCGATGTGGATGGCGCGACGGGGCGGCTCTCCAACCAGCGCGTCTTCTTCCAATGCGTGGACGGCGACACGCCGGACGGCTTCCGCGTGGATGTCGATGGCAATCTCTGGTGCGGCTGGGGCATGGGGCGCGAGGACCTGGACGGCGTGCGCATCCTGAACAAGGACGCGGCGCCAATCGGCCATATCCGGCTGCCCGAACGTTGCGCCAACCTCGCCTTCGGAGGGCGTCATCGCAACCGGCTCTTCATGCCGGCTAGCAAGTCGCTGTACGCGCTCTACGTGAACACGCAGGGCGTCGCCGGGGGCTGAGAACCAATGCGAGAGGGCAGGGAATGCCCTCTCGCGAACCGCCTCAGCCGCGGCCTTCCCATGGCATCTTCGAGGCCTTGACCGTCAGAAACGGGATGTTCGCATCCAGGGTCAGGCTGTCCATGAAGACGATGGAATTGGCGACGTTCTGCACGTCCATCGTCGGCTCGACGATCATCTCGCCGTTGGCCTGCTTCACGCCCTTCGTCATGCGCTGCGTCATGTTCGTCGCCGCATTGCCAATGTCGATCTGCCCGGCCGTGATGTGGTACTTGCGCCCGTCCAGGATCAGCGACTTCGTCAGGCCCGTGATGGCGTGCTTGGTCGCCGTATAGGCGACGCTGTCCGGCCGCGGCGTGTGCGCCGATATCGAGCCGTTGTTGATGATGCGTCCGCCCTGCGGCGACTGCTCCTTCATCATGCGGAAGGCCTGCTGTGCGCAGAGGAACGAGCCGGTGAGGTTCACGGACACCACCTCCAGCCACTTCTCCACCGGCAGGTCCTCTAGCAGGAAGCCCTGCACGCCCATGCCGGCATTGTTGAACAGCAGGTCGCAGCGGCCCCACTTCGCCTTCACCGCAGCGAAGAGCTTCGCCACGCTTTCCGGCGAGGCGACATCGGTCGCCATCGGCAGCGCATTGCCGGAATTCTCGCCCGCCATCTGGGCCGTCTCGTCCAGCGCATCCTGGCGCCGTGCGGCCAGCGCCACGCGATAGCCCGCCTTCAGCAGGCCGAGGCCCACGGCGCGCCCGATGCCCGTGCTGGCACCCGTGACGACTGCCACTTTCCCGCTCATGTCGTATTCTCCCCGTTGCGGCGGAGCGGACGGAACTTTGCCGATCCGCGCCTCGCTGTTTGTTGCCGGGCCGGCTCACCAGCCGCTCCAGAACGAGCGACCGGACCGGACCAGTTCGTTGCAGTGCAAGATTGCGCTGCCCGTACGATGCCCGCAATCTCGCGCCCATGGAACCCGACCTGACCTATACCTGCGTCCCCGCGAACACCGTGACCAACGCGCCGCGGCAGCGAGCGCCCGTGGGCAGTTGCGACAGCCATTTTCACATCTTCGGCCCCTATGACCGCTTTCCGATGAGCCCCTCGCGGCCCTATACGCCGCCGCCCGCGCTCATCCCGCACTACCTCGACATGGCAATCACCCTCGGCCTCACGCGGCGGGTCGTGGTGCAGGCCAGCGTCTATGGCACCGACAATGCCGTGACGATGGATGCCGTCGCGCAGTTCGGCCGGGAGACGGCGCGCGCGGTCGTCGTCATCGACGACAACGCTCCCGCGATGGAGCTGCGCGAGCTCGCCGATCAGGGCGCGGTGGGCGTGCGTTTCAACGCCGTCAGCGGCAACGGCACGCCGGTCGAGCAGCTTGAAAGCCTGGCGCGGCGGGTGGCCGATCTCGACTGGCACATCCAGCTCTACATGAAGGCCGATGCGGTGCGGGAGCTGGCTCCACGGCTGGCCGCGCTTCCGGTGCCGCTGGTTCTGGATCACATGGGCGGCGTGAACGCCGCACATGGCCCGGACGGGGCGGAGCTGTCCGCGGTTCTGGGGCTGCTGGAAGGCGGCCGTGCGCATGTGAAGATTTGCGGCTATCGCTCCAGTGCGCCGCCCTATGCGGACCTGGCGCCGGTTGCGCGACGATTCGTGGAGGTGGCGGGCGACCGCTGCGTCTGGGGCACGGACTGGCCGCACACGCAGTTCGAGACGCCGGCCGCGATGTTGGATGACGGGCTGCTGCTGGACTGGCTGTTCGACTGGGTGCCGGACGACGCGGCCCGCCGCCGCATCCTCGTGGACAATCCGCAAAAGCTCTAGGGTTTCTGAGCCGGCAGCCTCACAGCTTCGCCAGCCGCCCGCCGTCCACCGCCAGCGTGGTGCCGGTGATGAAGCCCGCATCCTCGCTCGCAAGGAAGGCCACCGCCGAGGCGATCTGCGCCGGCGTGCCCACATCGCGCCGGTCGACCGTCTCGGCGCCGGATTTGACGTTGGGATTGTCCCACAGCATCGGCGTGTCGATGGCGCCCGGCAGCACCGCATTGGCGCGGATTTTCCGGTCACGTCCCTCGATGGAGGTCGTCCGGGTCAGCGAGAGCAGCCCCGCCTTGGCCGCCGCATAGGGGGCGGCATTGGCGCTGGTCGCGATCGCGTGGACGCTGGCGATATTGACGATCGCTCCGCCGCCTTCGCCCATGTGGAGGAAGGCCTGCTTGGTGAAGAAGGCGGCTCCCAGCAGGTCGACCCGCAGCACCTGCAGCCAGTCCTCGCCCGTCCATTCCGCGAGCGTCTTGAAGGTCATCAACCCCGCATTGTTCACGATGACGTCGAGGCGCCCGAAGGCCCGGATGGTCGCCGCGACGCAGGCCTCTACCTGCACCTCGTCACCGACGTCGCAACCGACGCCGATGGCACCGGCGCCCGGCAGCGCCGCCGCGGCGGCCTCGGCCGCATCGGCGTGCAGGCCTGCGATCACCAGCCTGGCTCCCTCCTGCGCGAAACGCCCGGCGATGGCCGCGCCGATGCCGCTCGCCCCGCCCGTCACGATGACCACCTTGCCAGCGAAGCGCATCACGCGCCCTCCTGCACGGCTGGGCCCGTCTCCAGCTCGCGGTTCATCTGCTCGGCACGGGTCTGCTGGTCGCGCGCATGCTCGCCCCCGGCCTTGTCGGGCATGACCACGGGCACGGTGAGGCACATGCTCTGCGTCGGCAGCACGTCCCGCCAATCGGCGATGAGCTTCTTATAGGCCTCGCCGACGGGGCGGATCTTGCGGTCCAGATCGTAGAGGCCGAGCGGGTTCACGTGGTTGTTTTTTTCGCGCAGGGCGGTGTCCCAGTCGATCTGGTCCGTCAGGGAATACCAGGTGAATCCCACGATCGGCACGCCATTGTTGCGCACGCGCAGGACGTTCGCCCACTGCTTCCACAGCCAGTCCACCGCCTCGGTGCCAAGTGGCCCCTGCGCCAGATTGGTTTCCGTGTGCATCACCGGCAGGCGGTAACGGTCATGATACTGGCGGGTGATCTCGTCATAGCCGAAGATTTCGCCGGAAGCCCGGCTCGATCCATCCGCCGCTACGCGATGCTCATTGGTGATGTAGTAATCGTTACCTAGGATGCAGTGCTGTTTCAGCCGGTTTTCCAGGAAGAAATGGTACTCGGCGCGCGTCATGCCGTTGTCGAGCAGGTATTCGTACATCTCGGAATCGACGCGCCGCCCGTAATTGAGGTCGAGCGAGAGGAAGCGCATCGAGTTCAGGATCTCGGCCGGCTTGATCGCGGCGGGGTTCTCGGCGTGGAAATATTCCGAAGATTCGCTCTGCACGAAGATGGCGTCCGGTCGCACCTCAAGAATGGTGCGCATCGCCAGCACATTGGCCTTCACGATGTGCTTCAGTGCCGTCACGAAGCCCTCGTCACTCGTCAGTTGCTCGTTCCACCAGCCGAAGCGCGCCGAGAAACTCGCGCAGACGAACATCTCGTTGACCGGTGTGTAAAGCTGCACCCAGGGGAAGCGCTCGGCGAAGGCGCGGGCGTAGGTTTCGAATTGGGCCGGGAAATCCGGGTTCTGGAAGTTGCCGAGCCAGTCGGGGACGCCGAAATGGCAGAGATCGACGATCGGCACGATGTTGAGGCGCTTCAGCTCCGCAAAGGCGAGGTCGGTGAATTCCCAATCGTATCGCCCGGGCCCGAGCAGGGTCTTATGCAGGGGAGGTCCGTACCGGAGGTATTCCAGCCCCATTTCCTGGACAAGGCGGAAATCCTCCTTCCAGTAGCGGTAATGGCCACAGCTCTCCATCTGGTCGATGCGGGTCCGGCCGTGGTCGATGGTGGGAATGCTGTTCTCGACGCCGGTGCAGAACATGAAGGTGGCGATGGCTTTATCCCCTTAGCCTGGCTGGTAATCGCGATTACCGAGTGCTTAACGCGGGAGAAGCCGGTGCGGCGGGCGGGTGTGGTTTTCCTCACGCCCCGGACAGGTGGCTACAGCTTCTTGCGGTACCAGATGCGGGAATATCCGGGCGGCATGCCGTCCAACCGCCCCGCCTCGATCCAGCCGTTCCGCAGCCAGAAATTGGGGGCGTGGAAGCTGAAGGTGTCGGTATAGGCGTCGGTGCAGCCGCGGTCCCGCGCGACGGTTTCCGCCCGCGCCAGCAATTCCGTGCCCAGCCCCTGGCCGCGCATCCCCGGCGAGAGCCACAGCCAGTCGATGAAGAGCCAGTTCCAATAGGTGAGGCCGAGCAGCCCGCCCTTCACCACCTCCTCCTCATCACGCGCCAGCACGGTTACGGGCTCGCGGTCGTAGGGGCCGCCCATCTCCTGATTGTAGCCGTGCAGGCCGCGCTGGATGGCGGCGACGGCTTCCAGTTCGGGATAGTCGTCGTCGCGGATCGTGACTTTGGAATTCGTGCTCAACCGAGGCGTCCCCATGCGGCCACGCCCACGGTGAGAAGGCCGAGCACGAGATTGACCGTCACAAGCGAACGGATGCGATCGTTGGCCGCGGCCGCGCCCTTCATGTCCTGGACGGCAAGTGCGGCGCGCATCGCCTTCCAGGGCCCGAAAAAGACGGCGAGGTAGATGGCGGCCATCAGCAGGCCCGTCATGTGCATCACATGGACATGCCAGCCCACGCCGCGGAAGCCGCCAAAATAGCCAAAGAGCAGCCAGTAGCCGGAGAGCAGCATGATCGGCATGGCGTGCCATACGATCAGGAAGAAGCGCTTGTGCACCCGGCCCATCAGCGCGATCCGCTGCGGCGGCTCCAGGCCGGCCAGCGCCGGGCGCAGCGCCAGGATGGCGAAGGCCATGCCACCGACCCAGATCACGGCGAAAAGGACATGGAGGGCATAGATGAGATGGGTAAGCATCCCCTATCTATTGGCCCTTCGGCTTGATGAGGGAAGAGGCCAGCGCCCGGACCTCGTCGGCCGCGGCGCTCCTGGGCGCGCTTTCGGTGACCCCAAGCCCGAGCGCGAAGGCAGCCGCGAAGGCCGAGCGGTTGCCGAGGCTCTGCTTGAGCAGCGGCGCCTTACGGCGGGCCAGTTCCTCCATGACCACGTCGCGCAGGCGGCCCGAGGCGGGGAGGCGGTTCAATACCAGGCGATGCTCGCGCTTCTCGTCCTCGGCAAGCTTGACCGTCGCCTCGCTCGCCCAGAGATCGGGCAGGGAGGGCTGCAGCGGGATGAGCACGAGATCGGACGCGCGGATGGCGATGCGGCTGTCGGTATCGGCATGCGGGGGTGTATCCAGCACGATGTAGTCCATGCTCTTGCGCAGCCGGTCGATCGCGCCGGTCAGCCGCCAGCCGGAAGACGATTCAAAGACGAGTTCCGCCGCGGTGGCCGGGCGCAGCGCGTGCCAACGGGCGAGGCTCTGCTGCGGATCGGTGTCGAGGAGCGCCACGCGCTTGCCCCCGGCGAGTAGCGCCACGGCCAGATTGGCCGCAAGGGTCGACTTGCCCGCTCCGCCCTTTTGCTGCGCAACGGCGATGATGAAGGCCAAGGCCTGCCCTCCTCCGAATCGTGAGCCCGCAGCCTAGCGCAGTTCACCGGGACTTTCGCGCCTGGACTGCCGCACGGGCCGCGGCCATGACGCCGATCCCGGGGACGGTCAGCGGCGGTGCGCCCTGCATGAGCGCGGCGGCCGGCGCCATCGAGGCCTGGGCCAGCACGACGCGGCCTTCCAGCCCTTCGGCCGCGGCGGCGATGCGCGCGTAATAGGCATCGGTCTCGCCGGCCATGAAGAGCGGCCAGGCCTCCGCCACCAGATGCAGCGAGATCTCGGCGCCCGTGATGGCCGCGGCGGCCTCGAAGATCAGCCGCGTCGGCTCCCGCGTGGTGGGTGCGGCGTAGAGCACGTGCACCCTGCCGCCCGCGCGTGTCGCGGCTTCGGCCAGCGCGCCATCCGCACGAAGCACCGGCCTAGGCGCGTCCCGCGCGAGGTCGGCCGCCGCGCCGATGGTGGAGCAGGTAAGCAGTACGGCATCGGCGTGCCGGGCGAGCTCGCGCAGCACCGCGGCTGCTTCCTCGAGCACCTCGGGCGTCGGCTCGCGCAGCAGGTCGGCGCGGACCTTGTGCGTCAGGCGCAGCGCGCCGCCGGGCAGCGCTGCCGCCGCTGCGTCGAAGAGGGGAGCATTGCTGTCCGCCGTATGCAGGCAGGCGATGGTGACGGGCACGCCAGCCTCAATTCAGGAAAGGGTTTCTGCCGCGCGACGGGGCAGTGCGCGGGCCGTAATGCTGGGCCAGGTAGTCCACGATCTGCCGGCGGTCCGCCGGCTCCAGCGGGTTCATGCCCTGCTTCTCGACCATCCAGTCCATCAGCCCGTCCCACTGGGCGCGGGTGAAGCCGCTGCGGCGGATGATCGCGGTGCTGTGGCAGGCGGTGCAGGCGTAGAAGGTCTCCTCCTGCCCATCGCCAGGCGGAAAGACGGAAGGCTCCTCCGGCACCGGGACGGGCTGCGCCAGCGCGACCCCGCCCAGGCACAGGGACAGCAACAGAAGCCGCAGCATCAACCCACCAGGATCGCGGCGCGGCTGATCGGATTGGCCGAATAGCCCTGCGGGTTCCAGTTGGCGGCGGCGTGCGGCTGCATCCGGCCCTCGCTGTCTGTCGCCCGGTACCAGACCTCGAAATAGCCGTCCGCCGGCAGCGCCACGCGGCCCTGCCAGCGCTGCCAGGCGTGCCGGTTGGCGGGCGGCGCCACCTGCATCTCCGTCCAGCTCGCGCCGAAATCGACGCTGGCATGCACCGCCCTCGCCGTCAGGTCTCCCGCCCAGGCGGCCCCTCGCAGGTCGAGGCTGCGCGTGCCCGACGGCAGCCGCGCCCCATGCGCGTGGGAGGAAAGGATGGAACGCACCGGCATGCTTTCCAGCTCGCGGAAATCCGCGCCGTTGTTGTTGCTGCCGGGAACGATCGGCTTCACCGGCACGCGATAGCTGGTGCCGCCCATGCCCGCGCCGTCATGCATCTTGTCCCGGATCCAGATGCGCGTGAGCCACTTCTGGCTGAAGCTCGCCGGCCAGCCGGGCGTGACGAGCCGCACGGGCGCGCCATGGATATGCGGAATGGGCGCGCCGTTCATGGCGAAGGCGATGAGCGTGTCCTCATCCATGGCCTTTTCGATCCGCATGCCGCGGTTGATGGCCTGGCGGTCCGTGGCGCCGGAGAGATGCGGGTCCGCGCCGAAATGCCCGGTGTAGATTGCACTGGACTTGAGCCCGGCGGCATTTAGCACGTCGCGCAGGCGCACGCCGGTCCATTCGGCATTACTGATCGCGCCGTTACCCCATTGGTTGCCGCGCGTCTCCGGCACGAAGGCGCTTCGGCCATTGCCGCCGCATTCCATCTGCAGTTGCATCGTGACGACGGGGAAGCGCGTGCGCAGATCGCCGAGCTTCAGGTTGAGCGGCGTGTTCACCTCACCGTCGATGGCGATGCTCCAAGCATTGGGATCGGTGACGGGCTCCGGAATCTGGCCGTTGTTGCGAATGAAGAAGTTGCGGAAGCTCGTCACGGGCTCGTCGAGCTGATGTTCCGGCGTCTCCGCGACCAGTGGGCGGTCGCCCAGCAGGATGAGGTCGTTCTTGCCCTCCATGCGGAAGGGCGCCGGACCGGACGGTGCCCCCGGCGTCTGGGCGGCGGCGGGGCGGGCGAGCAGGGCAGGGAGGGTTCCCTCGGGCATGGTCGCGGCGAAGGGAATCGCAGCGCCCAAGGCCGCGCCCATGGCCGCGAGGGCGCTGCCCTTCAGCGCGCCGCGTCGGCCCCAGGCCAGCGCGTCGGCGCGCTCGGGGTCATCGCGATACAGCTCTTGCAGCGAGCGGTCCGGCTTCCCCGAACTCTCATTGGACTTGGCCATGTGAAGCTCCCATTCTCAAAGCATTATGCCCCCCACCGGCCCCCACTCCGCAATCCCCCACGAGCTTCTGACGCCCGCCGAGATGGCCCAGGCCGACCGCCTGGCCGGCAACGGCCCCGTGCTCATGGAGGCCGCCGGCCGCGCCGTGGCCCGCGCGATCCAGCAGCGCTTCCGGCCTTGCCGCGTGCTGGTCCTCGCTGGTCCCGGCAATAACGGCGGTGACGGCTATGTCGTTGCCCGCCTGTTGGAGCGCGCCGGCTGGGATGTCGCGGTGGCGGCGCTGGCTCCGCCGCGCTCCGGCAGCGACGCGGCGCTGACGGCTTCGCGCTGGAAGGGGCCGATGCGGGAGTTCGGCCTTGAGGCTGCGGGGCGCGCCGGCCTCGTGGTGGATGCGGTCTTCGGTGCCGGCCTTACCCGTCCGCTCGACGGCCTCGCCGCCGAGGTGCTGCGAGCGGTGCGCGCGCCCATCGTCGCCGTGGACGTGCCCTCCGGGCTCGATGGCGCGACGGGCGCGGTGCGCGGCTTCGCGGCGCAGGCCGCGCTCACCGTCACCTTCTTCCGGTGCAAGCCCGGCCATCTGCTGCTGCCAGGCCGCGATCTCTGCGGCGAGTTGGTCCTGGCCGATATCGGCCTGCCTGCCACCGTGCTGGACGCAATCCGCCTGCGCACCTTCGCTAATGGCCCGGCGCTCTGGACGCTGCCGCGCCCTGGAGCGGCGAGCCACAAGCACAGCCGCGGACACGTCACTATCCTCTCCGGCCGCGAGATGACCGGGGCCGCGCTGCTGGCTGCACGCGCCGCGCGGAGGGCAGGCGCCGGGCTGGTGACGCTGGCTTGCGCGGATGCCGCGAGCGCCGCGCTCCATCGCCTCGCCGAGCCGGGCGCGCTGGTGCTGGAAGCCGAGGGCGCCGCGGCGTTGATCACCGCTCTTCTGGCCGATCCCCGTCGCGAGACCGTCCTCGCCGGCCCCGGCCTTCCGCCCGATGCCACGACGCGCGACATGGTCGCGCGCCTGCTCGCCGCGAACCGCCAGCTGGTGGCCGATGCCGGCGCGCTGACCGCCTTCGAGGGCGCGCCCGAGGGCCTGCGCGGGGCCGCGCTCATCACTCCGCATTCCGCCGAATTCGCGCGCCTCTTCGGCCCGGCCGGCGAGGACCGTCTCGCCTCAACGCGCGCTGCGGCGGCGCGCATCCAGGGCGCCGTACTCCTCAAGGGTTCCGACACCGTGATCGCCAGTCCCGACGGCCGCGCGGCGATCAACCACAACGCCCCGCCATGGCTCGCCACCGGCGGGACAGGCGATATTCTGGCGGGGCTGGCCGCCGCCCTGCTCGCCCAAGGCATGCCCGCCTTCGAGGCCGCCTGCGCCGCCGCTTGGCTTCACGGCGAGGCAGCGCACCGCATCGGACGCTGTCTTCTTGCCGAGGACCTCCCCGCCATGCTCGGCACTCTCATTGCTTCGGCCGAGTTATGATGCGGAACTCCTTGATCGCTCTTTGTTTCGCAATATTTCCCAGCTAGTATCGCGCATCACTGGAGATCCCGATGGCCGATACGGTCCTTGCACCGCCCGAAACTTTGGTCGATCGGGCGCTTCGGCGCGTTACCGGTCTCTGGCGGGACATGGCCGAACGGGTGGGCGGGCGCGAAGAGCCCGAGGACATCGCGGCCCAGATGCAAGCTTGCCTCAACGCGCGGGGCGGCGAAGTCTCCGCCCGGGCCCGCGCGGCGAAACTGGCCGCAGCCTATCGCGGACTTTCGGAGGCCGAACGCGCCACCTTCCTACGAATCTTGGCGGGCTTCGACGCCGATCCCCAGGCCGTCGAGCGCGCCATCGCGGAATGGACGAGTGCAAAGGAAGGCGCCGGCAAGGCCGCCGCCAAGGTGCGCCTCCGCCGCGCACTGGAAAGCCCGCGCATCCGCCTGCTGACGCAGTTCACCGCCATCCCCGACGGGGTGAAGCTCCTCGTTGACCTGCGCGAGGACCTGCTCCGCGCCGCCGAGACCGATCCGCTGCTGCAGGCGCTCGAGGCCGACCTCAAGACGCTGCTCACCTCCTGGTTCGACGTGGGCTTCCTCGAGCTGCGCCGCATCGACTGGAACAGCCCGGCCGCGTTGCTGGAGAAGCTGATCCGCTACGAGGCCGTGCACCGCATCGAGAGCTGGGACGATCTCAAGAACCGGCTGGACTCGGACCGCCGCTGCTACGCCTTCTTCCACCCGCGTATGCCGGCCGAGCCGCTGATCTTCGTCGAGATCGCGTTGCTAAAGGGCCTCGCGGATTCCGTGCAGGCCCTGCTGGATCCCCGCACCGAGCCGATGGACCCCTCGGGGGCCGACACCGCGATCTTCTACTCGATCAACAATTGCCAGCGCGGGCTGGACGGCATCGCTTTCGGCAATTTCCTCATCAAGCGAGTGGTCGAGGTGCTGGGCCAGGAATTCCGCGGCCTCAAGCAGTTTGCCACACTCTCGCCGATGCCCGGCTTCTGCCGCTGGCTGAAGGCACGCGAGGCGGCGGGCGATCTGTCCCTGACGGCAGAGGAGGCGACCGCGATTCGTACCGCGGCCGGCGGCCCGCCGGAGGCTTCTCCAATCGAGGCATTCCAGCAGCTGGTCTCTCGCAAGGACTGGACGCCGGCGGTATCGAAGGCGCTGGAACCTGTGCTGGTCCGCCTTGGCGCGCGGTTCATCGCGGCGGAATCCGGGCGCAATCCGAAGCGGGCGGCCGATCCGGTGGCGCATTTTCACCTTTCGAACGGCGCGCGGGTCGAGCGCATCAATTGGCGCGCCGATACCTCGGTAAAGGGCATGCGCGAGAGCGCCGGGCTCATGGTGAACTACCTCTACGATCCCGCCTTCATCGAGGACAATCACGAGGCTTATGCGGGCGAAGGCAAGCGTGCCATGGCCGCCGCCGTGCGGCGGATGATCAAGGGCTGACTGCCGCCGCGACGGCACGCCTGGCTAGCGCCGGATCAGCGCGCTCGGGATCATCGCGACCTGACGGCCCGTCAGCGGGATCGGCGCGGCGCGGTAGGCGTCCAGGCCGCGCCCCCTTCCGCCACCGGCCGCTCCCACGTTCACGAACGGGATGACCGCCGCGCGATCCATCCGGTTGGACAATGAAAGCCCCGTCGGGGGCGTGACCGGACGCGCGGCTGCCAATGCCCTGTCTTCCGTGGCTCGCGCCTGTGCAGCAGGCCACGCCGCCTGCACCCGGGCGCGATAGGCCTGCGCGAGCTCCGGCGTCTGCGAATGGTAGTTCCCCGCGGCGATGATCCAATCTGACCGGGCCGCCTGGAGCTCGGTCAGGAAGCGCGCGGCGTATCGCGCATTGCTAACGGGATCGAAGGCCTCCTCCAGGCTGGCGAAGGCGCGGGGATGGTGGTGCAGGTTCACCTGCATGCAGCCGACATCGATGATCCGCACGCCGCGGCCCTGCATTTCCCGCACGGCGGCAATTGCTGCCTCCTTGGTGGGGAAGAATTGGCCGCGGCCCTCGGCATTGAAGGTCCAGGGCCAGGGGCCGGTGATGCCGGTCTCCGGACTGCGGCGGCCGGACTCAACGCGGCCGATCGCCTGGAGCAGACCCAGGGGGATATTGGCATCGCGCTCGGCCTGGGCGATGGCCGCGCGGCAGAGCAGCGTCGGATCGGCCTGGGCCGAAGCGGGCAGGGGGATCAACCAGGCGATGACCGGCAAGAGAGAGAGGAGCATCCGCATGCCACTGGCAGCGCAAGGCGCGTGCCAGCGGCCGGCGACTTGATTCGGCCTGAATTCCGCAATGCTGCAATGCAAAATATCGCTTGCATGCGAGTGATCTCTCGCCTATACATCTCTTGGCGGCAGGAACTTCGGTTCTTGCCTGCTTTCTTGGACGTTTCCTCCCTAAACTTGGCGACCCAGCAATGGGTCGCCACTTTTTTTGCCCGCACGGTTGCGCCAGATAACCCTTCGGATTCAGTCGGTTAAGACATCGGTACCGCAACATGGCGGGCAAATCCCACCCGCTCCATCAGACGCCCGTGCCATGCCGCCAGCCGGGGCTGCGCCTTGCGCGTGATCGGCAGGTTCAGCCAGCGATATAGATAAGGTCCGAGCGCGATATCCGCGAGGCTCAGCGAATCGCCGCCGAGGTATGGGGCCTCGCCCAGCGCAGCTTCCACCATGTCCCACAAGGCTTCCGTCTCATCCCGAAAGCCCGCCAGGGCTGCGCGATCCCATTTGGCTTCGGGCACTCGGATCAGGGTGATGAAGAGCATGCTCATCGGCCCGTTCAGATGGCCGAGCTGCCAGTCCATCCAACGTTCGATCCGTGCCCGGGCGCGGGGATCCGCCGGATGCAGGGGGTCGCCGGGCGCATGGGTGGCGACCAAATAGCGGCAGATCGAATTGCTCTCCCATAGCGTGAAGCCATCCGGCTCCTCGATCGTTGGCACCCGCGCATTGGGGTTCATGGCGAGATAGGCCGGCTCCGTGGTGACGCCGAAGGACCCGCCGGCATCGACCCGCTGATAGGGGATGCCCACCTCCTCGCAGAGCCACAGCAGCTTCATGACATTGGACGAGCTGGCGCGGCCCCAGATTTTCAGCATTCACGTGTTCCTTTGCGGTTGCCGAAACTAGGCGTGCCTGGCGCGATTGCGAAACCGGGCGTGGAGGACGACAACGAGGGCATGCCCGGTGCCCTCCTCATTCTCGTCCTGGCGCTCGCCGCGCCGCTCTTCGCCCGCGCTTCCGAGGGCTGGTTCGGCCTCGCGCCGTGCGAACTCTGCCTCTGGCAGCGCTGGCCGTACTGGTTCGCGGCCGGGTTCGCGTTGATCGCGGCCCTCGTTGCGCGCCGGCCGGTGCTGAGGAAGTGGGCTTTGCGCCTCGCCGGCCTCGCAGCCGCCGCATCGGCGGTCGTGGCGGCCTTCCACATGGGCGTGGAATTCGGCTGGTGGCCGTCGCCGCTGCCCGGATGCCAGGCGCCGAGCGCGGGAGCCGGCGCCAGCATCGACGATCTGCTGGCCTCGCTGTCCGCGGTGCCTAACAAGCCCTGCGATCAGGCAACGTTCCTGATCCCAGGGCTGCCCCTTTCCATGGCGGGCATGAACCTCATCTACGGGCTGGGCCTCGCCGCCTTGGCCTGGACCTTCGCCCGCAAGGAACTCCGTGCATGACCACGCCCCGCCGCTACCTGGAAGAGGTGATCCGCGTGGATCATGCTGGGGAATATGGTGCGAAGCGTATCTACCAAGGCCAGCTGGCCGTTTTGCGCGGGACCAAGCACGAGGCCACCATCCAGCACATGCAGGAACAGGAGCAGGAGCATCTCGACGCTTTCTCGCGCCTGATCGCCACACGCCGCGTCCGCCCGACCGCGCTGCTGCCGCTTTGGCATGTCGCCGGCTTCGCGCTGGGTGCTGCCACGGCCGCGTTCGGTTCGCGGGCGGCCATGGCCTGCACCGTCGCCGTCGAGGAGGCGATCGATGAGCACTATGCCGCACAGGAAGTCGCGCTAGGCGACGATGAATCGGCGCTCCGGTCGGATATCGGCCGCTTCCGGGCCGAGGAGCTGGAACACCGCGACATCGGCCTGGCCAACGAGGCGGAACTGACGCCCGGCTACCGGTTTCTGTCGGCCGCCATCAAATTCGGCTGCAAAGTCGCGATTCGCGTGTCCGAGAAAATCTGACCAGTTTCCTGTCGAGCACCCTCGGTTTCCTCGCGGTAACCCTTTGGCACGATCCTTGCCTTGACCCCCCTGGGCCGCCCCCCCATAGATGCGCAGTGGACCAGATACCCCCCCTTTCCAGCCTCGACACCGCGCGCCGCGTCCTTGCTCTCGAAGCTCAGGCGCTGACCGCGATGGCCGAAGGCCTCGACGCCAGCTTCGACCGAGCGGTCCTGCTGCTCGCCGGTGCAACCGGCCGCGTCGTGGTCTCCGGCATGGGCAAGTCCGGCCATGTCGCACGCAAGATCGCCGCCACCATGGCTTCGACCGGAACGCCCGCGCAGTTCGTCCATCCGGGGGAAGCCAGCCACGGCGACCTCGGCATGATCGTGCGCGGCGATGCCGTGCTGGCCATCTCCAATTCCGGTGAGACGGTCGAGCTCGGCGATCTCGTCGCCCATACGCGGCGCTTTGGCATTCCGCTGGTGGCCATCGTCGGCCGGCCCGACAGCACGATCGGCCGCGACGCCGATGTGGCGCTGGTCCTGCCGCCTGCCGAGGAAGCCTGCCCCAACGGCCTTGCCCCCACCACCTCGACGACGATGCAGATGGCTATGGGCGATGCCCTGGCCGTAGCCCTTCTGACGCGGCATGGCTTCGGACCAGAGGATTTCCGGGTCTTCCATCCCGGCGGCAAGCTGGGCGCGCGGCTCCAGCGCGTATCCGACGTCATGCACGGTCCCGAGGAAGTGCCGCTCGCGCCTCCCAGCCTCCCTATGGCCGAGGGGCTGGTGGCGATGACGGCCAAGCGCTTCGGCTGCCTCGGCATCCAGGATGCGGACGGCAAGCTGATCGGCGTGATCACCGATGGCGATCTTCGCCGCGCCCTGCGCTCCGGGGCGAGCGCCAGTCTGCTCACCCGTCCCGCCGGCGAGATCATGACGGCCCAGCCGCGCACCATCCGGCCTGAGACCCTCGTAGCCGAGGCGCTGCGCCTAATGAACGAGGGCAGCATCACCGCGCTTTTCGTGGTGGATGGCGCGCAGCGGCCGATCGGCATGCTGCACATCCACGACCTGCTGCGCCTGGGTGTCGCCTGATGAGCGAAAAGGTTCGCCGCGCCGATTTCGGCACCCCGCTGCCGGAGCGGCGGCACGTTCTGACGCCCTCGCGGCTGCGGTACGTGCCGAGCGCGGGCGCGATCGTGCGGCGGCATCGGCTGGTGCAGGTGATGAAGCTCGCCTTGCCGATGGCGGCGGCTGGCCTGCTGGCCCTGCTGCTGCTCTGGCCCGAGTTCGAAGGACGCGACGGCCGGCTTTCCTTCCGCCGTGGCCCGGTGCTCGTGCCCGAGGCGCTGCAGCTGGTCGCGCCCCGCTTCCAGGGCGTGGACGAGCTGGGCCGGCCTTACACCATCACCTCGCGAACGGCGCGCCAGCCGGGCCAGGAGGAGATCATGCTGCTCGACCAGCCGCGTGGGGATATCCTGCTGAACGACGGAGCCTGGGTTTATGTCGAAGCCAATAACGGCGTGTACAACAAGCCCGCGCAGCATCTAGACCTCGAAGGCGACGTTCGCATTTTCCACGATGGCGGCATGCTGTTCCGCACCCAGGCGGCTTCCGTGCAGATCGACGCAGGAACCGCCCACGGCGACCGGCCGACCCAGGCCCAGGGCTCCTTCGGCACCATCGAATCCGAGGGCTTCGACCTGCAGGACCGCGGCGCCGTGATGATCTTTACCGGCCGCGCGCATGCCGTGCTCGAGGGGCGCCAGCAATGAGACGCCTCCTCGCGGCCTTCGTTCTCCTGCCTGTTCTGGCTTCGGCTCAGGGCGTCGACATGTCCAAGGGCGGCCCGGTGGATATCACCGCCGATGACGGAATCGAGTGGCGGCAGAACGATCAGGTCGTCGTCGCCCGCGGCAATGCGCGCTCGGTGCGCGACGGCACCACGGTGGACGCCGCGCGGCAGCTCGCCCGCTATCGCCCGCAAGCCGGAGCCGCCGCGGCGCCTGCCCCCGCCGCACCGGGCGAGACCCCGCTTTCGGGTGGCAACGAGATCTGGCGCATGGAGGCGGAGGGCAACGTCCGCATCACGACCGAGACCGATATCGCCACCGGCGACCGCGCCGTATACGACATGGACCAGGCGGTGCTGGTGCTGACCGGGCGCAACATCAGCTACACGACGCCGCAGCAGGTGATCACCGCGCGCGACAGCCTGGAATACTGGAGCCAGCGGCATATGGCCGTGGGGCGCGGCAATGCCCTGGTCGTGACGCAGGATGGGCGGCGCATCGCAGCCGATACGCTCGTCGCCTATATGCTGGACGATCCGCCGGCCACGCCGGCTGCGGCACCAGCCGGGCAGCCGGTTTCGATGCGCGCGCCGACGCCGGTGCGTCCCGGCACCGAAGGCGCCGCCGGGCCGCCGCCGGGCCAGGGTCGGATCGATCGCGTCGAGCTCTTCGGCAATGTCGAGATTCGCACCGCGACCGAAGTGGTGCGCGGCGATCGCGGCGTCTATTCAGCCGGGACGGGCCTGGCTCGCGTGCTGGGCAACGTCCGCATCACCCGCGGCGACAATCATGTGAACGGCCGCGAGGCGCTGGTGAACCTGAACACCGGTGTATCCCGCATCATCTCGCAGCCGGGGCAGCGCGTGCAGGGCTTGATCGTGCCGAACCAGGCGCAGGGCGCGGCGGCCGGGCCGGCACAGCCGGGCTCGCAGGGGATCAGCCCGGCGCCGACTCCTTCACCCGGGCGGACCACTACGCCGCCGCGCACCCAGCGGGCGACGCCATCTCAAGGAAATACGCGTTGAACAAGGCGGGTCCGATTTCCCCTGTCGCCATTCCGAGCGTCACTCCCTTGGGCGGAGGCCGGCCCGGCTTGACCGCCCTGCAAGGCAGCGGCGGCCTCGTCGCGACCGGACTGGGCAAGCGCTACAAGAAGCGCCCGGTGGTTCGGAACGTCTCCATCTCGCTCAAGCGCGGCGAGGCGGTGGGGCTGCTCGGCCCCAACGGCGCCGGCAAGACCACCACCTTCTATATGATCACCGGCCTCGTGCAGCCCGACGAGGGCACCGTGACGATGGACGGCTCGGACGTCACGCGGCTGCCGATGTATCGCCGCGCGCGCCTCGGCCTCGGCTATCTGCCGCAGGAGGCCTCGATTTTCCGCGGCCTCACCGTCGAAGACAATATCCGTGCCGCACTCGAGGTCGTGGAACCCAAGCGGGATCGGCGCGAGCAGATGCTGGACAGCTTGTTGGCCGAGTTCGGCATTGCCCATCTGCGGCGCGCGCCCGCCTTGGCGCTCTCCGGCGGCGAGCGGCGGCGCTGCGAAATCGCACGCGCCCTGGCGACGCACCCCTCCTATATCCTGCTCGACGAGCCGCTGGCGGGCATCGACCCGATCGCCGTCTCCGAGATCCGCGACCTCGTGAAGCACCTGAAGGATCGCGGCATCGGCGTGCTCATCACGGACCACAATGTCCGCGAGACGCTGGAGATCATCGACCGCGCCTACATCATGCATGATGGGCAGGTCCTGATGGAGGGGCTGCCGCACGAGATCGTGGCGCATGAAGGAGTGCGCCGCGTCTATCTCGGCGAGAAGTTCAGTCTCTAGGCCATGATCCACGAGCGTGGATCGTGGCTGGCCAGGCCACGGGATAGCGGTTCCGCTTCGCGGGCCGCCTAGCCATGGCGATGGGCCCGCGCCTCGATCTGCGCCAATCGCAATCGCTGGTGATGACGCCGCAGCTGCGGCAGGCGATCAAGCTCCTGCAGTCCTCCAACATGGAGGTGATCGCCTTCGTTGAGGAGGAGCTGGAGCGCAATCCGCTGCTGGAGCGTGATGAGACGCGCGCGGTCCTCACCGCACCGGTCGCGCCGGTGGCCGATTCCGCCACCGCCGCCAGCGCCGACACCCTGTCCATCGGCGATGCCGCGCCGCTCGACGTCGACTATTCCAACGTGATGGACGAGGGGGAGGCCTATACCCCCAGCATCGGCGCCGGCGGGCGCGCCGATTTCAGCGACGACCTCAGCGGCATCGAGGATATGGCCGGGCAGGGGCCGACCCTGCGCGAACGCCTCGCCGAGCAGATCCGGCTGAATTTCGACGATGCGCGGGACCGGCTGATCGGCTCCGCCCTGCTCGCCATGCTGGAACCGTCCGGGCGCCTCACGCTGGACGCAGCAGCCCTGGCGGAGAAGCTCGGCTGCGAGGTCACGGTGGTCGAGCGCGTGCGCCGCGCCATGCAGCGTTTCGAGCCGACCGGCATGTTCTGCGCGGACCTCCGCGAATGCCTGGCCGCCCAGCTCGAGGAAGCCGGCCGCTACGATCCCTATATGGCGCGGCTGCTCGACAATCTTCCACTCCTGGCGCGGCGCGAAACGCGCGCGCTGATGGAGGTCTGCGGCGTCGATGCCGAGGACCTGGCTGAAATGGTGGCCGAGCTGAAACGGCTCGATCCCAAGCCCGGCGCCGGGGGCGACGACGGCCCGCTCACGGCCTTGCAGCCCGACGTGCTGATGCGTGCGACCCATGATGGCGGCTGGGTGCTGGAGCTCAATCCGGAGACGCTGCCGCGCGTGCTGGTCAACCGGGGCTTTGCCGCCCGCGCCATCGTCGGCATGAAGGATCGCGAGCAGAAGACCTTCCTCGCCGAGCAACTGCAAAGCGCCAACTGGCTGGTAAAGAGCCTGGAGCAGCGGGCCAACACGATCCTGAAGGTGGCCTCCGAGATCGTGCGGCGGCAGGACGGTTTTTTCCGGCATGGCGTCGCCTTCCTCCGCCCGCTCATCCTGCGCGACGTGGCAGAGGCCGTGGAGATGCACGAGAGCACCGTGAGCCGCGTCACCGCGAACAAATACATGGCGACTCCGCGTGGCATGCTGGAGCTGAAATACTTCTTCACGACCGCGATCCAAGGCACCGCCGGGGGCGAAACCGTCTCAGCGGAGGCGGTTCGGCACCGGATTCGGGGCATGGTGCACGCCGAAACCGCCGAAACCGTGCTTTCCGACGACGCGATCGTATTACGGCTGCGTGAAGAAGGTGTGGACATCGCAAGGCGCACGGTGGCCAAATACCGGGAAGCGATGCGCATCCCATCATCGGTGCAGCGCAAGCGCGACAAGGCCGTCACGGCCTGAAGGGCATCCCCCTGCTGGCCGGATGACGGCTGGACGAGAGAGGCCGTTGAGAATGGATCGGCTGTGGTCTGGCGACGGGTATTTCGGGCTGGCCAGGAAGCCAATGCTGCTGATGGACGTTGATTCCAGCAGGTTGGCCGACGCCGCCAGAGCGGAAATCAAGCCGGACCGCCTTCGTGAACATCCTCGACGGATCTCAGGAAAGGAAAGTCACCACATGCATATCACTGTCGCCGGCAAGCAGGTCTCCACCAGCGATGCCCTGCGCACCCATGTCCAAGATGGACTGGGCACCATTACCGGGAAGTATTTCGACCACGCCCTCGAGGCGCGGGTCACCTTCCGGAAGGATGCCAAGGGTAGCGCGGGCGGACATTTCGCCTGTGACATCAACCTCCATGCCGGACGCGGCCTGATCATGCGCGGCGAAGGGCAGGGGGTGGACGCGCACCGCGCCTTCGACGAGGCGGCCGCGCATGTGGCCAAGCGCCTCAGGCGCTACCGGCGCCGCGTGAACGAACATGCCCGAAGCCAGGCGACGGAACGCGAACCCGAGGAGATGCTGCGCGAATACGTGCTGCCGGCCGAGGAGGGTACGGAGGAGCCCGCTGAGGCGGTCAACGGGGCCGATCATGCCGCCGTGGTGGCCGAGCCTCTGGCGGAGCTGCATCAGCTCACCGTGAGCGAGGCTACGATGCGGCTGGATCTCGCGGGCAGTCCGGTGATCGTGTTCCGCAACCGGTCGAACGGCGTGATCAACGTGGTTTACCGCCGCCAGGACGGCCATGTTGGCTGGATCGATACTGCCGCGGCAGGATAAGCGCCGTACCGAGGGGGAGGGTGCTGTGCACTCTCCCCGCAGGCGTCAGTGCGCGAAGATATCGGGGTCGACGTAGCCCATCAGGTCCAGCTTCCCGCGCGTCGGCAGGAAGCGGAAGCAGTCCTCCGCGATGGCCAGCCGGCCCTCGCGGATCAGCAGCGCCTCCAGCCGCGCCCAAAGGGCGTGCAGATGCAGCACGTCGCTCGCGGCATAGGCGCATTGCTCGGGGGTGAGGTCTGGGGCGCCCCAGTCGCTGGTCTGCTGTTGCTTGCTGATATCGACGCCCAGCAACTCGCGGCAGAGATCCTTGAGGCCATGCCGGTCGGTGTAGGTTCGCACCAGCTTGGAAGCGATCTTCGTGCAGCGGACCGGCGCCACGGTAGCGCCGATTCCCGCATAGAGCGCGGCCACGTCGAAGCGGGCGAAATGGAACAGCTTCACCGAGGCCGGATCCTCCATCACCCGCACGAGGTTCGGCGAATCGCCGCCGCCGGGGAAGATCTGGACGAGATGCGCGGTGCCGTCGCCCGAGGAGAGCTGCACGAGGCAAAGCCGGTCGCGGCGCGGATCGAGGCCCATGGTCTCGGTATCGACCGCAATGGCAGGGCCGAGGCTGATATCCGGCGGCAGGTCCTGGCGGTGCAGATGGATCGCGCCGGCGGGGGTGAAGAGGGTCTTCGCCATATCGGATGCCTTAAAGCTTCCCGCAGGTCGGGGAACTTACGCTGCAGGAAGAATTAAGGGGTGGTGCCCAGGAAAGGACTCGAACCTTCACGACCTTTACGGTCACTGGCACCTGAAGCCAGCGCGTCTACCAATTCCACCACCTGGGCATTTCTATGCGGCGAAGTGAGCCGGGGATTAGACGCGGCGTGCGAAGCCGTCAACCCAGGGGAATGCACAAGCGGTGCTTGGCGCTGCCCGCGCGCACTCGTATGTGATCTTGAGACGGAGGGCTTTGATGATGCGCAAGGTAGCGACGGTATTCGGCGGTGCGGGCTTCATCGGCCGGCAGGTGGTGCAGCGGCTGGCCCGCGAGGATTGGGTCGTGCGCGTCGTCACGCGCGACCCCCTCGGTGCGCGCGGCATGCACACCATGGGCCGCGTGGGACAGATCGCGGGACTCGCGGCGGACGTGACGGATGAGGCGGGCGTGGCCCGCGCCGTCGAGGATGCCGGGGTCGTCGTGAACTGCGTCGGGCTGTTGCATGGCAATTTCCGCGCAGTCCAGGCCGAGGGCGTGGGGCGAATCGGCCGGCTCGCCCAGGCAGCCGGGGTGGAGCGCGTGGTGCATATCTCCGCAATCGGCGCGGACGCTTCGAGCGGCAGCCTCTATGCCCGTAGCAAGGCGGAAGGCGAGGCGGAATTGCTGGCCGCCTTCCCCAAGGCCACGATCCTGCGGCCCTCCATCGTCTTCGGCGAGGGCGACGCCTTCTTCAATCGCTTCGCTCAGATGGCGATGCTGTTGCCCATCATGCCCGTGATCCACGGGGACACACGCTTCCAGCCGGTCTTCGTGGGCGATGTGGCTGCTGCGGTGATGGCCGCACTGGCTCAGCCGGCCACTGAGGGACAAATCTACGAATTGGGCGGGCCGCGCGCCTGGACCTTTCGGGAGTTGCTGGCCTTCATCCTGAAGACGACGGGGCGGAACCGCCGGCTGGTCAACATCCCGAACGGCCTGGCCGCCTTCCAGGCCCGGATCTGCGAGTTCCTGCCCAATCCGCCGCTGACGCGGGACCAGCTCCTGCTTCTGTCGCACGACAACGTGGTTGCGCCCGGCGCGCTGACCCTCGCCGATCTGGGCCTCACGCCTAGTGCCGTCGAGGCGTTGGTTCCGGCGTATCTTTCGAGGTTCCAGGTTGGGGGAGCGCGGCGGGTACGTCCCGCAATGTAAATGTCCGATACGGACGTAAATCGCATGATTGGCCGGCAGCGAGGCTTGGTATGTTCGCCGGACATAAGATTATAGGTCAGCTGTGCTGACCTATATGTTGTTTTCCCTCTTTCATAGACGTTCCGGCTTCGCTATCTCCTCTAGGCGCCGCTCTTCTCGCGGCTGGCGACCCATGAGGAATGCCCCAATGGCTGAGCGCATGTTGCAGTTCGTTCGTCTTCAGCAGCAGCCGCCCGCAAAGCGTGCGGCCTCGGTCCGTCGCGAGGATTTCAACGAAATCTATGCCCGCTTCGAGCCAGAAAAGGCCGGCGCCCAGGCCAGCCGCTGCAGTCAGTGCGGCGTGCCCTTCTGCCAAATCCACTGCCCGCTGCAGAACAACATCCCCGACTGGCTGAAGCTCACCGCCGAAGGGCGCATGGAGGAGGCCTACGAGGTCGCCGCCTCCACGAATTCCCTGCCGGAGATCTGCGGCCGCGTCTGCCCGCAGGACCGGCTTTGCGAAGGCAATTGCGTCATCGAGAAGGGCTTTGAGAGCGTCACCATCGGCTCGGTCGAGCGCTACATCGTGGACCTCGCCTTCGAAAAAGGTTGGGTGAAGCCCCCCACCCCGACGCACGAGTTGCCCTGGAGCGTCGGCATCGTCGGTGCCGGCCCGGCCGGGCTCGCCGCCGCCGAGCGGCTGCGCATCCGCGGCTTCCAGGTGCATGTCTATGACCGCTACGACCGCGTCGGCGGGCTGATGATCTACGGCATCCCCAACTTCAAGCTGGAGAAGGAGATCGTGCTCCGCCGTTGGGACCAGTACGCGGCCGGCGGCATCAACTTCCACATGAACGTGGCGGTCGGCCAGGACATCACGCTGGACGAGCTGCGCGCCAAGCACGACGCGGTCTTCATCGCTACCGGCGTCTACAAGGCACGCGACATCGAGGTGCCCGGCGCCGAGCTGGCCGGCGTCGTCGCCGCGCTGGACTACCTCACCGCCTCCAACCGCCAGAACCTGGGCGATGCCGTGCCGGAATTCGATAGCGGTGCCCTCAACGCGGACGGCCGAGACGTCGTGGTCATCGGCGGCGGCGACACGGCCATGGATTGCGTCCGCACCGCGATCCGCCAGGGCGCCAAATCCGTGAGCTGCCTCTACCGGCGCGACAAGGCGAATATGCCGGGATCCATGCGCGAAGTGCACAACGCGGAGGAGGAGGGGGTGCGCTTCCTCTGGCTCTCCGCCCCCGAGGCCTTCCTGGGCGGCCTGGACGTGACGGGCGTGCGCGCCGTGCGCATGCATCTGGGCCTGCCCGACGCCACCGGCCGACAGCAGGTCGCGCCCATCGAGGGCAGCCATTTCGTGCAGCCGGCGAGCCTCGTCATCAAGGCGCTCGGCTTCGATCCCGAAGACCTCCCGGCAGCCTTCAACGAGCCGGCGTTGCCGGTCTCGCGCTGGGGCACGCTGAAGGTCGACTTCCGCACGTTCATGACCGCGCTGCCCGGCGTCTTCGCCGGCGGCGACATCGTGCGTGGGGCCTCGCTCGTGGTCTGGGGCATCCGCGACGGGCGGGATGCGGCGGAGCAGATCGAGACCTATATCAGGGCGAAGGCCGAACTGGCCCAGGCGGCGGAGTGATCGACATGTCAGAAAACGGCACGGAATTCGCCGAAGCCTACCGCAGCAACGCCGCCCTGCTGGGCGAGGCCGGGATCGACCTCACCGAGCACGATGCCTGCGGCGTCGGCCTGGTCGCCTCGCTCGACGGCAAGCCTTCGCGCGCCGTGGTCGAGGCCGGCATCAACGCGCTCAAGGCCGTCTGGCACCGCGGCGCCGTGGACGCCGACGGCAAGACCGGCGACGGCGCGGGCATCCATATCGAAATCCCGCAGCAATTCTTCGCCGAAGCGGTGCGTGACGGCGGCGACAAGGTGAAGCCCGGCCCGATCGCGGTCGGCCAGATCTTCCTGCCCAAGACGGATTTCGGCGCGCAGGAGCGTTGCCGCCAGATCGTCGAGACCGAGATCCTCACAAGCGGCTATGCCATCTACGGCTGGCGCCAGGTGCCGATCGACGTCTCCGTCATCGGCGAGAAGGCCAATGCGACCCGCCCCGAGATCGAGCAGATCCTCATCTACGATCCCGAGTTGCGCGACATCGCGACCATGGAGCGCGACCTTTTCGTCATCCGCCGGCGGATCGAGAAGCAGGCCATCGCGTCGCAGATTCCCGAGCTGTACCTCTGCTCCCTCTCGGCCCGCAGCATCGTCTACAAGGGGATGTTCCTGGCGGAGGCGCTGACCGAATTCTACCCGGACCTGCTGGACGAGCGCTTCGTCTCGCGCTTCGCGCTGTATCACCAGCGCTACAGCACCAACACCTTCCCAACCTGGAAGCTGGCGCAGCCCTTCCGGATGATCGCGCATAACGGTGAGATCAACACGCTCTCCGGCAATGTGAACTGGATGAAGGCGCACGAGACGCGCCTTTCGCATCCGCTGCTGGACGCGCATCTGGACGACATCAAGCCGATCATTCAGGCCGGCGGCAGCGACACTGCGAGCCTCGACAACGTCTTTGAACTGCTGGTCCGCGGCGGGCGAGACGCGCCGATGGCCAAGGCCATGCTGATCCCGGAATCGCTCGGCAACAACGCGACGATGCCGGCGAACCATCACGACCTCTTCCTCTACTGCAACGCAGTGATGGAGCCCTGGGACGGGCCGGCCGGGCTTTGCGCCACGGATGGCCGCTGGGTCATCGCGGGCCTGGACCGCAACGGCCTGCGCCCGCTGCGCTATACCGTGACGACCAACGGCCTGCTCGTCGTCGGCTCCGAGACGGGCATGGTGAAGATCCCCGAGGATGCCGTCTCCGCCAAGGGGCGCGTCGGCCCCGGGCAGTGCATCGGCGTCGATCTGGAGGAAGGCCGGCTCTATCTGGACGGCGAGCTGAAGGACCTCCTGGCCGGACGCAAGCCCTTCGGTCAGTGGGTCAACCGCACGACGCCGATCGACGACATCGTGAAGGCGCAGGACGCGCAGCAGCCTGCGCCGATGGCCGGCGAGATGCTGCGCCGTTCGCAGCTCGCCATGGGCTATACGCTGGAGGAGCTGGAGCAGATCCTGCACCCGATGGTGGAGGACGCCGCGGAGGCCATCGGCAGCATGGGCGACGACACGCCCATCGCCGTGCTTTCCACGCAGTATCGCGGGCTGCACCACTACTTCCGGCAGAGCTTCAGCCAGGTCACCACCCCGCCCCTCGAGAGCCGGCGCGAGACGCGCGTGATGTCGCTGAAGACGCGGCTTGGCAATCTCGGGAACATCCTCGACGAGGATCCGACGCAGTGCGACATGCTGATGCTGGACAGCCCCGTGCTCTCCAGCGCCGAGTTCGCCGCGATGCGACACTACATGGGCGCGAATGTCTGCGAGGTGGACTGCACCTTCCCGATTTCCGAAGGCGAGACGGGCCTGCGCCAGGCGCTTCTTCGCATCCGCCGCGAGGCTGAGGAGGGCGTGCGCAGCGGCTGCCAGCACGTCATCCTCACCGATGAGGCGCAGGGGCGCGAGCGCGCGGCGATCCCGATGATCCTGGCGGTCTCGGGCGTGCATACGCATCTCGTGAAGACCTCGCTGCGGACCTTCACCAGTCTCAATCTGCGCTGCGCGGAATGCCTGGACGTTCACTACTTCGCCGTGCTCATCGGCGCGGGCGCGACGACGGTGAACGCGTATCTGGCCGAGGCCTCGATCGCCGACCGCCACCGCCGCGGCCTGTTCGGCGACATGAAGCTGACCGAGGCCACCGGGCGCTTCAAGAAGGCAGTGGATAAGGGCCTGCTGAAGGTCATGTCCAAGATGGGCATTTCCGTCATCTCCTCCTATCGCGGGGGCATGAACTTCGAGGCGATCGGGCTCTCGCGCGCGCTGGTTGCGGAGTTCTTCCCCGGCGTGCCTTCGCGCATCTCCGGCATCGGCCTCGCCGGTCTCGCGCGGCGCGTGCTGGCTTTGCACGAGCGCGCCTTCGGCTCGGAGATCGTGACGCTGCCGGTGGGCGGGCTGTACAAGCTGCGCATGACGGGCGAGGCGCATGCCTTCGGCGGCACGCTGATCCACACGCTGCAGAAGGCCGTGGAGACCGACAGCTACCAGACCTTCAAGCGCTACAGCGAGGCCGTGCGCAAGCAGCGCCCCGTCGCGCTCCGCGACCTGCTGGATTTCCGCTCGGACGGCCGCAAGGCCATTCCGCTGGAGGAGGTCGAGAGCATCACCGAGATCCGCAAGCGGCTGATCTCGCCCGGCATCTCGCTCGGCGCGCTGAGCCCCGAGGCGCATGAGACGCTGTCCATCGCGATGAACCGCATCGGTGCGCGCAGCGACAGCGGCGAAGGCGGAGAGGATCCGGAGCGCGCGAAGCCGCGGATGAACGGCGACAACGCCAATTCCGCGATCAAGCAGATTTCCTCCGGCCGCTTCGGTGTCACGGCCGAATATCTGAACAATTGCCGCGAGATCGAGATCAAGGTGGCCCAGGGCGCGAAGCCCGGCGAAGGCGGCCAGCTTCCCGGCTTCAAGGTCACGAGTCTCATTGCGAAGCTGCGGCACTCCACACCGGGCGTGACGCTGATCTCGCCGCCGCCGCATCACGACATCTACTCGATCGAGGATCTGGCGCAGCTCATCTATGACCTGAAGCAGATCAACCCCGACGCCACGGTCTGCGTGAAGCTGGTTTCGCGTTCGGGCATCGGCACCATCGCAGCGGGCGTCGCCAAGGCGAAGGCCGATGCGATCCTGATCTCCGGGCATTCCGGCGGCACCGGTGCCTCGCCCGTTACCTCGATCAAATACGCCGGCCTGCCGTGGGAAATGGGGCTGACCGAGACGCATCAGGTGCTGCTGCTCAACCGGCTGCGGCACCGGGTGAAGCTGCGCACCGATGGCGGCCTCAAGACCGGACGCGACGTGGTGGTGGCCGCCATGCTTGGTGCCGAGGAGTTCGGCATCGGCACTGCATCGCTGGTGGCGATGGGCTGCATCATGGTGCGGCAGTGCCACTCCAACACCTGCCCGGTCGGCGTCTGCTCGCAGGACGAGACGCTGCGCTCCAAGTTCACGGGAACGCCGGAGAAGGTGATCAGCCTGTTCAGCTTCGTTGCCGAGGAGGTGCGCGAGATCCTCGCCTCGCTAGGCTTCCGCAAGCTGGAGGAGGTGATCGGCCGCACCGAGCTTCTGAAGCAGGTCAGCCGCGGCGCTGACGATCTGGACGACCTCGACCTCAACCCGCTGCTGGTGAAGGCCGACGCCGGGCCACACAAGCCCTACTGCACCATGGAGGGCCGCAACGAGGTACCGGAGACGCTGGACGCCGAGATGCTTCGCGACGCTGGGCCGCTGTTCGAGCGGGGCGAGAAGATGCAACTCGCCTACAACATCAGGAACACGCATCGCGCCATCGGCACCAAGGTGTCGTCGCGCATCGTGCGGCAATACGGGATGAAGGGGCTCCAGGACGGCCATCTGACCGTGCGGCTGCGCGGCAGCGCGGGCCAGTCGCTCGGCGCCTTCGCCGTTCGCGGGCTGAAGCTCGAGGTCTTCGGCGATGCCAATGATTACGTGGGCAAGGGGCTTTCGGGCGCGACCATCGTGGTCCGGCCGGCGCCGTCCTCGGGGCTGATCTGGAACGAGAACACCATCATCGGCAACACCTGCCTCTATGGCGCGACGGCGGGTGCGCTCTACGCGGCGGGCCAGGCTGGCGAGCGCTTCGCCGTGCGCAACTCGGGCGCGATCACGGTGGTCGAGGGCGTCGGCGCCAATGCCTGCGAGTATATGACCGGCGGTACCGTCGTGATCCTGGGCGAGGTCGGCGATAATTTCGGCGCGGGCTTCACCGGCGGACAGGCCTTCGTGCACGACCCGCAGCAGAGCTTCGAATACCGCATCAACCGCGACACGCTGCAATGGCAGCGCCTGGGCTCCGCGCATTGGGAGGGCGAGTTGAAGCGTCTCATCGAGCGTCATGTCGCGGAGACCGGCAGCCGCCACGCCGCCCGGATCCTGAACGACTGGGAGAAGGAGAGCGCCGCCTTCTGGCACATCGTTCCCAAGGAATACGCGAAGTATCTCGATCGGCCGATGAGTGAGGTGGCGGTGGCGGCGGAGTAAACGTCTCGGTCGGGCAACAACCGCCCTTCACGAAAACAGGCGCGGATGGCATAGATAACGGGTGAGAATTCTATACCATCTGCCGCTTTCGCCCTACTCCCGTAAGGTGCGCCTCGCGCTAGCCGAGAAGCGCATTCCGTTCGAGCTGCGGCTCGAAAAAGTCTGGGACAGGCGGCCGGAGTTCGTGACCATGAACCCCGCCTGCACGGTGCCCGTGCTGGTTGAGGAAAACGGCCTCGTCCTCGCCGACAGCTACGCTATCTGTGAATATCTGGACGAAGCCTATCCCGATATTCCCCTGTTCGGGCGGACGCTGGCGGAGCGGGCCGAGGTGCGAAGGCTGCTGGCCTGGTTCGACAACCTTTTCGGCACCCAGGTCACGCGCAATCTGATGTGGGAGCGGCACATGAAGCGCCAGCTCGGCCACGGAAACCCTGACGGCGCCGCCATTCGCGCCGGCTACGTGCATCTGAAGGCGCATCTGGAGGTGATCGGCTGGCTGGCCGAGCGGCGGGCCTGGCTCGCCGGCCCGCATCTGAGCCTCGCGGATTTCGCCGCCGCAGCGCATCTTTCGGCGCTGGACTACGTGAACGACGTGGATTGGAGCTTCAACACCGCCGCGCGCGACTGGTACAGCCGGGTGAAATCGCGCCCCTCCTTCCGGACGCTGCTCGCCGACCGCGTCAGCGGGATGGAGCCGCCCGCCCACTACGCCGACCTGGATTTCTGAGGGGCAGCCAGCGGGGACCGAACCGCCTATACGGGCTCCCACAGCCATCCCCAGGGTTCCTCACATTCCCGACGATCAACAACCGAGGCGCTATCCGCGCCGCGTGAAGCTGCCCACGCCGCCGCCCCTGCAGCGGGGGCTGCGAAACGGTGTGTTCCTCGCCGTTCTGGTCGTCGCCGGGCTGCTCATCGCCAACAGCAGCGACGTCGGCTCGCTGACGCTTGTGCTGGCGGCATTTCCGCTGGCGCTGACGGCCTCGCTCCTCGCGCATCTGCCGCAACTGCTGCTGCAAAGCTTGGCCTGGCTTGTGCTGCTGCCTCGCGCGCTGCGGCCGAGCATGAAGCGCATGTTTCTCCTGCGCTGGTACCGCGAGGCCGGCGACGCGCTACTGCCCGCGGGGACGGTGGTGGGGCAGGCGGCCGTGACACGCCTCATGATTCGTGACGGCATGCCCGCCGAGCTCGCCGCCGGTACCGCGACCTTGGGCATCACGCTCGAGGCGGTGTCGCAGACGATCTTCACACTGATCGGGCTGATCGTGTTCCTCGCCATACGCCAGGATGCGGAGCCGACGGGATTTCTGGTCGGCATTGGCTTCGCCGCCTTCGTCGCGGCGGGGCTGGTCGCCCTGCAACGTCCCCCGGCGCTGGCCTTGCTGCGCAGTCTGCTGGAACGGTTGGCGCGGCGCTGGCCAAGGCTGAACCCGTCTTGGATCGACCAGTTTCAGGCGGCCACCCTTCGCCTGCACTCCAACCGCCGCGCGCTCGCCGTCGCCACGCTGCTGCACGCGGCGTCCTGGTGCATGGGCGCGGTGGAGATGATGTTTCTGCTCAACCTAGTCGGCTATCCCGTCACGTTCCTGGAAGCGCTGGTAATCGAGAGCTTCGCCCAGGTCGTCCGCAGCGCTGGCTTTCTTCTTCCCGGGGCGGCGGGGGTGCAGGAGGGCGCGATCCTAGCGGCTGGCGCGCTGATCGGCGTGCCGCCCTCGGCAGCACTCAACGCAGCCCTGATACGGCGGACGCGGGAATTGCTGGTGGGTGTCTCCGGGCTGATGGCCTGGCGGCGTGACGAGGTCAGCGAGGGTTAAGCGTGATCGCCGAAGGCGTGAATCACGCGGCTAAAAAATAAGCTAGAGCTTTGCAGTGAGCCCTTGCGAATGGAAAAGCTCTAGCCGTAGGCGACGCTGTTCTCCGCGTGCCGGCCGCTGCTGCGCACGCGCCCGCCGGTGATGTCCAGCGCCACCGCCTCGGCCACACGGATGCCGTCGACCCCGGCGGAGAGGATGCCGCCCGCATAGCCCGCACCTTCGCCCGCCGGAAACAGGCCGCGGGTGTTGAGGCTCTGGCAATCCTCGCCGCGCTCGATGCGGAGCGGGGACGAGGTGCGAGTTTCCACGCCGGTTAGGACCGCATCGGCCAGCGCGAAGCCGGGGAACTCGCGGTCGAAGGCGGGCAGGGCCTCGCGTATCGCGGCGACCACGAAATCGGGTAGGCAGGTGCTGAGGTCGGCAGGCGTCACGCCGGGGCGGTAAGATGGGATGACCTCGCCTAACTGCGTCGAAGGCCGGCCAGCCAGGAAATCGCCGACGCGCTGCCCGGGCGCCGCGTAGGTGCCGCCGCCGGCGAGAAACGCCTGCTCCTCCCAGTGGCGCTGGAACTCGATCCCGGCGAGCGGGCCGCCGGGGTAGTCGGCCGGTGTGATGCCGACGACGATTCCCGCATTGGCGTTCCGCTCGTTGCGCGAATACTGGCTCATGCCGTTGGTCACGAGCCGCCCAGGCTCGGATGCGGCGGCGACCACCGTCCCGCCCGGGCACATGCAGAAGGAATAGACCGAGCGGCCGTTGCTGGCGTGGTGCACCAGCCGGTAGTCGGCGGCGCCCAGCAGCGGATGCCCGGCATTGGGACCGAAGCGCTGACGGTCGATCAGCGACTGCGGATGCTCGATGCGCACGCCGATGGAGAAGGGCTTGGCCGCCATCGCTACCTGACGCGCATGCAGCATGGCGAAGGTGTCGCGGGCGGAGTGCCCGATGGCCAGCACCACATGCCGCGACGCGATTCGCTCGCCGCCTTGCAGCACCACGCCAGCGATGCGCCGGGTGCCGTCCGCCTCCGATTCGATATCCAGGTCATCCACGCGGCTTCCGAAGCGGTATTCGCCGCCCAGCGCCTCAATCGTCCCGCGCATCGCCTCGACCATCTGCACGAGGCGGAAGGTGCCGATATGCGGCTTGCTGACGTAGAGGATCTCGGGCGGGGCGCCGGCTGCGACGAATTCTTCCAGCACCTTGCGGCCGAAATGGAAGGGATCCTTGATCTGCGACCAGAGCTTGCCGTCGGAGAAGGTGCCGGCGCCGCCCTCGCCGAACTGGACGTTGCTCTCAGGGTGCAGAATGCCGCGCCGCCAGAGGTCCCAGGTATCCTTTGTGCGCTCCCGAACGACCTTGCCGCGATCGAGCACAATTGGCCGGAAGCCGGACTGCGCCAGGATCAGCGCCGCGAACAGCCCGCAAGGTCCGGTTCCGATCACGATGGGACGGTCCGGCAGCTCCGGGGGCGCCGTTGCCACGAAGCGGTAGCGCGTGTCCGGCGCCACGCGGATATGGGCATGCCCGGCATGGCGCGCCAGCAGCCCGGCCTCGTCGGGTACCGCGACATCGACCGTATAGGACAGCATGATGCGCTTGGGGTTGCGCGCATCGTAGCCTCGGCGGAACACCGTGACCGACTCCGCGGCCACTCCCAGCCGCGCCGACACGGCGGCGTCCAGCGCTTCGGGCGGGTGGTCCAACGGAAGGCGGATTTCAGTCAGTCGCAGCATGGGGATGCACTCGGCCAGGCCGGCCCCTCACGTCAAGCGGGCCCTCTCGTCAAGCTTGGGGCGGATATGCGCAGTCCGATCTATCGGTGCGCGCCGTGCTTTGGTATGACGCCGCCCATGAGCTCCCATAAAGACACGTTCGACGACCGCCGGAACGCCGCAGCCGAGGCCAAGAAGAAGCTTCTGGAGCGCTTCCGCGCCCAGCCCCCCGCGGATGATCCCGCGGTTCTCGCGCGCCTGGCTGCCCAGAAGCTGCAGGGCGAAGCCCGCATGAAGCGCGAGGCCGAGGCCGCTTCGCGCGCCGAGGAAAAGGCCGCCGCTGCAGCCGCCGCCAAGGCCGCCGAGGTCGCCCGCAAGATCCGCGAAGCCGAGGACGCCGCCCAGGCGATCGTGGACGCCAAGCGCGCCGCCGCGGCGCTGCTGGTCGAGCAGAAGGCCGCCCGCGACGCTCGCTACGCCGCCCGCAAGAAGCGCCGCTAGGCACTTCCGGCGGCTTCAGGGCCGTTTACTAGGCGGGGCTATTAAGTGTCGCCGGCAAATCTGCTCGGGCGCTGCTTGCCCAAGTGCGGGGCATTCCATTCCCCCCTCTGCTTCTCATAGGGCTCGACCTGTCCCGCGCAGCCATGCAGGGAGCGCCTTGCGGTTGACGCGGGAAGGGGCGCGCGTGACGATCCGGCGTCGGTAGGGTCGGGAACCAGCTTGAGCGCAGATATCATCTTCACGGGCGGCGCGGTGTTTCGCGGCCTCGCGGGCGGCATGGCCGAGGCTGTGGCGGTAAATGATGGCAAGGTCCTCGCCGTCGGCACCCGGGCCGAGATCGAGGCCCTCGCTGGGCCGGACACGCGGCGGGTCGATCTTGAAGGCCGCCTCGCCATTCCCGCTTTCAACGAAGCGCATATGCATCTGCTGCCCTTCGGGCTTGGCCTTTCCATGGTCAATCTCCGCGCCGAGGAAGTCCGCACGCTGGACGAGGTCAAGCACCGGCTGCGTCAGTCTGCCGATTCGACGCCGAAAGGCGAATGGATCATTGGCCGCGGCTACGACCATTCCGCGCTCGACATCAATCGCCATCCGACCGCCGCCGAGCTCGACGAGGCGGTGCCGGATCATCCGGTCTTCATCGTACGCACCTGCGGGCATATGGGCGTCGCCAATACCGCGGCGCTGCGTGCGGCCGGCATCGGGCACAACACGCCGACCCCCGAGGGCGGCGTGATCGAACGGCGCGGCAATGCGCTGACCGGCCTGATCCAGGAACGCGCGATGAGCCTGATCAAGGCCGCCCGGCCCTCGCCCGACGAGGACGCGATGGTGGACGCCATCGAAGCGGCCGGGCGCCACCTGGCCGCGCTCGGCTTCGCCTCCGCCACTGACATGAATGTCGGCATGACGGCGAACATGGCGGAGGTTGCGGCCTTCGACCGCGCTGCGCTGGAGGGCCGCTGCCTGCAGCGCATGTGGCTGGTGCTCGCCGGCAATCCGGAGGGCATCGGCGAGCAGGCCTGGGCCGCGGGCCTGCGTCCCTGGCTGCAGGGCGACGATCCCGATGAACTGCTGCGCTGGGGCGCGGCCAAGGTCTTCGCCGACGGCAGCGCCGGCGGTCTGACCGCCGCCTTCTTCGAGCCCTATATCGAGAGCGCCGGCGGCGGCACCGGCGTTTTCACCTTCCCGACCGAGACGATCCACGCCCTGCTGAAGAAGTACCACGACCAGGGCTGGCAGCTCGACATCCACGCCATCGGCGACGCCGCGATCGAGCAGGTACTGACCGGCATGGAGGCGGCGGGCGCCGAGCCCAACCGGCGCCACCGGATCGAGCATTGCGGCTTCCTGACCTCGGACCAGATGCGGCGGATGAAGGCGCGCGGCATCCTGCCCGTACCTCAGCCCATCTTCATGTACGAATTCGCCGATACCTACCTGGTCAATCTCGGCCTGGCCCGCACCGAGCGCGCCTATCCCATGAAGACGTGGCTGGATGAGGGGCATCACCCCTCGGCCTCGTCGGACTGCCCGGTCTCGACGGTGGACCCGTTCCTGAACCTGTTCACCATGGTCACCCGCAAGACGAACAAGGGCACGGTCTTCGGCCCGGAGGAGCGGCTTTCGATCCAGGAAGCGCTGCACTGCTATACGTGGTGCGGGGCCTATACGACCTTCGCCGAACACCGGCGCGGAACGCTGGAGCCGGGCATGGATGCCGACATCGCCGTCCTGTCGCAGGACATCACGGCCATCGCGCCCGAGGAATACATGGGCGTGCGGGCCGACCTCACCTTACGCGGCGGCCTGCCCATCTTCGACCGGCATGGAGGCGGCGGGCGCCGAGCCCAACCGG
>JAQGHY010000315.1 GCA_028291455.1 Rubritepida sp. | reverse complement strand
GGTGCCGGAGCTGATCCGGCGTTCCTCGGCCGATCTGGTCGCGCTGATCCCCGGCAGCCGGCCGGTGCCCTTCGGCCATATGGGCGACGGCAATATCCACATGAACCTGGAACAGCCGCCCGATATGGCGGCGGAGGATTTCCTGGCCCGCGCCCATGACATCATGGATTGCGTGAACGCCATCGTGCGCGAGCTCGGCGGCAGTTTCAGCGCCGAGCACGGGGTGGGCCGCCTCAAGACCGACATGATGGAGGCCTGGCGCGGCGGTGCGGAGCTCTCGGCCATGCAGCGCATCAAGGCGGCGCTCGATCCGCAGGGGATCATGAATCCGGGCAAGGTCCTGCCTGATGGCCGTTACAACGAGGGCGGATGACCTGCGCGCCATCCGCTGTTAAAGACCGCCGGCAATGAAGCGGATCGACATCTACATCATGCGGCAGATCGGCCTGTCGCTCCTCGCCGTTACGGTGGGGCTGGCGGCGTTGGTCTGGCTGACCCAGTCGCTGCGGTTCATCGAGCTGGTGCTGGACCGCGGCCTTTCCATCTGGGTCTTCCTCGAACTGACGGGGCTGCTGCTGCCGAGCTTCTTCGGCGTGATTCTGCCGATCACGGCTTTCGTCGTGACGCTCTTTACCTATGTACGCCTGGCTTCCGATCGGGAATTGGTGGTGATGCGCGCGGCCGGGCTGTCGCAATGGCAGCTCTCGCGCCCGGCTTTGGCCATCGCGACGGTGGCGATGGGCATCTGCGTCGTGCTCAACATCTGGCTCACCCCCGCCTCGCACGAGGCATTCCGCGATTGGCAGTTCGAGATTCGCAACGAGATGGCGGGCCTGCTGCTGCAGGAGGGTGTGTTCAGCACCGTCGGCGACGACCTGACCGTCTATGCGCGCGACCGCGCCGCCGACGGCACCCTCTCGGGCATCCTGGTGCATGACACGCGCGAGCGCGGCGCACCCGTGACCATCCTCGCGGAGACGGGGCGCATTTCCTCCACCCCGCAGGGGCCGCGCGTGACGCTCTACAACGGCCAGCGGCAGCAGGTGGAGCGCGTGACGCAGCCCGACGGCACCGTCACGCTGCGGCTCTCCGTGCTCTCCTTTCAGGAGAATAGCCTGGATCTCGCCCGTGCCACCCGCGCCGAGGGCGCTCGCTTCCGCAATGCCCAGGAGCGCAGCCTGACGGAGCTGTTCAATCCCGAGGAGGGCGTCTCCCTGCGGGACCGCGGGCGGTTCCTGGCCGAGGCGCATCAGCGCCTCAGCAGCCCGTTTACCGCCATCAGCTTTTGCTTGCTGGCGCTCGCCGTCGCGCTCACCGGCCAGTTTCGCCGCTTCGGCGGCGGGTTCAACCTCTTCGCCGGGTGCATGCTGATGGTGGGGCTGCTCGCAGTGGGCCTGGGGATCGGCAATATGGCGGCGCGGCAGACGGTGCTGCTGCCGCTGATATGGGCCCATGCGCTGCTGCCGGGGCTCGTCTCGGCCTGGGTGATTTCGGGTATGCCGGGCGTGCCGGACCAGATGCGGGGCTTTGCCCGATGATCCTGGCCCGCACGCTCACCTTCTATATTGCCCGGCGCTTCCTCTCCGCATCCGCGGCGATGTTGGTCGCGCTGACGCTGCTGGTCTCGATGTTCGACTTCATCGAACTGCTGCGCCGCGCAGCCACACGGCCGGATGCGACCTTCGGCCTCGTCGCCTCCATCGCCGGGCTGCGCATGCCATTCGTGGGCATGCAGATCATGCCCTTCGCCATCCTGCTCGGCGGGATCCTGGCCTTCTGGCGCCTGACGCGCTCCTCCGAGCTGATCGTGGCCCGCGCGGCGGGTATTTCCGCCTGGGGCTTCCTCTCCGGCCCGGTTGCCGTGGCGCTTCTCTTCGGCACGGTCGCGATCACCACGGTCTCGCCGATCTCCTCGGCCATGCTGGCGCGGGCGGAACGGCTGGATGCCTCCTTCCTGCGTGCGGGCGGCGGCGTCACGGCCCTGGCCGGCGGGCGGCTCTGGCTGCGCCAGGCGGATCGGGGGATCGAACCCAACGGTGTTGCCATGCTGTCCGGCCGTCCCGCGCGGCTGCTCGGCACCGACCGCTTCGCCGAATTCACCCTGGCGGATGTCACCGTCTGGCGGCTCAATGCCGCCGACCGCAGCCTGGGCCGCATCGAGGCCCCGCGTGCCCGCCTTCTGCCCGGGCGCTGGGTCCTGGAGGAGGCGGTGCTGTTCGGCGCGGATCGCCTGCCCCGCCCGGCGGTTACGATCGAACTGCCCACCGATCTGACGCCCGACCGGATCGAGAACAGCTTCGCCTCGCCCGACACGCTGTCCTTCTGGGCCCTGCCGGGCTTCATCGCGGTACTTGAGCATGCGGGCTTCTCGGCCCTGCGGCACCGGCTGCAATTCCAGTCGCTGCTCAGCACGCCGGCCTTGGCCATGACCATGGCGCTGCTCGCCGCCGGCTTTTCCATGCGCAACACCCGCCGCGGGGGCGTGGCGCAGACCATCGCCGCTGGCGTGGCGGCCGGCTTCGGCCTGTTCGTGCTGGACCGTATTACAGGTGAGTTCGGCGAGGCCGGAACTCTGCCTGTCTGGCTCGCTGCCTGGGTTCCCACCATGGCAGGGCTGCTGCTGGCACTAGCGTTATTGCTCCATCTGGAGGATGGGTAAGCCCTATGCAGCGTCCGCCCCCCGCCCGCCGCTCGACCCTTCCCCGGTTCGCGCGCCGCTTGAACCGCCGCCGTCAAGCCGGGCTGCTCGGCCTGCGCCTCTCCAGCCGATCCTGGCGGATGGCTGGGTTTGCGGCAGCGCTGCTGATCGTCATGGCGCTCCCCGTCGGCTCCGGCGCGCAGCAGAGCATGGGCACGATCGGCAATTTTTCCGATCCGCAGCTGACGGCGCCGACGCTTCCGAGTCTCGTGCCCTCGGCCGAGCCTAGCCAGCCCGTCCTGCCAGGCGCGGCGCCCCCCGCGGCCGCTCCCACACCGCCGCCGCCGGCTGCCACCGACAACAACGCCCCCGTCACCTTCACCGCCGACGAGGTCGATTACGACCGCGAGCGGGAGCGCGTGGTCGCGCGGGGCCATGTGGAGGCGTGGCAGGGCGGCCGCTTCCTGCGCGCCGATACCTTCACTTATGACCGCAACACGCGCATCGCCCTGGTGCAGGGCAATGTCCAGATCATCGAGGCGGACGGCCAGATTCTCTATGCCGAGGAGGCCGAGCTCTCCGAGGGCTTCCGCGACGGCGTCCTGAGCGAGGTGCGCGCCCGTCTCGCGCAGAATGCGCGACTGGCCGGAAACGGCGCCCGCCGCACCGAGGGCGTGATCAACGACATGAGTCGCGTGGTCTATTCCTCGTGCAATCTCTGCGCTGAGAATCCGACCCGCCCGCCGCTGTGGCAGATGCGCGCGCGCCTCGCCACGCAGGACAAGACGGCCCAGCGCATCTCCTACCGCGACGCCGTGATCCAGATCGGCGGCGTGCCGGTGCTCTACACGCCGTACTTCTCGCATCCCGATCCGCAGACGCCGCGCGCCTCGGGCTTCCTCTTCCCCACCCTGGGCTATACGCGGCTGCTCGGCGCCTTCGCGCAGACACCCTACTTCTGGGCGATCGACGAACAGTCGGACCTGCTGGTCACGCCCCTCTTCGCGCAGGACGTGCTGCCGAACGTCGCACTGGAATACCGCCGCCGCTTCAACAACGGCGAGCTCCAGGCGCAGGGTTCGATCGGCTATTTCGACGGCAACGACGCGACCCGGCTCAATGCCGGCCTGCCTTCGAAGGAGCAGCTGTCGGGCCATATCTTCTCGCGCGGGCGGTTCAACATCGATGAGAACTGGCGCGTCGGCTTCGATCTGAACCGCGCCTCCAGCGACACCTATCTTCGCACCTTCCGCCTCGAATACCGGCGGGTCCTCGCCAGCCAGGTCTATGCCGAGGGCTTCTGGGGCACCGAGGCCTATGCCCGCATCGACAGCCGCGCCTATCAGGGCCTGCGCAGCACGGATGATTCGCGCTTCATCCCCGTGGTGGCGCCGAATGCCATCTTCGAATACGCGCCGCGCAAGCAGATCGCCGGCGGCAACCTCACGGTGGATGTCGGTGCGCTGGGGCTGACGCGCAGCATCGGCACCTTCAGCCAGCGCCTCGCCACCCGCGCCAGCTGGGATCGCCCACTGCATGGCGCCTTCGGCGATATCTGGACGCTGCGCGGTCAGGCAGATGCCACGGCCTATTACGCCGGAGGCCAGGACCTTGCGCCGACCAATCTGCCGGCAGCCAACGGCACGCATGCCAACGGCAATGTCCGCGTGGCGATGGACTGGACCATGCCGTTCATGCGCACTGCGGGGAATTGGGGCACGCAGCTGATCGAGCCGCGGGTGCAGCTCGTCACCGGGCCGAACATGGGACGGCAGACGCGCTTTCCGAACGAGGACAGCCTCGACTTCGAGTTCACCGACGCGAACCTCTTCCAGCTCAACCGCTTCGCCGGCCGCGACCGGCTGGAGGGCGGCACCCGCGTCGACGCCGCGCTGCGCTCGAGCTGGAATTTCGTGAATGGCGGACGCGTCGAGGGGCTGGTCGGCCGCTCCTATCGCATCGCCGGCGAAGCGCAATTCCTGCAAGGGGCCGGGCTCGACCGCCGCGCTTCGGACTGGGTCGGCCGTGCCACGATCGCGCCGGTCTCTTGGGTCGAGATCCTGGCCCGCACCCGGCTCGACAGCGAGTCGGGCCAGCACCGCGCGAGCGATGCGCTGGCCAGCGTCAGCCTGGGCAGGGTCGGGCCGCTCAACAATGTCTCCTTCAACGCGGGCTATCTCTACAACCCGCCGCAGCCCAACCTTTTCGCCAACGACCGGGGCCGCAACGAGGTCTCGGTGGGGGCCACCGCGCAATACCGCACGGCGAATGGCGCGGTCTGGCGGGCTACCGGCTCAGTCCGCTACGACCTCAAGCTGGATCGGCCGGTGCTGGTACAGGGCGTGTTCGGCTACGAGGACGAGTGCTTCATCTTGGAAGGCCGCCTGATGCGGCGCTACGCCCAGGACATAAACACCCACGCCGACTTCTCCGGCAACACCGTTTTCCTTGTTCGGCTGGGCTTCAAGACGGTCGGCGACTACTTCTTCCGCGCCATCTGAGTGTCGGATGAGCAGATTCACCCCTTCGGCCGATTCGCCCTTTTTGGAATCTGCTCTATGAGACACCCGACCATGTCCCGCACCCCACTCCTCCTCGTCCTTCTGATGGCCCTCGCCTCGCCGCTGGCGGCGCAGCCCCGTCCGGCACCCGCCCCTGCTGCCCCTGCCGCACCCGGCGCCGCTTCCACGACGGCCAACCGGATCATCGCCGTGGTGAACGGCGATGTGGTGACGGCATCGGAGGTCAACTCCCGTTCGCGACTCTTCGCGCTGAACACGGGCGTGGTGACCACGCCCGAGGCGCTGACGCGGTTGCAGCCGCAGGTTCTGCGCCTGGTGATCGACGAACGGCTGCGCATCCAGGAAGTGCAGCGGCGGCGCATTGCGGTGAGCGACAACGACATCGCCCAGGCCATCGCCGATATCGAGCGGCGCAACAGCATGCAGGCCGGCGCGTTGCGCGCGCAGCTGGGCGCCGCCGGCATCCAGCCGCGCGTGCTCTTCGACCAGCTCCGCTCGCAGATCGGCTGGGGCCGGCTGCTGCGCCAGCTGCTGGGGCCATTGGCCGAGATCAGCGAGCAGGATATCGCGGGCGCCATCGCCAATCACCGGGCACGCCAGGGCCAGGCGGAATATCTCGTCAGCGAGATCTTCATCCCGGTGGACGACCCCGCGAGCGAGCCCGATGTCCGCCGCTTCGTCGATGAGGTGATCGGCCAGCTTCGCCGTGGTTCGCCCTTCCCGGTGGTGGCGACGCAGTTCAGCCAAGCGCAGACTGCGGTGCAGGGCGGCGATCTCGGCTGGGTGAGCATCACCCAGCTCGACCCCGAAGTGGCCGCGGTTATCGACCGCATGCCGCAGGGCGCGGTCAGCAGCGCGGTCCGGGTGGCCGGCGGGTTCCAGATCGTGAGCCTGCGCGGCAAGCGCGAGGGCGGGCGGGATCAGCTCTCCACCATGATGTCGATCCGCCAGCTTTTCCTGCCCTTCACCACACCGCTCGATCCGCAGAACCCCAGCGAGCAGCACCGGGCCCTGCTGGCCCGCGCGCAAGGCCTTTCGCAGTCCCTGCGCGGCTGCGAGCAGATGGACGCGCAGCCCCGCTCCAGCGATCGCCAGGCCGACCCGGGACCGATCCGCCTTGAGGGGCTCAATCCGCCGGCATTGCGGAATCTCCTCGGCACGCTGGCCATTGGCCGCGCCAGCCAGCCGGTGATTTCGCCGGACGGCATCCTGCTGCTGATGGTCTGCTCACGCGAACAACGCAACGAGACGGAATTCAGCACCGAACAGGCCCGCCAGCAGATCCTGCGCGACCGCGTGGAGGTTCTCGCCCGGCAGCTGCAGCGTGAGCTGCGCCGGCGCGCGGTCATCGAGCAGCGTGTCTGAGATCACGCCGCTCGGCGAGGTCGTCGGGCGGTTCGGGCTGGATGCGCGCAAGTCGCTCGGCCAGCACTTTCTTCTCGACGAGACGGTTTGTGGGCGCATCGCCCTGCTGCCGGGCGACCTCACGGGGCGCTATGTGCTGGAGGTCGGGCCGGGGCCCGGCGGGCTGACGCGGGCGCTGCTGACCAAGCCGCTCGCGCATCTCACCGCCGTCGAGCTGGATGTGCGGGCACTGGCGGCGCTGGCCGAGGTGGAGGCCGCCTATCCCGAGCGCCTCACCGTCGTCCAGCAGGATGCGATGAAGTTCGACGGCGCCGTCGCGCTCCCCGCGCCGCGTCAGGTGGTGGCGAACCTTCCCTATAATATCGGCACGCCCCTGCTGGTCGGCTGGCTGCGCCAGGCCGCGATGTGGGAGCGGCTGACCCTGATGTTCCAGGAGGAGGTGGCGCTGCGCATCATCGCCCCGCCGCAGACGGAGCATTACGGCCGCCTCGCCGTGCTCGCGCAGTGGGTGGGTGCGTGCAGCATCGGCATGCGGCTGCCGCCGGGCGCCTTCCGGCCGCCGCCGCGCGTGCATTCGGCCGTGGTGATCATCACCCCCCACGCGGAACAGCCCGGACCCGCGCTGTTCCGCGCAATGGAGCGCGTGACCGCCGCGGCCTTCGGCCAGCGCCGCAAGATGCTGCGCGGCTCGCTGAAGCCGCTGGGCCAAGCGGATGCGCTGCTCGCGGGTTGCGGCATCGCCGGAGACAAGCGCGCTGAGGAACTGCCGGTCAGTGCCTTCGACGCATTGGCCCGGGCATGGCTTGAGCGAAGCCCCGAAGCGTCCCAGGATGGGGAGGGACAAGGGAAGAAACATCCATGAAGCGTCTGCAAATCGGCGAAGTCAGCATCACCAGCCTGATCGAACGTGACGGCCCCTGGCGCCGCCCCGAGGATTTCTTCATCGGCTACGACACCGCCGCCAAGGCCGCGGATATCGCGGCGCTCGAGCCCGAGGTCTTCGACAAACCCTCCGGCAAGATGATCATCACCTACCAGACCTTCGTGCTGCGGACGCCCAAGCACATCATCCTGGTCGACACCTGCACCGGCGAGGACAAGGGCTTTCCGGCCCCGATGGATTTCCCGAAGCAGCCCTGGCTGGACGCGCTGAAGGCCGAGGGGCTGACGGTCGAGGATATCGACTACGTCTTCTGCACGCACCTTCACATCGACCATTGCGGCTGGAACACGAAGCTCGTCGATGGCAAATGGGTGCCGACCTTCCCCAAGGCGCAATACATCTTCCACAAGGGCGAATACGCCGAGTGGGAGAAGCTGGCCAAGGCGGGCGTGGACAAGCCAGGCGGTGCCGGCGGCGTCTGGCGCATGAATTGCGAACCCATCGTCGCGGCTGGCCAAGCCTTGCTGGTGGACGAGAGCTTCACCCTCGACGATACCATCAGCCTGATCCTCACGCCCGGCCACTCGCCCGGCCATGTCTGCGTGGACATCCGCAGCGGCGGGCAGCGCGCGATCGTGGCGGGCGACCTGCTGCATCATCAGCTGCAATGCATGGATCCCAGCATGTCCACCGTCTTCTGCTGGGATGCCAAGCAAGCCGCTTCGAGCCGCCGCACCGTCTTCGATGAGATCGCGGGAACCGACACGCTTCTGCTGCCGATCCACTTCCCGACGCCGACGGCGGGGCGGCTGAGCAAGGCCGAGAAGGGCTACAAGTGGAGCTTCAAACGGGACTGATCGCCTCCCGGCGGGCGTTGCGCTAGAAGGTGCCGCATGTTGATCACCACCCTCACCGTAGAGCCCGCCGAGACGGATACCCGTCTCGATCGCTGGCTGAAGCGCCGCTATCCCGCCCTCACCCAGGGCGCCCTGCAGAAGATGCTGCGCACCGGCCAGATCCGCGTGGACGGCAAGCGCGCCGACGCGAATACGCGGCTCACGACCGGGCAGGAGCTTCGCATCCCGCCCATGCCGACCAAGCAGGCGCCCAAGGCGGAGCCGAAGCCCATGGCGGAGGCCCTGGTGGAGGAGCTCCGCAGCTGGGTGCTGCATGTCGACAACGACGTGATCGTGATCAACAAGCCGCCCGGCCTTGCCGTGCAGGGCGGCTCGGGCATCACCAAGCACCTCGACGGCATGCTCGACGGACTGGCCTATGACGGCGAGAGGCCCCGCCTGGTGCACCGTCTCGACCGTGATACCTCGGGCGTGCTGGTGCTAGCGCGCAACGTCTCCGCCGCCTCGCACCTCGCGCGGGCCTTCCGCGGGCGCGACATGGAAAAGACCTACTGGGCCGTCGTGGTCGGCGAGCCCGAGCACGCCATGGGCCGCATCAGCATGCCGCTCTCCCGCGAAGGCGGTTCGCGCGGCGAACGCACCGTGCCCGCCGCGCCGGGCGAGATCGGGCTGCGCTCGGTCACCGACTACAAGACGTTGGAGGTGGCCAAGCGCCGCGCCGCCTTCCTGGAACTGCATCCGCAGACGGGCCGCACGCACCAGCTGCGCGTGCACTGCGCCTCCGCACTGAACTGCCCCATCCTCGGCGACGGCAAATATGGCGGCGAGGCCGCGCATCTCGAGGGGCTTTCGGGGAGTTTGCACCTGCATGCGCGGGCGCTGCGCCTGCCGCATCCCGAGGGCGGCTGGCTCGACGTGACCGCACCACCGCCGCCGCATTTCGAGGAGACCATGCGCTTCTTCGACTTCGACAATCCGGCGCCCCGCACGCCGCGCCGCACCAAGTGAAAAAGGTGTTGATCATCGTGGCGGCCTTGGTGGTCGCCATCCCGGTCCTCGCGATCGGCGGGTTCCTGCTCTTCTTCGACGCAGACACCTTCCGGCCCCGCCTGATCGAGGCGGCGCAGCGCGCCACCGGCCGGGAATTCCGCATCGTGGGACCGCTCCGGCTGACGCCCGGCCTCACGCCGACCATTGCCGTCGACGGGCTGGTGCTGGCCAATGTCACCGGCGGCAGCGCGCCGGAGATGCTGCGCATCGCCCATGCCGAGCTGAGCCTCGCGCTGTTCCCCTTGATCCGCGGCCGTCTCGAAGTGGCGAGCCTGACCCTGGATGGCGGCCGCCTGCTGCTGGAGAAGGAGAACTGGCGCTTCGGCCGCGCACCCGCGCCGGCGGCCGTGCCCGCGACCTCCGCGCCCGATGCGCCGCCCGCCCGCCCGCTCATCGTCGACGTGCGCAAGGTGACGCTGCGCGATTGGCGCATCACCGCGCAGGGCGAGGAGATCCAGATCCCGCAGCTGCGCCTGACCGGCACCGACGCGCAGCAGCCGCTCGACCTCACCGCCACGGTTATCGCACGCAATACCGAGGCGCTGATCGAGGGCCGCGTCGGCGCGCCCACACGCTTCGCCGATGCGGAGGCCTGGCCCTTCCGACTCGCCGCCATCGTGCCGGGTGCGCGACTCTCCATCGAGGGCACGAAGAACGACAACGCCTGGCGTGGGACGGTGGCCGCCGAAATCCCGCGGCTGGATGCGCTGAGCGCCCGGGTGGGGCGGCCGCTTCCGGCGCTGACCGGCATCAACATGCGCGCCCAGGTCGCGCTGGCGGGCGGCATGCCGAGCCTCACGGGGCTTGAAGGGCGCATCGAGGGCGGGGAATTCGCCGGCATCACCCTCACCGGCGCCACCTTCGATCAAGCCTCGCTGCAGGGTGCGCCGCGTGTTCAGGCGACGGGCGTGTTCCGGGGACAGCCGGTTACGCTTTCGGCGGAGTTCGAGCCGGCCGCGATTCAGGCCGGAACGGTGACGCCGGTCTCCATAAGCCTGGGCGCGGCGGGCGGCACACTGACCCTTTACGGTGCATGGCCGGGCGAGCTGGTGCTGGAGGGCACCTTGCCGGACCTCGCCGCGCTGTCGCCGCATCTTGCCCGGCCTCTGCCGTCGTTGCGCGACGTCACGCTGCGGGCCGGCATCACCCCGGTGGGGAACCTGTTCCAGGATGGCGTGCGGATTGGAAACTTCACCTTCGCCTCCACCGGCGGCGATCTGGCTGGGGCGCTCGAGGTCCGATGGACCGGGCGACCGGCGATCCAGGGGAACCTGACTTCCACGCGGCTCGACCTCGCGGCATTCCGGCCGGCGCCGGCGCCGGCCGCTGTTCCGGCGACTCCGGCTCCCACACCGGCGCCGGCTGCTCCGGCATCAGGCCGCGTCATTCCCGATCTGCCGGTGGATATCGGGCCGCTGCGGCTCGCCGACGCCGATCTGACCTTTGCCTTGGCCGAGCTGCGGAACGGAACGCTGGTCCTGCAGCAGGTTCGCGGACATCTGGTCAGCCAAGCTGGCGTGGCGCGGCTCGACCCCTTCGCGATGACCATGCCGGGTGGCCAGCTCAATCTCCGCGTGGCGGCGGATGCGACGGCGACGCCGCCCGCACTGCAGGTCGTCGGAGGTGGGCAGGGGCTCGACCCGGTGGCGCTGCTGGCGGCGCTGGGCATGCAAAGCCCGCTCGCCGGACGCACCGACCTCGATGTGGATCTGCGCGGGCAGGGTGCGGCGCTTCGTGCGTTGGCCGCGACCGCCACGGGCCATCTGGGCCTTGCCGTGACCGACGGGCGGCTTTCCGGCGCGCCGGCGCAGGCGCTCGCCCAAATCCCGGGCTTCGGCGGCAACGTACCGCTCTCGTGCCTGGCGCTGCGGGCCGATCTCGATCGGGGTATCGCCACGATGCGGACCTTGTTCCTGGAGGGCTCGCCCGGCCGCATCGGCGGCGACGGCACCGTGAACCTGCGCGACGAGTCGCTGGCCATGCGCTTCTCGGCCGATGTGCGGGTGGCCGGGGTGCGGGTGCGCGCGCCGGTTCCGCTGACTGGGACGCTTGCCTCGCCCCGCATGGAGCTTTCTGGCCTCGCCCAGGGCGCACTGGCCGGCGATCTCGGCGACCAGCTGGAGCGCGCCTTGCCGGGGCTTCGCGGCGCGTTGCCGCAGCAGTCCGGCGGTGGCCCCGCGCTGACGGATTGCGCCACGGCGCTGCGCTTGGCGCGCGGCGGGCGCGACGGACCGGTTCCGGCTCCCGCCGCCCAGGCTCCGGCCGCGGCGCAGCCGAGTGGACGGCCGGATCTTAACAATCTTCTGCGTGGCTTGTTGGGGCGCTAATGTCCGGGATCTGAGGTTCGTCGCTATGCGGTGACCTCCATTTCCCTGCCACTAGCTTTTTTGGGTGGCCTGCTTATCTCCGGAACCGGCCGCCAAGAGCGGCTATCTCCGAGGGCAGAACACCAGGTTTAGGTTCATGATGAAGCGTTTCTGGGATCAGGCGGCCTGCGTGGCCGAGGGCGGGAGCTTCGCCATCCATCTCGACGGCAAGCCGATGCGGCTGCCCGGCGGCGGCACCTTGCGCGTCGCCACGCGCGAGTTGGGCGAGGCGCTGGCCGCCGAATGGCAGGTCGCGGGTGGCGCGCGGGAAGGTGAGATGTCCTGGGATGACGTGCCGCTCACGCGCCTCGCGGGTACCGCCGTCGAACGGATCGCGCCGAAGCCGGAGGCGACCATTGCCGCCATCGCGAAGTATGCCGAGACGGATCTGATCTGCTACCGCGCCACCGATCCCGCGCTGGCCGAGCGGCAGAATGCTGCCTGGGATGACTGGCTCGAATGGGCGGCGCGCGATTTGGGCGCGGTGCTGCAAACCACCACCGGCATCATGCCCGTCCGCCAGAGCGACGAGGCGATCGCCGCGCTGCATGACGCAGTCGCGGAGCTTTCGCCCGTGGCGCTCTCCGCGCTGGGCGTGCTGGTGCCTTCGTTGGGCAGTGCCGTACTGGGCCTTGCCGTGTTGCGCGGTGCGCTCGAGCCGGCGGAGGCGCATCGCCTCGCGCTCGTCGACGAGGTCTTTCAGGAGGAGAAGTGGGGCCTCGACTGGGAGACGGAGGAGCGGCGCGAGAAGGTCGCGGCCGACCTGGTTACGGCCGCAAGATTGGCGGCCTTGAGCGCGCCATGAACGCTCGCCTGCTCCGTATTTCCGGACGCGTGCAGGGGGTCGGCTATCGCGACTGGCTGATCCATGAGGCGCAGCGCAACGGTATCTGGGGCTGGGTGCGGAACCGACGGGATGGCACCGTGGAAGCCCTGCTCGCCGGCGAACTGGATGCCGTGCAGAGCGTGCTCAGCGCCTGCCGGCGCGGCCCGCCGCTGGCGCTGGTCGAGAGCATCGACGAGCGATTCGCCGACGTGCCGTCGGAGCCCGGCTTCACCCGCCGGCCTACGGCGTAGAGATCTCAGGCGACCGGCGGCGCCAGCGGCTTCTGCCGTGAGAGCCAGATCGAGCCTGCCAATGCGATCAGCATGCAGACGCCCACCAGCGCCGTGACGCCCGGCCAGCCGTGATCGGTCCAGAGCCATCCGCCGGCCGAGCCGATGATCGCAGAACCGCCGTAGCAGCTGAACAGGTAGAGCGAGGAGGCCTGTGCCTTGGCCGTCAGCGCCCGCCGCCCGACCCAGGCGCAGCAGATGGAATGCGCGCCGAAGAAGCCGAGCGTGATGATCACCAGTCCAAGCACCGCACCAGTCACCGAGGGATGCAGCGACACGCCCAGCCCGGCGATGATGGTCAGCACCGTCATCCAGAACAGCTTCGGCCGCCCGAGCCGGTCGGCCAGCGAGCCGATGAAGGTCGAGGCCACAATGCCGACGAGGTAGACGGTGAAGATGAGCCCCACGACCGTCTGGCTCAGACCGAACTCCGGCGCCATCAGCCGGTAGCTGATGTAATTGTAGATCGTCACGAAGCCGCCCATGAGCATGGCGCCCTCGAGGAAGAGGATGCGCAGACCCGGCTCCCGCAGATGCACGACGAACCCCTGCGCGAGGCCCATGAACCGCAGAGGCCGCGGCGTGAAATGCCGCGAGGGGCGCAGGTTCATCAGGAAGATCAGGGCCATGACCAAGCCCAGCCCGCCCATGACGGCGATGGCGAAGTGCCAGGAGGTGGCGTCGCTCAGCAGGCCGGTGCCAACGCGGCCGATCATCCCGCCCAGCGCATTGCCGCTGATATAGAGGCCCATGGAGAGGCCGATTGAGCGCGGATGCACTTCCTCGGCCAAGTAAGCCATGGCGGCGGCGGGCAGCCCGGCGAGGACGAGGCCCTGCAGCGTGCGCAACACCAGGAAGGACTCCCAGCTTGGTGCGAAGGCGGAGAGCATGGTGAGCCCGGCTGAGCCAAAGACTGCCCCGATCATGAGCGGCTTGCGGCCGAAGGTCTCGGAGAGGGAACTCGCGATGAGGGTGCCGAAGGCCAGCGCGATCGAGGGAAGCGAAATGGACAGGCTCGACGCCACCGCCCCGATGCCGAACTCGCGCGAGAACACGGGCAGCAGCGGCTGGGTGCAGTAGAGCAGCGTGAAGGTCGCGAGTCCCGCGCAGAACAGCGCGACGGCGGTGCGGCGGAATTCGGCGGTGCCGCGCTCGATGTAGGGCGTCTGGACTTCCGCCTCGGCCTGGAAGGCGATCCGTCCATCCGCGATCGTGGTGCTCATGGCAAAACTGGTCCTCGTTTGTGCTGGACGCCGTTTCCCAAGGCAATCTTGGCGGCCGCGAGGACCGCATGCCGAAAATTAGGTCATAATCACTGTCGAAGTCATTCCTGTTGCAGCGCAATAAAATTAGGCTGTGCCGAATTGTCGGACTGGAGCCGCCATGGAATTCCGCCACCTCCGCGCTTTCCTCGCGGTTGCCGAAACGTTGCATTTCGCCCGTGCGGCGGAAGGCCTGGGCATCTCGCCGCCCTCGCTGACCGAGCAGATCCAGGATCTGGAGCGGGAACTCGGCGCACGGCTGTTCCTGCGCACCAAGCGGTCGGTTGCGCTGAGCGATGCCGGCCGTCTTTTCCTCGATGAGGCGCGCCCGGCGTTGGAGCAGGTGGACCGAGCGGTCCGCCTGGCGCGCCAGGCGGGGAGGGGCGAGCGCGGCATCATCGAGATCGGCTTTGCCGGCAGCGCGGCTTTTTCCGGCGTTCTGGCGCAGACCGTCGCCGATTGGCGCCGCGACCACCCTGAGGTGGAACTGCACCTGCACGAGATGGAATCCGGCCCGCAGATCGAGGCTCTGGCCGAGGGGCGGCTGGATATCTGCTTCGTCCGCTCCCCCGTGATCGCGCCGCCGGGCATCGCGACGGCCCGGCTGCACCGGGAGGCGCTGCTCATCGCCCTGCCCACCGGCCATGCCCTGACCGGCGAGGAAAGCATCGCCGCCGCCATGCTCGCCGGCGAGGCCTTCATCATCCCCGACCAGGAGGCGAGGATCAGCTTCCATCACCACACCCTGGCGGTCGCGCAGCGCGGCGGCTTCGTGCCGCGGCTGGCGCATCGCGCGCGCGACTTGATCGCGGTCGCCACGCTCGTCGGGCTCGGCATGGGCGTCGCCGTGGTGCCGGAGAGCCTGCGCCAATCCCTCAACCTGCCCGGTGTCGCCTACCGCCCGCTACGCGGCGCACCGATCCTGGCCGATATCGTCGCCGCCTTCCGCCGCGGCGAAACGGCCCCGGCCACCCGCGCGCTGATCCGCCAGATCCGGCACGTCGCGGTCGAGGAGGGATGACGGGACGCATTCGGCCTTGCGTTTCTTCCCGCAATGCAGCATAAGCACCACATCAAAGCGGGCACGCATGTCCGCCAGGGTCCGGCCGCGTGAGCGGCGCCTACCTCGTTAAACGGGGGCTTCGGTCAAGCCGAGGCAATCACAGGCAGCCGAACTGCCGGACCTTTCGATGCGCTCTCCCGGAACAACCCAGCCACGCGGGGTTTCCAAACCCTTTATCTGGCGGCCCGCGATGCGGTGCCGCGCAGCTGGATTTATCATGACCACTTTCGCAGAACTGAACCTGAACCCGCTCCTGTTGAGCGCGTTGGAACAGGCCGGCCACATCACCCCGACGCCGATCCAGGCGCAGGCCATTCCGCCCGCCATGCAGGGCCGCGACATCCTCGGCATCGCGCAGACCGGCACCGGCAAGACCGCCGCCTTCGCCCTGCCGATCCTTCATCAGCTGGCGCTTACCGGCGGCCATCCGCCACGTGGCGGATGCCGCGTGCTGGTGCTTTCCCCGACCCGCGAGCTCGCCTCGCAGATCGCCGAGAGCTTCAAGAGCTACGGCCGCCACATGGGCTTCTCCGTCGCCACCGTCTTCGGCGGCGTCGGCCATGCCCCGCAGCAGCGCGCTTTGGCGCGCGGCGTCGACATTCTGGTGGCCACGCCCGGCCGCCTGATGGACCATATGCAGACGCGCAATGCGCGGCTGGACCACACGCAGATCCTCGTCCTCGATGAGGCCGACCAGATGCTCGACCAGGGCTTCCTGCCGGCCATCACGAAGATCGTCGCCGCCGTTCCGAAGGAGCGCCGGACGATGTTCTTCAGCGCGACCATGCCCTCGGCCATCGCCCAGCTCGCTTCCAAGATGCTGATCGACCCGGTCCGCGTGGAGGTGACGCCCGTCGCCACCACCGCCGAGCGCGTGAACCAGCGCGTCATCATCCTGGACGGCGCTTCCAAGCGCGGCGTGCTGGCCGGCATCCTGCGCGGTGAGGGGGTTGGCCGCGTTCTGGTCTTCTCGCGCACCAAGCATGGCGCCGACAAGATCGTGAAGTCGCTGGAGATGGACGGCTTTCCCGCCAATGCCATCCACGGCAACAAGGGCCAGTCGCAGCGCGAGCGTGCGCTGGCCGAATTCAAGTCGGGCAAGGCGCCGATCCTGGTGGCGACCGACATCGCCGCGCGGGGCATCGACGTGCCGGACGTGACGCATGTCATCCAGCACGAACTGCCGGAAGTGGCCGAGACCTACGTCCACCGCATCGGCCGTACCGCCCGTGCGGGCGCGGGTGGCCAGGCCATCGCGCTGGTCGCGCCGGACGAGATCGGCCTGCTCCGGGCGATCGAGCGGCTGACGCGCCAGAAGATCGACAGCGAGGACCAGCGTTCCAACCCGACGATCCCGCTGAACGAGCGTGCCGTCCCGACGCGGCCGCAGCGTGGCCGCCAGGGCCAGCCGCAGCAGCAGCGTGGCGGCGGCGGCAAGGGCGGCGAGCGCCAGGAGCAGCGCAGCAGCCAGCCGAGCCGGCCTGCGCAGGAGCGTTCCTACGTGAAGCCGATGAACGACGGCGCTCGCAAGCGCCCGGCGGCTCCCGGTGGATCCGCTGGCCGCAGCTTCATGGCTCGCGGGCGGTAATCTCCACGCTTTACCGACGCGCGATACGCGGCGGCTGCGAAAGCAGCCGCCGTTTTGCGTTAAAGCCGATCCCAGGATCAGCCCGGCACAGCGCGTGGGATTACCAGCACATGCGCCCCCGGCATCAGGGCGCGGATTTCGGCTGCGATGGCGTCGGCCATGGTGGTGACCTCGCCCATGGGCCGCTGACGCGCGAAGCCGACCTCGATTTCGATCCAGGCATCGCTGCCCTGGGTGCGCGTCCGCACGCTCAGCAGTTCGTCATAGGCCTCGAAGTTCCCGGCGAGCACGCGATTGATCGTCGCCTGCTGGCGCTCGCCCAAAGCGCGGTCGATCAGATGGGGCAGGGCGCTGCCGATCATCCGTCCGCCGAAGGTGAGCATCACCACCACCACCACGGCGGTCCCGAACAGATCGGCCCAGGCCCCGATTCCTTCCGGGCCGGCGATGGCATTGACGATCACTGCCAGCGCCACGAGAGCCGAGGAAATCGTCTTGGACAGCCGCGCCAGGATCTGCCCGTTGACGATGATTGAGGTGCCCCCGCGCCCCGCCCGCCACAGCAGGGCGAAAACGGACATGTTGATCGCGAGATTCAGCAGGCCCGAGGCGGCACCGAAGGTCATGCCGGCGGTGGATTGCTGCTGCGGCACGCCGACGCGCTGGATGAGGCCCGCCATCAGCCACAACGCGCCCAGCATCATGGCGACGCCCACCAGGAAATTAGCGAATTGTTCGAGCTTGCTCGTCCCGTAATCGTAGTCCGACATCGCGCCACGATTGATGCGGCGGAGCATCCCCAGCAGGACGTATTCCAGCAGGATGAGCAGCCCGCCCCGAATGACCTCGCCCATCAGCGTCAGCGAATTGCCCCAGAGCGCGGCGACCAGGACGATGACCCAGATGCCACTGTCGAGCAGGCAGCCCGTGAGGATCGCGCGCTCGCCCCGCAAAGCCTCGGGGGACGGGGATAGACTCGACATTCGGTTACTCCAGCGCCTCGGTATCTCCGATTATGCAAAAAGAATAACGGGTTAGATGTGTCGTGAAATGTGCATTATTGTCTGAGACAACTTAGCGTCAGCCTTGGCTTTCGAGGTCCAGCGCCGTCATCTGCTCCCCGAACACCTCGCTCCAACTGGCCATCAGCGCCGCGTCGGCCTCTTCCATCGTGGCCAACACGCCGAGATCATGCAGGCTCGTCACGCCATGCTCGGCGATACCGCAGGGCACGATGCCGCCGAAATGCGTGAGGTCCGGCTCCACGTTCAGCGCGATGCCATGCCAGCTCACCCAGCGCGTCACCCGCACGCCGATCGCGCCGATCTTGAACTCCGCGCCGCCGGGCTTCACCACCCAGATGCCCACGCGACCCTCCCGCCGCTCGCCGCGGATGTTGAAGCGGTCCAGCGCGCGGATCATCCACTCCTCCAGCGCGCGCACATAGGCGCGGATGTCGCGTGCCGGCACGGGGCCGTGCGGCTTCTGCAGGTCCAGCATCACGTAGCCGGTGCGCTGACCGGGGCCGTGATAGGTCCATTGCCCACCGCGCCCGGCGGCATATTGCGGGAAGCGGTGGTCGATCAGCTCCTCCGGCTTGGCGCTGGTTCCGGCGGTGTAGCTGGGCGGATGCTCCACCAGCCAGACGCATTCGGCGGCCTCGCCAGCGCGGATCGCGGCGACACGGGTCTCCATCGCCGCCAGCGCCTCGGGGTAGGGGGTCAGGTTCTCGGCCACGGACCATTGAAGATTAGTGGGGGGGTGAGTTGAACCGGGCAGGATCATGCGCTAGAGGGCTCTCGTCTGCGGTCGTGGTGGAATGGTAGACACGCCAGCTTGAGGTGCTGGTGGGGGAAACCCCTTGGAAGTTCGAATCTTCTCGACCGCACCAAACTCTTTCCTCAAGCGCCGGCGCCCGCTCCGCGGGCTTGGCTTGCGCGCTTCAGACATGGTGCTCCTGCTCCAACATCCTGTCGCCGCGCGCCGGCCGCCTTGCGGCCGGATTCGTTGAGGCGCTGTCAATTCGGTCAACTTGGTCCTGCTGTGGTCGTGCGGCAAGCAGCCCGCGCGGCCCGCTTGCGCTTCCTTGCCGCGCCACCGTTGCCACTCGGCTCGCCTGCGCGCATTTTTGGGGGACTCTGAGAGGTTCCGACATGGATGACGATTTCCGCCGCGCCGCGCTCGACTATCACCGCCTGCCGCGGCCCGGGAAACTCACCATCGAGCCGACCAAGCGCATGGCCTCCCAACGGGACCTCGCGCTGGCCTATTCCCCCGGCGTCGCCGCTGCCTGCGAGGAAATCGCTGCCGATCCCGACAAGGCCTGGGACTACACGACCCGCGGCAACATGGTCGCCGTCATCACCAACGGCACGGCGGTCCTCGGCCTCGGCAACATAGGCCCACTCGCCTCCAAGCCGGTGATGGAAGGCAAGGCGGTCCTCTTCAAGCGATTCGCCGGTATCGATTCCATCGACATCGAGGTCGAGGCCACCGAGATCGACCACTTCGTCGAGGTCGTGGCCGCGCTGGAGCCCAGCTTCGGCGCCATCAACCTCGAGGACATCAAAGCGCCGGAATGCTTCGAGATCGAGCGCCGCCTGCGTGAGCGGATGAAGATCCCGGTCTTCCACGACGACCAGCACGGCACCGCCATCATCGTCGCCGCCGCCATCCGCAACGGCCTGCTGATCCAGGGCAAGCGGCTGGAGGATGTGAAGCTGGTCAATACCGGCGGCGGCGCGGCGGCACTCGCCTGCCTCGACCTGCTCTGCAAGATGGGCCTGAAGCGCGAGAACATCACCGTCTGCGATGTGGAGGGCGTGATCTATGAGGGCCGCCCCGGCCTCGACGAGACCAAGAAGCGCTACGCCCAGAACACCAATGCCCGCACCCTACCCGAGGTGCTGGAAGGCGCCGACGTTTTCCTCGGCCTCTCCGCCCCGCGGGTACTGAAGGCCGAATGGCTGGACAAGCTGGCCCCCAAGCCGCTGGTTCTGGCGCTCGCCAATCCCGACCCGGAAATCCTGCCCGAGTTGGTGCGCGCCGCCCGGCCGGACGCGATCGTCGCCACGGGAAGGTCGGACTATCCCAACCAGGTAAATAACGTCCTCTGCTTCCCCTTCATCTTCCGAGGAGCGCTGGATGCCGGCGCCACCACGATCAACGAGGAGATGAAGGTCGCGGCCGTGGAGGCCATCGCGGCGCTGGCCCGCGTCGAGGCCAGTGAGGTCGTGGCGGCGGCCTATGGCGGCATCGCGCCGGTCTTCGGCTCAGAATACATCATCCCCAAGCCATTCGACCCGCGGCTGATCCTCGAGATCGCACCGGCGGTGGCCAAGGCCGCGATGGATAGCGGCGTTGCCCGCCGGCCCATCGCCGATTTCGACGCATACCGCGCCGATCTGACGCGCTTTGTCTTTCGCTCGGGCAACCTCATGCGCCCGGTGCAGGAACTCGCCCGCCGACGCCCCGCCCGCATCGTTTTCGCCGAGGGCGAGGACGAGCGCACCCTGCGTGCGGTGCAGACCGTGCTGGATGAAGGCACCGCGATCCCCATCCTGATCGGACGCGCCGCCGTGGTGGAGGCCAAGGTGCGTGCGCTCGGCCTGCGGATGGCGCTGGGCAGCTCGGTGACGGTGCTGCACCCCGAAGAGCACCCCCAGGTCTTCGGGCCGCTGGTGAAGCTCTATCAGGGCAAGGTCGGCCGGCACGGCATCACTGCGGATGCCGCCGAGCGCCGTGTCGCCAGCCGGCCTACCGTTGCCGCCGCGCTGCTGCTGGAGTCTGGCGAGGTGGATGCCGCCATCGTCGGCGGGCGCGCGGAATGGATGCGCGAGTGGGACCACGCGCTGGCCTGCATCGGCAAGCGGTCGAATGTCAGCCGGGCCTATGCGCTTTCGGCTGTGATCACCCAGGGCGCAACGCTGTTCTTCGTGGACACGCACCTGCTGATCGACCCGACGGCGGAGCAGCTTGCGGAGATGACCCTGCTCGCGGCTGAGGAGGTGCGCGGCTTCGGCATCGTGCCCAAGGTGGCGCTGCTGAGCCATTCCTCCTTCGGCGCCTCGGGTGCACCGAGCGCCCGCAAGATGCGCGACGCGCTGCGCCTGATCCGCACCGCCTCGCCCGAGCTCGAGGTGGATGGCGAGATGCATGGCGACGCGGCGATCGTGCCCGCCATTCGTGCCAAGGCCGTGCCGGACCCGAAGCTGGAGGGCATGGCGAACCTGCTGGTCTTCCCGAACATCGACGCGGCCAATATCGCCTTCAACCTGGTGAAGGCCGTCTCCGACGGGCTGCAGGTCGGCCCCATGCTGCTGGGCATGAACAAGCCCATCCATGTGCTGGTGCCGAGTGTCACCGCGCGCGGCATTGCCAATCTCGCGGCGGTGGCGGGGAGCCAGGTGCGGCGGAGCTGAAGCCCTACCGCATCAGCCCCGCGCGGCGCAGTGCGGTTTCGATGACCTGCGTGATCGGCCCGACCGGCTCCGCGACTGGTTCCGGTGCTGCGGCCGCCGGCTTGCGGCGGGGAGCGGACGTGCCCGCCGGCGCCAGGCCCCAGAAGCGCGCGATATGCCGCGTGGACGAAATGCCGACGTCCAGCATATAGGCGCCGCTGACCCCGTCCCCATTCGTCACGTCGAGCGGTGTGCCGTGGCTCATGCCCGTGATGGTGTAGCGCTCGATCACCGGGCGGCCCTGCCGGTTGCACCAGACTTCGTGCGGATAGCCGTCCACGACCTCCGAGCGCGCGGGCCTGAGGCCGACGCCGTGCAGGCCGCGCCATTGGTCCAGGATCGCCTCGCCATTGGAGGGGCTGACGGTATTGTCCGCGCTGCCGTGCCAGATCGAGACCGTCGGCCAGGGACCGGCATGGTTCGAGGCGCCCCGCACCAGAGACTCGAGGCGGTCCGCATCCTGCCCGCCATGGCCGCGCATGCGGTCGAAGGCCTCGGGCACCGTGCTCGCGACGCCGTAGGGGAGCCCCGCGACGATCGCGCCGCCGGCGAAGACTTCCGGATAGGTGGCAAGCATGACCGAGGCCATGGCGCCGCCCGCGGAGAGGCCGGTGACGAAGATGCGGCGGCGGTCGAGGCCGAGATCCACCACCAGCTTCTCGATCATCGCGCGGATCGACTGCGCCTCGCCGAGGTCGCGCCCAGTGTCGCCCGGGACGAACCAGTTGAAGCAGAGATTGGCGTTGTTGGCCCGTTGCTGCTCGGGGAGGAGCACCACGAAGCCCTGGCTGTCGGCCAGCTGCGACCAGCCCGACCCCACGTCGTATTCGCTCGCCGTCTGCGTGCAGCCATGCAGCACCACCACGAGGGGCGCGTTGTCCGGCAGATCGGTCGGGACGTGGACCCGGGCCTTCAGGTTACCGGGGTTGGACTCGAAGCCTGTGAGCTCGGCGAGGTGGTCGAAGGCTGAGTTGGTGCGGGTCGCCGCCGCGCGGAACGCGGCAAGCCGGGCGATGGTGTCGGAGAGGGGCCGCATTTGTTTCCTAACGAGGCCAAGGACAATAGACAGCCTGCATGACCTATAACGCAACGACATCGGGATCGTTGGTGCAGTGCAGCATAAACCCTTCGCTGAACCGTATGCCTGCGAAACGCGAGGATGTGCCATGTCCTTGCCGGTCAGGCCGCCGAGAACAGGTCCATAGGCTCCCCGCGCAGGCGGGTTTGGCCGTGATGTTCCAGCACGATCGCCGGGTCGCACCAGACTTCTCCGCCCAGGGCACGCCAGCGGGCGCAGAACATATAGTCCTCGCTGAGGTAGCGGCCTTCGCCGGGGGCGGCGCCCGGCTCGATCCCGGCTTCGAAAAGGGCATGCACGGGGCCTTCATCGGTCCGGTGCAGCGTTTCGGGATGGGCCTGAACCATCGCCGTCAGGACATCGCGGTGGATCAGCAGAAATCCGGTGCCGACGCCCGCCGCTTCCACGGCGCCGGTGGTGACATCGTGCCGCACGCTGGGCAGCCCGCCGTCCTCGCCGGCGGGGAAGGTGACGACCCAATCCTCCCGCTCCGTGGTCTTGCTGCGGTAGAGGCCGGCGATCAGCGGGCGCCCGTGGCCGAGCAGCCGCAGCACCGCGTCCGCCCCGAAGCCGATATCGCTGTCCACGAAGAGCAGGTGCGAGGCGGAGGAGGCCAAGAAGCGCGCCACCAGGGAATTGCGCGCCCGCGTCACCAGGCTTTCATTGGTTACGGTTGCGACGGCCAGGGGCAGCCCAAAGGCGATCAGCGCGCGCTGCGTCTCCAGCAGGCCGCGCAGGGTGGCGGTGGTCAGCATGCCGCCGTAGCAGGGCAGTGCCACCATAACCCCGGTGCTCTCGATGACCGATTGAAAGACGGGTGCCGCTTCGGAGATCCACGGCGGCGCGGGGCGGTGTTCCAGGTGCAGCTGCATGCGCGGACCCTGCCACGCCGCCTAGGGAACCGCTATCCGGCGCGGGCGGTGCGTGTCGATGGCGCCGGGCCGGGGCCTATCAGGGCGAAGGGCGCCCAGAGCGCGGGATGGCCGGCGCCGGCCACGCGCATCAGGTCGAGCTGCGCCTTGCGAAGCGCCACGGCCGGCGTGTCACCGCCGCGCACGTTCTGCAGCGTGAAGAAGGCGATTCGCGCCGCCGCCGCATCGTTGACGTACCAATGCGTCACCAGCAGGCCGCGCGCCCCGCTGAAGAAGAAGGCCCGCGCCAGGGTGGAGAGGCTTTCGCCCGCCGCCGCGCCGCCGCCGGAATTGCAGGCCGAGAGCACCACCAGATCGGCATCGAGGTCGAGGTCCAGGATCGTCCCCGCCGTCACCAGCGCCTGCGTCGCATCCGGCCCGTTCGGCGCGGCGGAGGCGATGATGGCGGGTTCGGTGAGGCAGGAGAGCTCGCCCGGCAGCACGCCGTGGGTGGCAAAGTGCACCACGCGGTAGTCGCGCAGCCGGGTTCCGCGCACGGCGGCGACGGTGAAGGCCTGGCCGATGCGGCGCTCGGCCGGTGTCGCGCCCATGATCTGCTGCGCCGCCTGGAGCTCGATCGCCGATGCCGGCAGCTGCGCAAGCCCAGACAGGCCACGGCCGCAATCGGGTGCCGCGGGGAAGGTGCGCGCGGCGAAGCTGGCGGGGATCGGACGCGGATCGCCGAAGCCGACCCAGGGCCGGCCGGCGGCGGAATTGCCGGCGCGTCGCAGCGACACGAGGCTGGAGGCCGCCGGCACATGCGTCACCGGGATGCGCGCGATCAGGAAACTCACGCCCTCATGCCCCAGCGGTTGAGCCGGGGCCGAGGTAACGAGGAGGCCGAAGGGCAGTGACAGCAGCGGCCCCTCTGGCAGCGCGACCATCGCCTGGGCGCGGCCGAGGGGTTCGGCGACGTTCCCGAACAGCGCCTGGTGCAGCTGCCAGGCGGCGGCGGCATCGAAGGGCCGCCGCGCCGTGCCGGAATCCACGCTGGCCCGGATGCGGGCGACGAGGGCGGCGATCTCGGCCGTATCGGCGCCGGCCCGGCCGACCGTGACGGTCCCGTCGAGGAGCAGGAAGGTCCAGCCGCGCCGGTCCGGCGGCAGGGTGGTCGCCACCAGGGCCTCGCCTGGCGCCAGCGCGCCCATCACATCGGCGGCCGAGGAGATGGACTGCACCAGCTGCCCATAGCCCGGCGCTGCCGATTGTGCTGCGGCATCGGCCTCGGAGGCAGCAGTCTCGGCCTCGGCGATCCGGGTGTTCAGCGCGGAGAGGTCGGTGCGGCCGCCCTCGGCGGCGGCCGCGTCCCGCTCGCGATAGCGGGTGGCGAGGGCGCGGTCGGCTTCGTCGCGGCGGCGCAGCGCGTCGGCCACGGCCGGGTCGCGCGCGCCGGCGGAGAGGCGGGCGGCGGCGATGGCGATCTGCGTCGTGGTGACGCCGCCCTGGGTAAGCTGCGCGGCCTCAAAGGCATCCTCCGGCGCGCCGGCGGCGATGAACGCATCCACGCAAGGCGCGATGCGCCCGGCCGTGGTGCCCTCCCGGAGCAGGCGCAGGATGGCCACGGCGTCACGGCACGGCTGCACGGCCGAGGCCGCGGAGACGTTCGCCGCGCGCAGTAGCAACGTCTCGGCCAAGGGGCGGGAGCGCGGGATGCCGACGGCGAAGCGGGTCGCCGCACGGGCGAAGGCACGCTCGGCGCCGCCGGTATCGCCGGAGCCGGCATAGATGGCGCCGCCGGTGCGGGCCAGGCGGCCCACCATGACATCGGCGCCCACGGCATTGTTCATGGCACCGAGCGCGAGCTGCTGAGCTGAGGCGGAAGCCGCCTCCGCCTCGGCGGGACGTCCGGCGGCGCGAAGCACGGCGGCGCTGTTGCGGCGCGTCTCGATCAGGCCGACCAGCGCGCGCGTGGCCAGCGGATCAACGGAAATCTGCGGCCTGGCACTTGAGGGCGCGCCGCTACGCATCTCAGGCGGCACCCAGCGGGAATAGGCGGTGCCGCCCTGCGTCAGCAGGGCCAGTGCGACGTCGTTGCGACCGCGATTGGCCTCGTGCAGGCCGCGATAATGGGCGAGGTAGGCGGTCGCCAGCGGTTCGGCGGCCAGCGGCGCGAGGGTGGCGGCGCGGTTGAACAGCGCCTCCGCCTCGGGGAAGCGGCCCTGGTTGGAGAGCTGGAGCGCCAGCAGAACCATGGGCAGGAAGCGATCCGGCGCATTGGGGCCCAGCACGCGTTCCTGCAGCGCCAGCGCGGCGCGATAAGCGGTCTCGGCGGCGACGAAGCGCTCGGCCTGGTTGGCATCGCGGCCAACCGACATCAGCCCCTCGAAGCGGCTGATGTCGCCGGTTGCGAAGGCCTCGCGGGACAGCCGCTGGGCCATCTGGTCCAGCGCCGCCGAGGGCAGCGGCGAGGCTTCCGCCGCGATCTGTCCGCCCAGCACGCCGATCGACTGCTCGGCGGCGGCATAGGCCGGCAGCACGCCCTCCGCGATCCAGATGCTGCTGCCGGACTGGGCGGCGATGGCAAAGGCGGGCCAGCCGCCGCTGCGGCGCCGGCAATCCATCACCGCGGCGGGCTGCCCGCCGAGGACCGTCGTCGTTCGCGGGGCGGCGCATTCCAGCCGGCCGGCCAGGGCAGTGCGCGCTTCCTCGGCGGCAGCGAGCGGCGTGGCGGCACTCGCCGATCGAATGCGCGCGCTGGGGGAGGACCATTCGCCGCACCAGATGTCGCCGCCGCTGCCGGTGCGGGCGAGGCGGCACTCCTCGCCGGTGCCGGTGCGGCCCACGGCGACAAGACCCTGCCCCGAACCCGAGGCGACCGGAACATAGGCGGAGGGCGGCGGAGCCGTGCAGGCGCCGAGCGCGAGAAGGAGAAGCAGGCCCGGGCGCATCTTCGGTATCCTCATGTCATCCCCAGCTTGGGGAATGGCGGGCGCGTGCGGCTATCAGAAATCGTCCCCGCGGATGTTGGGGGGTGCCAGGTCCGCCTCCTCCGAACGATCGCGGAAGGGGCGGAGGTTGAGGACGGGCAGCGGCGCCCGCAGCTGGTCCACGATCGGCGTCGGCACGCGAAGCACGTCGATCACGGTGAGCGGGCTGGATGCCACGCTGACGAAGCCGCCGAGTTCCGCCGGAGGCCGGATATTGGGGGGCTGCGGGAAGCTCGGTCCCGGGCCCGGCGGCAGCGGCAGCGTCACGGGTGGGGACGGGATGACGATCGGCACGCAGACCGCGACGCCGATCTGGCAATTGTTGAACAGATAGGCGTCCTGCTGCGGCAGCGGCTCGTTGAGCAGCGTCCCGCTGGCCGTGCCGCGCCGGCCGGCCGCCGCCGCCGCGCCGCCGCCGATCCCGGCGATGCTCCCGAAGAGGCTGGCGCTGGCGCCGCCATAGACGCTGAGCGCCCGTGCATCGAGCGTGCCACTCGTGCTGCCCGCCGTGCCGAGGAACAACTCCACCGGCGTGCCGGAGGCGTTCAGCCCGCCGAAGGCGACGCTGGGCGAGGTGATGCGAAGCAGCCCGGCCGCAACGCGCCCGGCCAGCGTCGCGGAGTTGCTCGCGGCGATCCGAATCGCGCCCGAAGCCTGCAACAGCCCGGCGAGGCCGAAGGTGCTGGAGGAGATGTTAAGGTCGCCGGTGCGGGCGATGGCGGAATTGCCGTTCACCTGGATCCGCCCGCTCGCCGAAAGCAACGTGCTCGCCCCGCTGACGGTGCCGTCCACCACGAGGTCGCCGAACTGGCTGATGGTGAGCGCGCCGGAGGAGAATACGAGATTGCCGACGGGCACGCTCAGCTGCGTGGAGGTGTTGTTCAGCTGCAGGGCGCCGGCAATGTTGGAGCCCGCGAGGCCGATGATGGCATTGGCGCCCAGGAGCGTGGCGCTGCCCCCGGTCTGGAGCCCGAGAGTCCCCCCGGCGATCCGCCCCGCGCCGCTTTCCGTCAGGGCGCCGCCGGTGGTCAGCGTGATCGACGGCGCGGATACCGTGCCGGTCAGCGTCTGGACGCCGGTGGTTCGCAGCGAGAGCGCGGTGCCGGCTGACAGGTCGCTGATCACGGGCAACACATTGGTCGGCTCGACCAGCGTGATGGAGCCACCCGCGGCGCCGGTCAGCGTGCCGGCGCCGAGCGTGCTGGATGGGGTTTGGAAGATGTCGCCCGTGGCGCGGACGTCCAGCGTGCCTGGGAAGCTGAAGCTATTGGTGAAGAAAATCTCGCTCGCCGTCGTCGTCGTTACGCCGCCGAAGGTGGTGGCGCCGAGGCGGAGCGTGCTGGTCGAGATCTGGTCGAAGATGTCGGAGTAGAGAACGAAAGGCGGCGGCGTGGAGTCGCCGACGGCCACGCCCATTTGCACGGCGGCGTCGGGGGCGATCTCCACCAGGGGCGCAGTAATGCCGGGCGCCGGGCCGGAGAAAGGCGCGGATATGAACAGCGAACCCACGCGGAAGGTGGCGCGCTCCACAGCGATGACCGGCGCATTGATTTCAACGTTGCCCGCGGTGCGGATCGAGAAGGTCTGTGCTGTGAACGAGCCACCGAAGGTCCCGATCGAGAGGTCGCTCGTGCCGTTGTCCAACACGAAATTACCAGCCGCGGTGACGCCGAGCAGCGTTTCCACGCTGTTCGGCTGGCTGGCCGACGCACCGTTCAGCAGCGCATCGCCGCCGGATTGGACGGTGAGGTTGGTGGCCAGGATCCGTCCCCCCGTCTGCCGGATGCCCCCGGTGCCGGCGGCGAGCGTCAAGGATCCGATGTAAGCCGGGTTCCCGACAAAGCCTCCGAGTGTGAGCGATGCAGGTGAATTGGGATTGGGGGCGCCGCTGCCGAAGTCGTATCCCGCCTGGATCACCGTCGGCGTCGCCGTGAAATCGAAGTTTTGATAGTTCGAGACCACGCTGCCGCTGGCGAGGTTAATGCTTCCGGAAGCGCGCAGCGTCGCGCCATAGGCGCCCTGGAAGGTACCTGTCACGGTCAGGTCCCCGACGACATCGAGACCCGCGGCCGCATTACCGGCGCGGACGATCCCCGACACCAGCAGCGATCGGGCATTCCTGATGCCAACGCCGGTCGTCCCGAGGACGTTGCCGAGCTGATCGATCTGGTTATCGCCGCCAAGCACGATGGACAGCACGTCCGTCGATGCCGAGAAAAGCGGCGTGACGAGCACGCCGCCCACAGCCTGGGTGATGTTGTTGGCCGCGATGGAAGTAGCGCCCGAAACGGTGATGAGACCCTGCAGTTGGATGTCGCGCTGTGTCACCAGCGCAAGCTGTCCGCCGACGGTCGACGGGTTGAGTGCCCGGATATCATTGCCGGAAATGAGGTTGCCGGAGCCGCCGGTGACGACCGGGATATTGAGCAGGGCACTTCCGTTGGTGTCGAGGACGAGGTTCGGCGTCTGGATCGAACCGCTGGTCTGCGTGATGCCCCCGGCCGCGGAATTGAGGTTGAGACGCGTGCTGGCCTGAATGGTCCCGGTAAGGGACATTCCCGCGGTCGAGCCCGCAATCCGGTTGCCGGTCGAGAGGTTCACGCCGGCATTGAGGATGATGTCGGGAGCGGTGAAGCTGCCCGTGGCGCCCTGCGCGAAATTGCCCGTGGCGCGAAGCGCGATCGTGCTGCCCGCGGTGACGGTGCCGTTGATCGTGAGGTCTCCGCCGGACACGTCGATCCGTGCAGTGGTATTGCCGCGGAAGCTGGTGCTGACGGTCAGCGACCGTGTGTTGCGGAAGGAATTGCTCCCCGACAACGCATCGAGCGAGCCGATCGTGTCGATCGCATTGTCGGCCGTACCCAGCGCGACGACGAAGAAATTCGAGGGGTTGGTCTGCGTCAGGGTGCCGCCGGTAAGGATGCCCGCCGAGGTCTGGCTGATCGAGGCGCCGCTGATGGCGGCGGTCAGGTTGATGCTGTTTGCGAAAGGCACGGTGACGGGGCCGTTGAAGGCGAAGCTGGACGCGGTGAGGTTCAGGTCGCCGGCGCCCAGCACGATGGAGCCGGTGGCGGACACGGTCAGGGCGCCGCCGGCCTCCAGCGAGAGGTCGCCGGTCGGTTTGTTGATGGCGGCATCGACGCTGATGGCGTTGGTGGCCTGGAGCCGCAGGTTGCCGGCAAAGGCGTTGACGAAGCCGTTCGAGATGGTCGTGTTGCCGCTGGTTTCCCCTGAGCCGAGCACGCCGTCGGCGGCGGCGCCGTCGTCCGAACCGCTGCCGGTGGTGCCCGCCACCACGGTGAGGTTGGTCGGGTCGATCAGCAGCGTCCCGCGCAGCCCGCCTGGGCCGGCGGCGACGTTAACTTCACCCAGCAGGCGGAAATCCTTGGCGCTCGACACTTCGACGAAACCGCCATTGCCGCCCTGCGGCCCGCCCTGCACCGAGATCACGCCAGCATGCACCGTGTATTCGGCGGAGTTGAGCAGCACCGTGCCGCCATTGCCGCTTTCGGTCGCATCGGCGCGCACCACGGCGCCCTGCGCCACGCCGGTGCGGCGCGCGAGGCGTCGGGTGGGCGCGCCCTGCGGCGTCACGCCGAGTGCTACCGTGCCGCCGCCCGTGCGGCCAGAGGCATTCACCACTGCGCCAGGCGCGATCCATGTGCGGTCGCCGAGGATCTGCACGTCGCCGCCGCGCGTGCCGGCAGCAAGGCCCTGGGCGCTTACCTCGCCCTCGATCCGCACAGCACCGCCGGTGCCGGAGACGACCACGCGCCCGGTGCGCCCGGTGGCGGCATCGGTATCGGCGGAGATGCGCCCGCCCGCCCGCACCAAGTCCTGCACGATGCCATCCACCGCCGAGGCGGTGAGCTGCACCGTGCCGCCGGTCGCGGTGATGGTGCCGGTATTGGTGACCAGCGCCTCGCCATTCGTGGGCGCCTGCCGCACGGGGGATGTGATTTCGAGCGACAGCAGCCCGTCGCCGTGGAAATCCACGACGGAGGTTTCGGCACCGGCCAGCACCACGCGGCCCATGCGTGCGGTGATCGTGCCGCGGTTCGCGACCTGGGGCGCGACCAGGGCGGCCAGCCCGGCCTCGCGCACGGTGATGGTGCCGTTGTTCTCGATGCGGGCATCGGGGCGGCCGGGCTGGTCGAAGGCCATGCGCCCGCCGCGCATGAAGGCCTCGTTCGAGATATTCGCGGTGGACACCACGAGCCCGGCGGCATTCACCTGCGAGCCCTGGTGGAATACCACGCCGGACTGGTTGACGATCGCGATCTGGCCGTTCGCGATGATGCTCCCGGCGATCTGCGAGGGATCGGGCGTCGTCACCCGGTTCAGCGTGACCGAGCCGGTGCCGGGTTGCTGGAACTGCACCGTTTGATCGCGGCCGATGTTGAAGGTCCGCCAGTCGATCGCCGCGCGGTCGGTGGACTGGTTGATGGTGGTCTGGCCCGGGGTGCGGCTGATCGACGCCGAGCCCGCAACCACCTGGCCCCCCTGCGGCTGCTGGGCCAAGGCGGCGCCAGGCAGGATGAGCGCCGTGCCGGCCAGCAGGGCCGCGCGCATCGTCGTGAGGCCTTGGGGGGAGATGCCGGCCATGCTGCCCGTGTTCCTTCTAGAACCGCGCGAGGACGCGCCAGAACAGCGCATCCTCATGTTGGGCCGGCACGCTCGCGCCGGATGGCTGGCGCGTCAGCCGGCGCACGCCCTCGACCTGCGCCTCGAAGCGCCCGTTGATCTGCGTCCGCACACCGATGCCGACGGAGGAGAGCCGGCGGTCGGGATCGACGGCCTGGTTCTCGAAGGTCCAGCCCTCGTCGTAGAAGGCATAGTAGGTCGGGGCCAGCCGCAGCGAGACACCGAAGGGCGACAGCTCATGGAACGTCGAGAGCTGCAACTCCGCCGAGACCGCGATGGCGCGATCGCCCGTGACTTCGCCGGCATAGAAGCCGCGCCCCAGACGATTGCCGCCGAGGTAGAACTTCTCCGCCAGCGGGAGCACGTCGTTCGTCCACTGCCCGGCGACGGTGCCCTGGAGCGAGACCAACGCGCCGGCCCAGGGCGCGAACAGCGCCTGGATGCGCGTCGCCTCGGCATTGACCTTGGTGAATTCACCGCGCGAGCCGGTGCGCGAGGTCTGCGACCCCGCGCCGGACAGGCCCTGAGAAAGCCGCAGGGTCAGGAAATTGGTGCCGGGGCGGTTGTCGCCGAACAGCAGGTCATAGACCGTCCAGTCTCCGCCGATCCGCAGCATTCGCAGCGCGTCGTAGGACAGGCGGCGGGATTGCCCGGCCGTGTCGTCCAGCCGGATTTCGGTGTCGATGATGTCGAAGGAGCCAACGACATTGAGCGTCTGCGAACGCCGGCGGATCACGGGATAGGAGAGCGAGGCGCCCGCCACCGTGCTCAGGCCCTCATAGCCGAGGTTGCGGAGCACGCCCGATGGCTGCGTCTGGCCGTAGCCCGCATAGATCCGCACCTGCAGGCCGGATCCACCGATGAAGGCCTGCCAATTCGCCTGGCCAAACAACTGGGTGCTGCCGCTGGCATAGAACAGCGCGAGCTCGGTCCGCTCGCCGAGCGAGGTGAGGGAGTTGAACTGCACCGCGGCAAGGCCCTGCTGCGGACCGGAGAAGCGGGCACCGCGATTGTCGGCGGTCACATATCCGGTGATGGCCTGGCGCGAGACCTGGGCCACGAGGGAAAGCGCACCGGGCGCGGTGCCGGCGGGGCGCAGCACGGTGCGGACCGTCAGGCCCGGGATGTCCTGCGCCAGGAGGAGCTGGCGCTCGAGCGTGGCGACATCCAGCGGCTGCACGTTCACCAGCCGGTTCAGGAAGCGCAGCACCTGGGTGCCCGCGGGGCCGATATCACCGTCGAGCCGGACTTCGCTGACGAAGCCCTCGGCGATCTGGAAGCGCAGCATGCCGTCCGCGCCTACGGTGGCATCAGCGGTGACGAAGGCGTAGCCGCGCTCGCGGTAGAGGGAGACGATGGCCGCGCGCGCCTCCTCCACGGAGGAGACCGGCACGGCCGGGCCGGTGAGGCTGCCCGTGGCGGCGGCGAGCTGATCGCGGTTGAAGGCGGTGGCGCCCACGAAGGTGACGTCGCGGATGGGCACGTTGCCGGCCGCCCCGACGCCGGTCGGCGTCACGGGTGGCGGCGCGACGAGGCCGGGGCCGACCTGGCGCGGCATTCCCGGGGCAAGCTGCGGAATGGGCGTGCCGCCCGGCGGGATGACGAGTGCGCCCGGCACCTGCTGTGCGAAGGCTCCAGATCCGATCAGGCAAAGCGCGAGGAGGGCAAGAATCGCCGGCGCGCCTCCCGCACGAATGCGACGCGATGGAATCTCCAAAGACACGCGCATGCAGTTCCGCTCCCTGCGCCCAACCATTCATCCGCTTCGGGCGGATTGCATGCCGGAGGATGCGGCTATGCTTGATGTATGCGCAAGTTATGTTGTTGCTTCATTAGGGGTTTAGCGGAACGCATGTGGCGTTTGGGGCACGACTTGCGCCCGAATTTGGCTTCAAACGGAAGTGGAGCGCCTATTTTGCGACCTCTTGCCGGAAAATGAGGTGGGTGCGCCGATCCCACGATAAGGCGGTTGGCGACCCGTACGGGATTCGAACCCGTGCTGCCAACGTGAAAGGCTGGAGTCCTAGGCCTCTAGACGAACGGGTCGTGGGAAAACGCTTAGAAATCCCTCATTAGCCTCAGCACGGCGCAGATGATCCTGGATGCCATTCGCGAGCCATACGGGACGAACTTCCCATGCTGGCCAACGTGCACCTTTAAGACGTCAGATCAAATGCCTCGCGTTGCCGCTAACGAGCCGCTCCATACACAAGGTGCACCGAAGCGCCTAGCCCCTAAGCAAACCCCACATTGCCCAGGATTCGGGCTGGCCTGCGCCTTGCTCGGTAGCGCGCCCCGGATTTGCCCGCCGGCCCCTCGGTCGCGGTATCTCGGCTATGCGGCGTTCTATCGCGTGCCTGGGGATGCCGGAGGCCGCGCAGGCGGACGCGGCGCTGTGCCGTTGGCCGGCCCTGATCCGCCCATGCTCGGCGGGGTCCCCCCGGCGCCAGGATCGGTGGGTGACGGCGTCTGCGTCATCGGCGTGGTGTTTGATGGCCGTCTCCGGCCGCCGCCCACTGTGTCATCCGAACCGCCCTGGGTCGGTGGCTGCGCGCCGATCGACTGTTCGGTGCGGGATCGTGATGTGTCGGGCGTCTGCGCAGTCGCCGGCTCGGAGAGGGATGCTGCACCAAGCACGGCGCCAAGCAGCATCGCTCCAGATACCCGAAGTTTGGCCATGTCCTGTTCCTCCACGATGGGCCGGCAGCCGGATGGCACCGGGCTTGTCAGGCAAACCGGCTGGACCCCTGCAGGTTGCGGCGCCGGTGCCGTTCTTCCCTAAACCCGAGAAACCGAAGCTGATCCCATGACGCCCGACGCAACGCGCCCCGCTCCCGCCACCCTCGACCAAATGCTCAAGGATCCGCGCCTCGCCAGCCTGCCTCTCGGGAGCTGCTGCGCGTGCCGATCTTCGTGATGAGGCGGTGGAGGTCGGAGGCGGTCAGATCCGGGACCGCCTGCAAAAAGCCGGCGGTCAGCTAAGATCAGTCCAACGTGAAAGGCTCGTGTCCTAGGCTTTGGACGAACGGGTCGTGCGGTGCCGGGCACTTCAAGGCGATGCCGGCCGCGGTCAATCCTAGCATCGGTCGCGCCACGCCCCATGTGTCCGTGCGAAATGATGAATCCTCCAAAGCTGAGGCGCCGCGCCGTGCTGGCTAGCGCCACGATCCTGCCACTGGCGGCCTGTTCGCCCATTGGCATCGTCAATGCACTGACCCCCGCAGGCAGTGTGCGGCGCGAGGACGGGCTAGCCTATGGGCCCATGGCGCGTCACCGCCTCGACCTCTACCGGCCCGACGACCTGCCGCCCGAGGCACCGCTGCTGGTCTTCGTCTATGGCGGCGGCTGGCGCTCCGGCGAGCGCGGGGAATACGGCTTCGTCGCGAATCCCCTGGCAGGTCTGGGCTGCCTGGTGGCGGTGCCGGACTACCGGCTCTGGCCCGAGGCGCGCTATCCCGGTTTCGTCGAGGATACCGCGCTGGCCGTCCAGTTCATGGCCGCGCGGGAGCCGGGGCGGCGGCTTGTGCTGATGGGGCATTCCGCCGGCGCCTTCAACGCGGCATGCGTGGCGCTCGATCAGCGCTGGGGTGCCCAGGCGCGGGTGAAGGGCTTCATCGGCCTCGCAGGTCCCTACGATTTCGGCGCGGACGAGGTGACGCCGCCGGAAATCTTCTCCGGCATGCCGCGTATCCTGGCCGCGCCCGATCCACTGGACCGGCGGACAACGCCGCCGATGCTGCTGCTGCATGGCGAGGCGGACGAGACCGTCCGCCCCACGCATTCCGCCGTCATGGCCGCCCGTGCGCGGGAGGCTGGCGTGCCCGTGCGGCACGTCACCTATCCCGGAATGAGCCATATCGGCGTCCTCGCCGCAATCGCTGCGCCGGTGCGGGCCCTGGGGCTCGCCGGCGGCGACGTGCTGGGCGAGGTCCGCGCCTTTGTCGCTCAGCCCGCCCCGTCCAGCGCGTCCAGCACATGAAGCGAATATGTCAGCGCCGCCCCGGCGTTGACTGCGATTGCCACGCCGAGCGCCTCCGCTATTTCTTCCTTGGTCGCGCCCGCCGCCTTGGCTTTGCGCGCATGGGCGTCGATGCAGCCCTGGCAGCGCGTGGTCACCGCCACGGCGATCGAGATCAGCTCCCGCGTTTTGGCGTCCAGATGCTTCGTCGTCGCGGCGCCGCGGGATAGGGCGGAGAAGCCCTTCACCGCCTCTGGATGCAGCGCTGAGAACTCCTTGCCGCGCTCGCGCAGCGCGGCGTTGTAGCTGTCCCAGTCTTCGATGCGGGTGTCGGTCGTCATGGCGGATGTCCTGAAATGGAAAGGGCCCCGATGGTTTCCCATCGAGGCCCTCTTCACAACCGTCCGGAAGATTACTCCGCCGTCGCTTCCGGCTCCTTCTCCGCCTCGCCGTCGCCGCTTTCCGGCTTCGGCAGGGCGGCGACCGGCGCCTCGGTGATGTCGAAGGTCAGCGCGCCATCGGTGAGGTTCACCTTCACCGCGCCACCCTTCACCAGCTTTCCGAAGAGCAGTTCCTCGGCCAGCGGCTTCTTGATGTACTCCTGGATCACGCGGGCCAGCGGCCGCGCGCCGTAGAGCGGATCGTAGCCGCGCTCCGCCAGCCATTCCTTCGCGGCACTCGATAGCTCAATGGTGACGTTGCGATCCGCAAGCTGGGCTTCCAGCTGCATCACGAACTTCTCCACGACCTGCGCCACGATCTCGGCCGAAAGTCCGGCAAAGGCGATCGTCGCGTCGAGGCGGTTGCGGAATTCCGGCGTGAACATCCGCTTCACCGCCTCCTCATCCTCGCCCTGACGCACCGGGCTGCCGAAGCCGATGGCCGCCTTCTGCATGTCGGCCGCGCCGGCATTGGTGGTCATGATCAGGATGACGTTGCGGAAATCGACCGTCTTGCCGTTGTGATCGGTCAGCTTCCCGTGATCCATGACCTGCAGCAGGATGTTGAAGAGGTCCGGATGGGCCTTCTCGATCTCGTCCAGTAGCAGCACGCAATGCGGATGCTGGTCGATGCCGTCGGTTAGCAACCCGCCCTGGTCGAAGCCCACATAGCCCGGGGGCGCGCCGATCAGCCGGCTGACGCTGTGCCGCTCCATGTATTCGGACATATCGAAGCGGATCAACTCGATGCCGAGCGTCTTGGAAAGCTGCTTGGCCACTTCCGTCTTGCCGACGCCCGTGGGGCCGGAGAAGAGGTAGTTGCCGATCGGCTTCTCCGGGTCGCGAAGTCCCGCCCGGCTGAGCTTGATCGCCGAGGACAGCGCCTCGATGGCACGATCCTGTCCGAAGACCATCGCCTTGAGG
>JAQGHY010000266.1 GCA_028291455.1 Rubritepida sp. | reverse complement strand
AGAGGTAGCCAACTACCGAAATGGCAGCATGGCGTGTTGGTAGTGATGTGGTGGCTCTCCCCCGCCGTCACACCCCCGGTCGTGATCATAAAACGATCATGCGACGTGCCGGTTACTCTTTTTTTCCAGCGCTCTTTTTGCAGTCATTCTTTCTCGATGGTGCATTGGAGGGGATGCTGGTTCTGGCGAGCCAAATCCATCACCTGTGTCACCTTGGTCTCGGCGACCTCGTAGGTATAGACCCCACAGACGCCGACTCCGCGACGATGCACGTGCATCATGATGCGCGTCGCCTCGTCCCGGTTCTTCTGGAAAAAGCGCTCGAGCACGTGAACGACAAATTCCATCGGCGTGTAGTCGTCGTTCAGCATCAGCACCTTGTACATCGCCGGCTTTTTGGTTTTCGCGCGCGGCTTGACCACGACGCCCGTGTTGGTGCCGCCGTCGCCGTCTCGCTTGTCTGGATCGGACATGGTGATCCTCGTGGTCATTCGTTTCCGGTCGCTCATCGCTGCTCGCTCTTCACGGATAAGATATCGGTTGCCGGCGGCCCAGGGGGAAGGGGTTCGCACAATTGCATGGCTGAATGAACAAAAGGAAAGGGCCCGGACGCCATAAAGACGGCCGGGCCCTGACCCAACGATGGCTTTCGGCGATCCGGTCACCCCGCAGCGCCTCATCAGGGAGGCGCCAGGCAGGCGACCGAGCCGGCCGGCGGCTTTGGACGATGACTTATGCCGCGAGGGGCTTGGTCATCTTGGCCATGGCGATCGTCATGCGGGCCGAGATCGGCTCGATGGCGGTCTCGGCCAGCTTCGCGGCGGCTTCCTGCAGCTTGGCAGTGTCGCTCACCGCGCGCTCGAAGGCGGTCTTGGCGTAGGAGGCCTGGAAGTCGGCGGCTTCCTTGAGGCTCTTCAGCGTCGAGATCGTCTTGACGGCCTCGATCGCCTGCTCGGAATAGGCCTGGAAGATCGCCATCGCCTGGCGGGACAGGTCCTGCACGCCGGTCACATAGACCTGCGAGGCCTTGCTCAGCGCTTCGAAGTTGCCGCGGCCGAACTCGGCCACTTCCTCGGAAGCCTTCATCATGTCGCCGGCGGCCTTGTTGGCGGTCTCCATCGTCTTCTCGACGGCGACGCGCGCCTGGGCGGAGCCGTCCGTGACCATCTTCTGGGCCTGCTCCGCACCGGTCTGGGCGGCCTGCGCCATCGTCTTCTTCATCTCGATTGCCTGGATAGCCATTATGTCTCATTCCTTCACAGCGCCGCCCCAATGCCCTGTGTGGAAGGGGAGGCAGGTTTTGCTGCACTGCAGCATGGAGCCTATCTATGGGGGCTAATTGCCAGTTGCAAGATAAATTGTGCACTGCACCAAAATCTGTAAAGTCCTAATTACAGTGGCTTGATGGCCGAGGCTCCCCGCCGTTGCGCGAAACGGATGGACAAACGCCACCATGACTGTTTCTTTGCACCCAGCGCGGGCCGAGCCTTGGGGGAGGCGAAACCCGTGCGTGCTTGGGGAAATAGCATGCTCGTCTCAGCCATTTTACGCGCCGTCGCCGGCGCAGCCTTGTTCGTGTCCCTGATTTCTGGGAATGCACAGGCCCAGATCACGGCCAGTCCACGCTATTCAGGCTTCGTCGTCGATATGCGCACCGGCAACGTCCTGATCGCGGAAAATGCCGATGAGCTCCGCCATCCGGCCTCGCTCACCAAGATGATGACGCTGTACCTCCTGTTCGAGGCAATGCGGGACGGGCGTTTCACCTTGTCCACGCCGATCCGCGTCAGCTACGAGGCGGCGTCGCAGCCGCCCACCAAGCTCGGCGTGCCAGCCGGCGGCTCCCTTTCGACGGAGAACGCCATCCTCGCGCTTGTCACCCGCTCGGCCAACGACATCGCCGTTGCCTTGGGTGAGGCGCTGGGTGGCGACGAGGTAAGCTTCGCCCAGATGATGACGCAGCGGGCGCGCTCGCTGGGCATGTCGCGCACCACCTTCCGCAACGCCTCCGGCCTGCCCGACCCTGAGCAGGTGACGACCGCACGAGACATGACGCTGCTGGGCCGCCGCCTGATCCAGGATTTTCCGGACCAGTACCATTACTTTTCAATGACCACTTTCGCGCATGGCAACCGTTTGATCCGCAACCACAACGGCATGCTGCGCGACTATCCCGGCGCCGATGGAATCAAGACGGGCTACATCACCGCCTCGGGCTTCAACATCGTGACCTCGGCCCAGCGCGAGGGAGTACGGCTCGTCGGCGCAGTGTTCGGCGGCAATTCCTGGTCCCAACGCAACGGACGCATGGCCGAGCTGCTGGATGACGGCTTCGCCAGGATGGGCGTGCGCGACGTGCCGCCGATGATGGCGGCCGTGGCCGTGGCGCTGCCCCGCATCCATGTTGCGCGGGACCCCACGGTCGGGCCGGGCCCGCGCCGCGCGGGGCCGTTCCGGCAGGCAATGCTGCGGCAGGAACCGCCGCGGCCCCGCTTTGCCACGTCCCGTATTCCACATGTTTCGCCGCAGCGGGCGCTGCGTGGGCCGGCTATCTCCATGCCTGGCCCACCCGCACGTCCGCAGCGGACACGAAGTGCTCCGGTCCAGGCCACCCAGCCGAGGCGCGCCGAGGCGGCGCCCCGCCAGACTCAGTCCCGCCAGACCCAGGCCGCGCCCCGCGGCACCCGTGCCCAGCCCCGTGGAATGGAAGCCGCCGCGCCGGGCCGTCAGCTGCTCGCGCGCAACCCGGGCTGACTGTCGCTTCGCACTAAGCGCAAGTTCCGTGCATTTTAAGCGAATGCGCATGTAACGTCACATGCTACGGGTTGCCGCCCAAGGCTCTGGCGTGCCAACACAATGCATCGGATGACCAAAGGGATTAACCGCCTGTGTTGAAGCCGCTCAAGAAGGCCGTCATGCCAGTCGCGGGCATGGGCACCAGATTTCTTCCGGCCACCAAGGCGATCGCGAAGGAGATGCTCCCGGTGGTGGACCGGCCGCTGATCCAATACGCGGTGGATGAGGCGCGCGCTGCCGGCATCGAGCAGTTCTGCTTCGTCACCGGCCGCGGCAAGATGGCCATCGTCGAGCATTTCGACATTCACTTCGAGTTGGAGCGGATGCTGGAGGAGCGCGGCAAGGCCAAGGAGCTCGCCGAGCTTCGCGCCCTGGCCCTGCCGCCGGGCAGCGTGACCACGACGCGCCAGCAGGTTCCGATGGGCCTCGGCCATGCCATCTGGGCCGCGCGCAGCTTCATCGGCGACGATCCCTTCGCGATCCTGCTGCCGGACGACCTGATGATGTGCGACGTCTCCTGCACCAAGCAGCTCGCGGATGCCTATCTCGAGACCGGCGGCAACGTCGTCGCCATCGAGGAGGTGCCGATGGAGCGCGTCAGCAAGTACGGCGTGATCGACATCGAGAAGGACATGGGCCGGCTGATCTCGATCAAGGGCCTCGTCGAGAAGCCGCCCATCGACAAGGCGCCGTCGAACCTGACCATCATCGGCCGCTACGTGCTGATGCCCGAGGTGATCGGCCATCTCGCGAAGATGGAGCTGGGTGCGGGCGGCGAGGTGCAACTCACCGACGGCATGGCCAAGCTGATCGGCCACCAGCCCTTCCACGGCCTGCGCTACGAGGGCAGGCGCTTCGATTGCGGCGACAAGATCGGCTACCTGGAAGCGCAGATCGCCTTCGCCCTGAAGCGTCCGGAACTCGCGCCCCAGGTGCGGGAATTCCTCAAGACGTACCAGTAAGTCCTGCCGCGCGCCGATTACGTGGCTTCAGACACTTGCCCCTAAGGAGCGTCAAATGCGCAGGATGTTGAATGCCCTTCGGGGATCTGCAACGGCCCGCAACCCGGGAACCGTTGCATGAAGATCGCCATGATCGGCGCCGGCTATGTCGGCCTAGTTTCCGGTGCCTGCTTTGCCGAGTTCGGCGTGGATGTCGCGCTTGTCGATACTGATGCCTCCAAGATCGACGCCCTGAAAGCTGGACGCATCCCCATCTACGAGCCCCGCCTCGACCAACTCGTCGTCGATAACGCGCGCGAGGGTCGGCTGACCTTCACGACCGATCTCGACGAGGCGGTGCAGGGTGCCGAGGCTGTCTTCCTCGCCGTTGGCACGCCGACCCGGCGCGGCGACGGCCATGCCGACCTGACCTATGTCTTCGCCGCCGCTGAGCAAGTGGCGCGCGCGGCCAAGGGTCCGCTGGTGCTGGTGACGAAATCCACTGTGCCCGTCGGCACCGGCCGCGAGGTGAAGCGCCGCGTGCAGGCGGCCCGGCCCGACCTCGACATTACCGTCGCCTCCAATCCCGAATTCCTGCGCGAGGGCGCTGCTATCGGCGACTTCATGCGGCCGGACCGCATTGTCCTCGGCGTCGAGGAGGGCGCCCCGGGCGAACGGGCGCTGGCCATCCTGAAGCGCCTCTACCGTCCGCTCTACCTCATCGAGACGCCGATCGTCGCGACCGGGTTGGAGACGGCGGAGATCATCAAATACGCCGCCAATGCCTTCCTCGCGATGAAGATCAGCTTCATCAACGAGGTCGCGGATCTCTGCGAGGCCGCCGGCGCCGATGTGCAGCAGGTCGCGCGCGGGATCGGGCTCGACGGCCGCATCGGGCGGAAGTTCCTGCATGCGGGCGCCGGCTACGGCGGCTCGTGCTTTCCGAAGGACACCCTGGCCTTCGCGCGCACCGGCCAGGCCTTCGGCACGCCGCTTCGCCTGGTCGAAGCCACCATCGCCGTGAACGAGGACCGCAAGCTCGCCATGGCGGATCGCGTGATCGCGGCCTGCGGCGGCGACGTGAAGGGCAAGACGATCGCGGTGCTGGGCCTGACCTTCAAGCCCGAGACCGACGACATGCGCGACGCGCCTTCGCTCGAGATCGTGCCGAAGCTGGCGGCGGCGGGTGCGCTCATCCGTGCCTTCGACCCGCAGGGCATCGGCTTCGCGCGCCCGCTCCTGCCGGCCGCCGTGCACTACGCCAGCAACGCGATCGATGCCGCCGAGGGCGCCGATGCGGTGGTGCTGCTGACCGAGTGGAACGAGTTCCGCAACATCGCGCCGGAGAAGCTCATCGGCGTGATGAAGGGCAACGTCCTTCTCGATCTTCGCAATGTCTACGACCCCGTCGCCATGCGCGAAGCGGGCTTCACCTATTACTCGATCGGACGTCCCTGATGGCTGGCTTTTCCCATCAATTCGACAAGACCTCGCTGCGCGAATACGACATCCGCGGCATCGTCGGTAAGACACTGCATCCGGCGGACGCCTTCGCGATCGGCCGCGTCTTCGGAACCATCGTCGCGCGCGCCGGCGGCAGCCGCGTAACTGTGGGACGCGATGGGCGGTTGTCCTCGCCGGAGCTGGAGCAGCACCTCGTGGCGGGGCTCGTCGCCTCGGGCATGGAGGTCATCCGCGTCGGCTGCGGGCCGACGCCGATGCTGTATTTCTCCAGCTACGACCAGAAGGCCGACGGCGCCGTGATGCTGACCGGCAGCCACAATCCGCCAGACTACAACGGCTTCAAGATGATGATCGGCAAGAAGCCCTTCTTCGGAAAGGACATCCAGCAGCTCGGCGCGATGGCGGCGAGCGGCGATGTGGTGCCCGAGGCAAAGGGCTCCTCACGCGAGGTCGATGTCAGCCAGAGCTACATCGACCGCATGGTGCAGGACTATGCCGGCGGCTCGAAGACGCTGACCGTGGTCTGGGATCCCGGCAACGGTTCCGGCGGCGCCGTTACGGAGCGGCTGATCAAGCGGCTGCCGGGCACGCATCACATCATCAATGCCGAGATCGACGGGACCTTCCCGAACCACCATCCCGACCCGACGGTGCTGAAGAACCTCGAGCAGATCATCGCCAAGGTTAAGGAGACGAAGGCCGATCTTGGCATCGCCTTCGATGGCGACGCGGACCGCATCGGCGTGGTCGACGGCGACGGGCACATGCTCTTCGGCGACCAGCTTCTGGTGGTGCTGGCGCGCGACGTGCTGAAGTCCCATCCGGGCGCGACCATCATCGCCGACGTGAAGGCGTCCCAGGTGCTGTTCGACGAGGTGGCCAAGGCCGGCGGCGTGCCGCTGATGTGGAAGACCGGGCACAGCCTCATCAAGCAGAAGATGGCCGAGACCGGCAGCCCGCTCGCTGGCGAAATGAGCGGCCACACCTTCTTTGCCGACAAGTGGTACGGCTTCGACGACGCGCTCTATTCCGGCGTCCGCCTGCTCGACATCCTCGCGCGCAGCCCCGAAAGCCTCGCGCAGATGCGCCAGGCTTTGCCGCAGGTGCTGAACACGCCGGAGCTGCGCTTCGACTGCGACGAGGACCGTAAGTTCCTGGTTATCGAGGAGGTCCGCGCGCGGCTCGCGGCACAGGGCGCTGAGGTCCAGGCGGTCGATGGCGTGCGCGTGCTCAGCGAGGACGGCTGGTGGCTGCTGCGCGCTTCCAACACCCAGGCGGTGCTGGTGGCGCGGGCCGAGGCGAAGACCGAGGCTGGTCTTGAGCGGCTGAAGGCGCAGCTGGTAATCCAGCTCGAAGCGTCAGGTCTCGCCGCACCGGACTTTTCCGGAGATCACGCGGGCCACTAAGTAGCCCTACGGCGCGTGGCCCATTCCGCTGAAGAAGCTCGACCCGGAGTTCGTGCTGTCGAAGGCGTGCAGGCCGAGCTCCTCGGCGAGGCCGGCGCAGCAGGCCTGGCCGCGCACTGAATTGCCGGCGGCGTCCAGGAGCGGCGAGTAGACGCCGATGCCGAGCTGGCGGTTCACCACCGCCATGATGCCGCCGCCCACGCCGCTCTTCGCCGGCAACCCGACGCGGCAGGCCCAGTCGCCCGCGCCGTCATACATGCCGCAGGTGAACATCACCGAAAGCGTCTCCCGCACCGCCTCCATCCCGAACACGTCCCGTCGCGTCACCGGGTTGGTGCCGATATTGGCCAGCGTGGCACCCATCACGGCGAGGTCGGTTGCCGTGACCAGCAGGGAGCACTGCCGGAAATAGAGGTCGAGCACATCGTCCACCGGCACGGTGAAGACATCGGCGGCGCGCAGCAGGTGGCCGATGGCGCGGTTGCGGTGGCCGGTCTCGCGCTCGGATTCGAAGACGGCCTGGTCCACCTGCAGCTCGCGCCCGGCAGCCTCGCCAAGGCAGGCCAGGATCTGCGTGAAGGCATCCGGGCCCAGCGTCTCCCGCAGCCGCCCGGCGACCGCAATGGCGCCGGCATTCACCATCGGGTTGAAGGGCCGCTTCGTGCGGGGATCGAGCATGATGGCGTTGAAGGGATCGCCGCTCGGCTGCACGCCGACGGCGCTGTAGGTCTCCTCCCGGCCGACCAGATCCAGCAGCATCGCCAAAGTGAGCGCCTTGGAAACCGACTGGATGGTGAAGGGCGTCAGCGCGTCGCCGGCGGTCACGACCTCGCCCGAGGCATGGGCGATTGCGATGCCGAATCCAGCAGGGTCGGCTTTGGCCAGTTCGGGAATATAGTCGGCGAGGTGACCCGTGAGGTCGCCCGCATGGGTCGCGTGCAGGCGGACGACCAGCGCCTGGATTTCGATGGAAGCAGGCGAGCGGGGTAAGTTCGGGCGATCCATGCGCGCTCTCTCCTGATCCAGCTGAAGGCTAAACGAGTAGTCGCGCCCCCGCCCATGCCGTCAAGGGCAGCCGCCGCTATTCGGCCGCCACCGCTGGCGTAACGATCTTCGTGCGCTTACCGCCGGCCAGCCTCTCGAGCGCGAGATAGACCACCGGCGTCGTGTAGAGCGTCAGCAGTTGCGAGAGCGCCAACCCGCCGATGATGGCGATGCCGAGCGGCTGGCGCAGCTCGCTGCCCGGGCCGCTGGCCAGCGCCAGCGGAATGGCGCCGAACAGCGCGGCCAGCGTCGTCATCAGGATCGGCCGGAAGCGTTCGCGGCAGGCCTCCAGGATCGCCTGCTCGCCGCCCTCGCCGCCGTCGCGCTCATGTTCCAGCGCGAAGTCCACCAGCATGATCGCGTTCTTCTTCACGATCCCCATCAGCAGGATCACGCCGATCAGCGCGATGACGGTGAAGGGCGTGCCGGTCAGGATCAACGCGAGCAGGGCGCCGATGCCGGCCGTGGGCAGGGTGGAGATGATGGTCAGCGGATGGATCAGGCTCTCGTAGAGAATGCCCAGCACCAGGTAGATGCTGACGAGTGCGGCCAGGATAAGCACCGACTGCCCCGTCTGGAAGGACTGGAAGACGCGCGCATTGCCGGCGAATTCGCCGCGCACCGTGGCCGGCATGCCGATGTCGCGCTGCGCCTGCTCGACCAGCGCAGCCGCTTCCCCGAGTGCCACGCCCGGCTGCAGGTTGAAGGTGATGGTGGCGGCCGGGAACTGCCCCTGATGGGTGATGGAGAGCGGTGCGCTCGACCGCTCAAGCCGGGAGATGGCGCCGAGCGGAATCTGCGCCCCGCCCTGGCCGGGTACGAAGATCCGGTCGATCTGGCTCGGATCCTCGGTGAGGCGGGGATCCACCTCCATGACCACGCGGTACTGGTTGCGCGTGCGGTAGATCACGCTCACCTGCCGCTGGGCGAAGGCGTTGTTCAGCGCCTGGTTCACCGTCTGCACGCTGATGCCGAGGCGCGCGGCCGCGTCGCGGTCGATCACGAGGCGCGAGACGAGCCCCGCGCGCTCCTGGTTGGAGGAGACGTCGGCGAGTTCGGGCACGGCACGAAGGCGTCGCACCAGCGCCTCCGACCAGGTCTGGAGCTCATCCAGGTCGGGTGCCAGCAGGGCGTACTGGAACTGCGCGTTGCCCGCCCGTCCCCCGACATTGATATCCTGGATCGAGCGGAGGAAAACCTGCGCGCCGGCGATGCGGCCGAGTGCAGGGCGCAGCCGGTTGATCACGGTCTCGGCGTTGACCCCCGGCCGCTCATCGAGCGGCTTCAGCGAGATGAACATCCGCGCCGAGCTGCCGGAATTGCCGCCACCACCGCCCGTCGAGACGCCGATGGAAGCCACCGCGGGGTCGCGCATGATGATTTCCGTCGCACGTTCCTGCAGCCCCATCATCGTCTGGAAGGATGTGTCGGGCGAGGCCTGGACCGTGCCGGCGAGCAGGCCGGTATCCTGCTGGGGGAAGAAATCCTTCGGCACGATGATGTAGAGCCAGACGGTCAGCCCCACGAGGCCGACGGTGAAGATCAGCATCAGCACGCGAAAGCGGAGCACGACGGCGAGGCTGCTCATGTAGCCGTCGACCAGCAGCCCCATGGCGCGGTCGAACCAGCGGCCGAACCAGCCCGGCGGGCGCTCCACGTCCGATGCCATGCGTCCCGCGATCATCGGCGTGATCGTCAGCGATATGACGGCCGAAAACGCCACGGCGATCGCCAGGGTGACGGAGAATTCGCGGAACAGCCGCCCAACGATCCCCGGCATGAAGAGCAGCGGGATGAAGACGGCGATCAGCGAAAGCGTGATGGAGATGACGGTGAAGCCGATCCTCCGTGCCCCCTCCAGCGCGGCCGGCAGCGCGGCCATGCCCTTCTCCCGCAACCGCGTCATGTTCTCGATCATGACGATGGCGTCGTCCACGACGAAGCCGACCGAGATGGTCAGCGCCATCAGCGAGAGATTGTCGAGCGAGTAGCCCACCAGCCACATCACCGCGAGCGTGCCCAGCAGCGAGAGCGGCACGGCGATGGCCGCGGCGAAGACCGCCGATTTGCGCCGCAGGAACACCGCCACCACCAGCACCACCAGGACAATCGAGATCAGCAGCGTCCGCTGCACCTCGTCCACGCTGGCGCGGATCGTCTCGGAACGGTCGCGGATGGTGTGGATATGCACGCCGGCAGGGATCCAACGCTGCAGGTCGGGCAGGAGCCGCTGGATGCCGTCCACGACTTCGATGACATTGGCGTCGGGCTGCTTGAAGATGACCATGATGATCGCCGGGCGGCCGTTGAAGGTTCCGCCCTGGCGCCGGTCCCGCACGCCGAGTTCCACGTTGGCAACGGAGGAGAGCCGCATGATCGCGCCGTTGCTCGAGCGCAGGATCAGGCTGCCGTAATCCTCCGGCCGCTCGATCCGGTCGTTGACGGAAATCGCGCCGGCCTGGGTGTTCCCGTCGAAGAGGCCGGTCGGTTGGGTGATGTTGGCGGCATTGATGGTCCGGCGGACATCCTCGAAGGAGACGCCGGCCGCCGCGGCCGCCGTG
>JAQGHY010000260.1 GCA_028291455.1 Rubritepida sp. | reverse complement strand
ACCAACCGCTTCGTGGAGGGCTTCGACCGCTCGATCGTGACGGACTCCCCACCCGCTTGTGCCAACGGGCCCAACCGTGGGATCGAGCGCAGCATCGCGCCGTGGCGAGACGTGTCGGTGGAGGTGCACTGGCAGCATACGAACGGCCGGCTTCGGCGATCGGTCTAGATCCTCAGCGCTCGCTTCTTGATCCGCATATGACCGTCCATAACGGCCCCTGGCCTACGCTAGAAAATAGCGCATAGATTGTCGCCTGGGTATCTGGCCACCGAGCACCACCGCAAGTCCAGTCGGATTAGGGTGGGCTGTCATGGGGCGATACTTTTGGTTTCCGCGCCGTACAGCGGAAACGTGGCGCGCCCGGAAGGACTCGAACCTCCAACCCCCAGATTCGTAGTCTGGTGCTCTATCCATTGAGCTACGGGCGCCTGCCTTGGGCCGGGGAATTAACGCCGCACGCAGTGCAGCGCAACCCCCCAGCAAGAACCTTTATCGAATACGATCTTCGATAACGAAAATCATGCGCTGAGCTTGCCCAATTCACGGACAACGCTTTCGCCCATCACCGCCGTGCTGATGCGTGCCATGCCGGGCTGCATGATGTCCGCTGTCCGCATTCCTCCGGCCAGAACACGCTCGACAGCGCGCTCGATCAACTGCGCATCCTCTTCCATCCCAAAGGACCACCGCAGCAGCATCGCGAAGGACAGAATCTGCGCGCAGGGGTTCGCAACTCCGCGCCCAGCGATGTCCGGCGCGGAACCATGAATCGGCTCATACAGCGCATGCCGCCGCCCATCCGCGCCGACCGCGCCCAAGGTTGCCGAGGGCAACATGCCCAAGGAGCCCGTCAGCGCAGCCGCCAGGTCGCTCAATACATCGCCGAAGAGGTTGGACGCTAGGATCACGTCGAACTGCTTAGGCCGCGAGCAGAGCTGCATGGCGGCGTTGTCCGCATACATGTGCTCAAGTTCCACGTCGGCGAACTCGGCCTTGTGGATTTCGGTGACTACGGCGCGCCAGAGACGGCCGGACTGCATGACGTTCGCCTTCTCGGTGCTCGTCACCTTATTCCGCCGCTTACGCGCGAGATCGAAGGCAACACGCGCCACGCGCGCAATTTCGTCCTCGGAATAGACCTCGGTGTCGATGCCGATGCGCTTGCCGTTCGCATCCGTGTGAACCCCACGCGGCTCACCGAAATAGATGCCGCCGGTGCTCTCACGAACGATGATGATATCGAGGCCGCGCACGATCTCGGGCTTTAGCGACGAAGCATCCACAAGCGGATCGAGCACGATTGCGGGACGCAGATTGGCGAAGAGGCCAAGCTCCTTGCGCAGCCGCAAAATGCCAAGCTCCGGGCGTTGGTCGAAGGGAAGGCTGTCCCATTTGGGACCGCCCACGCTGCCGAACAGCACTGCATCGGCCTGACGCGCGGAAGCGACCGTCTTGTCGGAACAAGGCGTACCCTCGGCATCCAGGGCTGCGCCACCCACGAGACCTTCCTCGATCTCGAAACGCGCGCGCTGGCGATGCTCCATCCAGTCGATCACCCGGCGCACTTCGCGCATGACCTCGGGGCCGATGCCGTCACCCGGCAGGACGAGCAGTCTCTTATTCGCGGGCATCACGTATCCTTCAGGCATAGAGCCACGGCTGCGCGGCGCGCTGCTGCGCCTCGAAGCTGTCTATGGCCGGCTTGTGCTGCATCGTCTGGGCAATATCGTCGAGGCCATTCAGCAGGCAGTGACGACGGAAGGCGTCGACCTCGAACGGGATCTCCTCGCCATTCGGCCGGACCACCACCGAACGTTCCAGATCGACCGTCAGGCGCGCATTGCCGCCCATCTTCGCGTCTTCCATCAGCTTCTCGCAGATCTCGCGCGAAAGCCGCACGGGCAGGATGCCGTTCTTAAAGCTGTTGTTGTTGAAAATGTCCGCAAAATCTGGCGCGATGACGCAGCGGATGCCGAAATCAAGCAAAGCCCAGGGCGCATGCTCGCGCGAGCTGCCGCAGCCGAAATTTTCGAATGCGATTAGGATCTCGGTCTTCCGGTAGGCCGGCTGGTTCAGCACGAAGTCCGGCTTCTCCGAGCCATCCTCATTAAAGCGCATATTGGCGAAGAGATGCTTGCCGAGCCCCGTCCGCTCAATGGTTTTCAGGAAGCGCGCCGGGATGATTTTATCGGTGTCAATATTCGCCGCCGGTAGCGGGGCAGCGACACCTGTGAGGGTCGTGAAAGCCTTCATCGTATCAAACGCTCCCTACTGGTTGCCAATCGCGGACATCGGTCAGATGGCCCGCCACGGCGGCTGCCGCGGCCATGGCGGGAGAGAGCAGATGCGTGCGCCCCCCTGGCCCCTGACGGCCCTCGAAATTGCGATTGGAGGTGCTGGCGCAGCGCTGGCCTGGCGTCAGTCTGTCCGGGTTCATGCCGAGACACATGGAGCAGCCCGCCTCGCGCCACTCGAAACCGGCGTCAAGGAATACGCGGTCAAGCCCCTCATCCTCGGCCTGCATCTTAACGAGGCCCGAGCCCGGAACGACCATGGCGCGGACACCTTCGGCCACATGCCGGCCCTTCGCGATCGCGGCGGCGGCACGCATGTCCTCGATCCGGCTGTTGGTGCAGCTGCCGATGAAAACGACATCGACCTTCAGCTCGGTGAGCTTCTGACCTGGCGTCAGCCCCATGTATTCCATCATGCGCTGCAACTGGGCGCGCCGCGTCTCATCCGGCGCCGACTCAGGGTCGGGTACCGTGGCCGTGATCGGCGCCACATCCTCAGGGCTCGTGCCCCAGGTGACCATCGGAACGATATCCTCGGCCAGTAGCATCACTTCCTTATCGAAATACGCCCCGGGATCACTCGGCAGGGAAGACCACCACGTCACCGCGCGATCGAAAGCCTCGCCCTGCGGAGCGTGAGTACGGCCCTTCACGTAGTCGAAGGTAGTCTGATCGGGTGCCACCATGCCAGCGCGCGCACCGGCTTCGATGCTCATGTTGCAGACCGTCATGCGCCCCGCCATGTCGAGCGCGCGGATCGCCTCACCGGCGAACTCGATCACATGGCCCGTACCGCCCGCCGTGCCGATCTTGCCGATGATGGCGAGCACGATATCCTTTGCCGTGCAGCCGACAGGCAGCTTGCCTTCGACGCTGACGCGCATGTTCTTCGCCGGCTTCTGCAGCAGGGTCTGGGTGGCGAGCACATGCTCGACCTCGCTGGTACCGATGCCGAAGGCGAGCGCCCCCATGGCGCCATGCGTCGAGGTATGGCTATCGCCGCAGACGATGGTCATGCCTGGAAGCGAGAGCCCCAGTTCCGGACCGATGACATGGACGATGCCCTGCCGCGCGTCGAGCAGCGGAATATAGGGCACACCGAACTCGACCACATTGTTCTCGAGCGTCTCGACCTGAAGGCGGCTCTCCGGGTCCAGGATACCCGTCCGGCGGCTGCTATCGGTTGCGATGTTATGGTCAACGACCGCGATGGTGGCATCGGGGCGGCGCACCGGGCGATGGGCCACACGCAGACCTTCGAAGGCCTGCGGGCTCGTCACCTCATGCACGAGATGCCGATCGATATAAAGAAGCGCCGTACCGTCCGGCAGGGTCTCGACGACGTGATGCGCCCAGATCTTGTCGAACAGCGTGCGCGGATTTCCAGCGCTCATTTGCTTAACCCCCCAAAACCCGTCGGGCATAGATTAGAAAAAGGCCGCGCCTTTCAGCGCGGCCTGTTCGCGGAGGCCTCAGCCCTCGCTAGCTTCCTTGGCCGCAGCGGCGGCTGCCGCCGGCGCCGGAGTCCGCAGACCCAGCTTCTCGGCGATGCGCGCGGATTTGCCGGTACGGCCGCGCAGGTAATACAGCTTAGCGCGCCGCACCTTGCCACGCCGCACGACGGAGATTTCCGAGATCGCCGGGGAATGCAGCGGGAACACGCGCTCCACGCCCTCGCCGTAGGAGAGCTTGCGCACCGTGAAGTTGCTGTGCAGGCCACGGTTGGAGCGCGCGATCACCACGCCCTCATAGGCCTGCGTACGGACGCGCTCGCCCTCGACCACCCTCACCATCACGCGCACGGTATCACCGGGCGAGAACTCAGGCACGGGGCGCACGGCGACGAGACGGGCTCTCTGGTCGGCGTCAAATTGCTGCAACAGGTTCATGTTATAGTCCCTTTCGAAATAAGCCTTTAGGCCGCGGCGCTACCGCCGGCAACCTGCATTCTAGTCCAGAGGTCAGGCCGCCGCTCGCGCGTCACGGCCTCGGATTCTTCGCGCCGCCAGCGCGCCACCTC
>JAQGHY010000155.1 GCA_028291455.1 Rubritepida sp. | reverse complement strand
ACCTCATCGGGCAGGCCCGTCGTCTTGGTCTGCCGCTCCGCTCGCAGCAGAGCCGCGCCCAGCGCCTCCAACCGACTCGGCGACCAGCGCTGGAGTGCGCGCTCCATCAAGGGCCTGGCCTTCCAGAACACCGGCGGGCGCAATGCGCCGATCGCCTCGCTCGGCGCGCTTCCCGCTGCCACCGACAGCGCCGCCATATGCAGCCGCTGCGTGTGCCGCAAGGCAGCCCGCAGCACCTGCACCGGGTTCACGCCCTCGGCGAAGGCCTTGGAGATCGCACGATCCGCCACCGAAACCTCGCCGAGCGTCGCGGCCATCAGCGCCTCGTCGAGGTCCAGCATGCTGCCCTCGCCCAGCACGTCCATTGCCTGCTCGGCGGTGATGCGCTCGCCGGTGGCCGCATGCAGCGCCAGCACCTCAAGGGCCCGGCGCATCGCCAGCCGGTCCTCGCCCGCGCGCTCGGCCAGCCAGTCCAGCGCGGCCGGCTCGGCCTGCGCCCCCAGCTCGCCCAGAATGCGCCCGATGGAGGTCGCCAGCTCCCGCCCGCGCTCGGCATAGCATTCGATGACCTGCCCGCGCGCATCGGCGGCGACCAGCGTCCGCAGCTTGGACTTTCCGGTCAGGCCCGCGCCCTCGATGATGACCAGCCCCGGCCCGGGCCCCGCCAGCGCCAGGCGCACGGCCTCGGCCCAGGCATCCCGCCCATCGCGAAGCCGTACCGCGCAGCGCCCGCCCGTGAGCGGGGTGGAAGCCGCCTCGCCGGCCAGCGAGCCGGTGTCCTTGGCCGCCTCCCGTCCGGGTTCGACGATGCACAGTCGGTCGTCTCCGGCGACGGCGCGGACCAGCTGCGCCGCGCGCTCGGTCACCAGCCCGGCGTCGTCGCCGATCAGCAGAACCACGCGGCAATCGCTTGGCGGATCGGCCAGGAAGCCGGTCAGGCGTCGCGGATCGAGCTTGGCGGCCAATCCTAAAGCCCGGTCGAGACGGCAGAGGACCTCTGCATCAAGCCTGCATGCGCCGCCGCAGCGCGGCCGCTACGCCGAGCGCGACGCGGCTGCTCAACTCCGCGACCAGGCGCCGCTCCATATCTTCCCGCGATGCGTCCGCGGCAAAGAACTGGAGATCGGGGATGTTGAAGGCATCGAGCGTGCGAGCCGTGCCGCGATCGATGATCACCGGCGGAACCGCGGCGGTGGCGAGGATCCAGGTGGAGGTGGCGGTATAGCGCACGCGGGTGATCGTGCCGTCGCGTCGGTAGCCCAGCACCTCGGCTGCATAGGCGAGCGTCACCGCGAGGTCGTAGCGCGCCTGGGTGCCTGGCCGCAGGTCCTCCAGCTGGCGCTGCAGCGAGCGGCGCATGAGCTGCCCGCTACGCTCCCCGAGCTGGCCGACGCGCACGGATGCCAGTTGCTCGATCAGGCCCGGTTCGGACGCGCCGACCAGGGCCTCGGGATTGCGTTCGCCGTCCGGACCGTAGACCGGCCGGAAGCCGCAGCCCGCCAGGAGCCCGGCCGCGGAGATCACGAAGGCGCGTCTAGATGACAAGATTGACCACCCGGCCTTTCACATAGATGCGCTTGCGGATCGGCTTGCCGCCCAGCGCCCGCACCACATTCTCCTCCGCCTCGGCCGCGGCGAAGACCGTCTCGTCCGAGGCATCCACCGGCACCTCGATGGTCCCGCGCAGCTTGCCCAGGACCTGCACGGCCAGGGTGACGCTATCGGCCCGCAGCAGTTCCGGATCGGCCTCCAGCCAGCCAAGCTGGGCGACCAGCCCGGCGTCAGGGTTGAGCTCCGACCAGAGCTCCTCCGCCAGATGCGGCATCATCGGCGAGACCAGGCGCAGCAGCGCCTCCAGCGCCGTGCGCCGGGCTTCCAGCGGGGCGGCCGCGCCCTCGGCGATGGCATTGGCCAACTCGTGGATCTTGGCCACCGCGACATTGAAGGCGAAGCTCTCCAGCGCGTCCGTCACGCTGGCGATGGTGCGATGCGTGGTCTGCAGGAGCTTCTTGCCCGCCGCCGCATCGGGCTGTGCGGCCTCGCGCAGGTTTTGGGCCAACCGCCAGACCCGGCTGATGAAGCGGCTCGCCCCGGCGACGCCCGATTCGGACCACTCCATGTCCCGCTCGGGCGGGTTGTCGCTGAGGATGAACCAGCGCGCCGTATCGGCGCCGTAGCGCGCGATGATCGCACCCGGATCCACGGTGTTGCGCTTGGACTTCGACATAGATTCGATGCGGCCGACCGTCACCGGCTCATCGCTGCCGCGCACGATGACCGTGCCGTCGGCGTGCTTCTCGATCTCTTCGGGATAGAGCCAGCGCCCGTCCGCGCCCTTGTAGCTCTCGTGCTGGACCATGCCCTGGGTGAAGAGCCCGGCGAAGGGCTCGTCGATCTTCAGATGGCCGGTCTCGCGCATCGCGCGGGTGAAGAAGCGGCTGTAGAGCAGGTGCAGGATCGCGTGCTCGATGCCGCCGATATACTGGTCCACCGGCAGCCAGGCATCGACCGCGGCATGCGTCACCGGCTCGTCGGCGCCGGGCGAGCAGAAGCGGGCGAAGTACCAGGAGCTGTCGACGAAGGTGTCGAAGGTGTCGGTCTCGCGCCGCGCGGCCTTGCCGCAGGATGGGCAGTCGACGTGCTTCCAGGTCGGGTGATGGTCGAGCGGATTGCCGGGGCGCGAGAAATCCACATCCACCGGCAGCACCAGCGGAAGCTGGTCCTTCGGGACGGGAACGACGCCGCAGGCTTGGCAATGGATGATGGGGATCGGGCAACCCCAGTAGCGCTGGCGGGAGACGCCCCAGTCGCGCAGGCGCCAGTTGGTGACGCCATGGCCGGCACCTAGCTCATCGATGCGGGCGATGGCGGCGCGCTTGCCGGCAGGCACGTCCAGGCCGTTGAGGAAATCCGAGTTGAACAGCGTGCCATCATCGGTGAAAGCCTCGGTGCCGACGGCGAAGGCCGCGGGATCGCCGCCATGCGGCAGCACGACGGGCATGACGGAGAGCCCGTATTTGCGCGCGAAATCCAGGTCGCGCTGGTCATGCGCCGGGCAGCCGAAGATGGCGCCGGTGCCGTATTCCATCAGCACGAAATTGGCGATCCAGACCGGGTACTCGACGCCGGTGAAGGGGTGCTTCACCTTGAAGCCGGTGTCGAAGCCGCGCTTCTCGGCCTGCTCGATCACCGCCTCGCTGGTGCCCTGGCTGCGGCATTCGGCGATGAACTCGGCCGCCTTGGGGTCGCGCGCCCCGGCGGCGGCGGCCAGCGGATGCTCCGCCGCGACGGCCAGGAAGGACATGCCGTACAACGTGTCCGGCCGGGTGGTGAAGACCTCCGCCTCGGTGACGCCGTCGACCGGCTGCGTCAGCTGGAAGCGAACCCGCGCGCCCTCGCTTCGGCCGATCCAATTGGCCTGCATCAGCCGCACGCGCTCGGGCCAGCGGTCGAGCGTGCCCAGGCTCTCCAGCAGGTCGGGGGCGAATTTGGTGATGGCAAGGAACCACTGGCTCAGCAGCTTCTTCTCGACCGGTGCGCCGGAGCGCCAGCCTTTGCCGTCGATGACCTGCTCGTTCGCCAGCACGGTGCCGTCAACGGGATCCCAGTTCACCCAGCTTTCCTTGCGCTCCACCAGCCCGGCCGCGAGGAAGTCGAGGAACAGCTTCTGCTGCTGGCCGTAATACTCGGGATCGCAGGTCGCGAATTCACGCGCCCATTCGATCGAGAGGCCCATGCGCTTGAGCTCGGTGCGCATGTTGGCGATGTTCTGGTAGGTCCAGTCGGCCGGATGCGTGCCGCGCTCGCGCGCCGCATTCTCGGCGGGCAGGCCGAAGGCGTCCCAGCCCATCGGATGCAGCACAAGGTGGCCGCGGGCGCGCTTGTACCGGGCGACGACGTCACCGAGCGTGTAGTTCCGCACATGGCCCATGTGGATCTTGCCCGAGGGATACGGGAACATTTCCAGCACATAGTACTTCTTCGCCCCGGCCGGCGGCACGTCGGGCACGGAGAAGCATTGCGCGGCCTCCCACGCGGCCTGCCAACGTGGCTCGGCGGCGGCGAAGTCGTACCGGGCATCTATAATGGCCGGGGGGATGATGGGTTGGGGCGTATCGGGCATGACGCACCTGAATAGAGCCGGCCCGCCGGCACCTCAAGGCGGCATTGCGTGCGAACCGGCATGCTGCGGAGAGAAACGGACTCAGCCCGGCTGAGCGCCGGGCGCTAGATCACCGGCCGGCGGACTGGCTGCGAAGCTCGCGCGCACGGGCGAGCACCCGATCTTCCATCTCGGAATTGGTCGCGGTCGAAGCGGGGGCATCCACCCAGGTGCCGTTGCGGCTCACCTGCCGGAAGACCTGCACGCGCACGCCGTCTGAGCGAAGCTGGCGGCCGATCACATAGGCAGTGGCCTTGAAGCGCTCGGCCTCGGCCTGGGGCGGCGAATACCAATCGGTGATGATCACGCCGCCGAAGGGATCGGCACTGGCGAGCGGCATGAAGGAGAGCGTGTCGAGCGTGGCGCGCCAGAGATAGGCGTTCACGGTCATTCCGCCGCCACCACCACCCGGGCCGCCGCCGCCGCCACCGGCCGTATCGCGCGAGCGATCGACGCCGAAGACGACGATGCCGGACGTAGCGGGATTGGAGCCCGACATCCGCAGCGCGAGCTCACGCTGGTTGTCCGTGCCGTATTCGTCGTTCTGCACCTGACGTCCTCCGCTGCAGGCCGCGAGGAGGAGCGCGGCGAGGCCGAGCCAGAGAATCGGACGGGCGGAGATGTTCATGGCTGCATTTCTTAAGCGAGAGCTTGCAAAAAGAGAAGGGGCAGCAGGTTTCCCCGCTGCCCCCATATCTGTCACGAAACGTGACTGGCCTCAGAAGGCCAGGCGCGTGCCGAGAAGGAACACGTTGTCGAAGCCCCGGCTCTGGATGCCGGTGCGGTTCGTGTCGAGGTCACGGCCCTGCTCACGCACCGAGTAGTAGACGTACTCGGCAATGAGATCCATGCCGGGGGCGATGCGGTAGTTGGCACCGACGCCAAGGCCCCAACGACGCTGGCTGGCCAGGGTGGTCGACTGGTTCACAGCGGTCGGGCGGTTCTGCGTCGGCGTCAGGATGCTGCCGAGCGCCGCGCCGGCGGGGTTCGCCACTTCGGTGTAGGTCGTGCGATCGCCGCCTTCGAAGAGGCCGGTCACGAAGTTCGCGCCGAACGTGAAGGGACCGGCGGAGTACTGGCCACCGACGACGAGCTGCTCACCCGGACGGCCGCCACGGAGCACGTTGCCCCAGAGGAAGTTGAAGTCACCCTGGCTGAAGTTGGCGCCGAAGGTGAAGCCGAGGTAGCTGGCCTGAGCGCCGATCTGCCAGACGTTCAGGTTGTTGAACACCCGGTACTGCTGGCCGCTGCCGGACATGTCGCGAGCCGCGCCCGAGCCGAGGTAGCCGGCCGTGACGGACATGCCCACGCCGCCGAAGTTGCCGCGCCAACGGGCCGCCAGCTGGTACTCGTTGCGGCGAACCGCCTGGTCCGGACCGGAGGCGAGAACGCCGAAGTTGCGCGCGCCGGTGAAGGCGACGGAGGCGTCGCAATAGCCGGAAGAGGCGCTGTTGGGGCAGCCGGTATCTTCACCGCCGTTCGAGTTCGGGGCGAAGCTGGCGCCGAAGTCGAAGCCGAAGAACTGCGGGGTCATGTAGATGATCTTGGAGTTGTCACCCAGGCCGCCCGGCGCCGTCGTCGTACGGGCACCGGCCTGACGAACGACGAAGCTTTCCCACGAACCGTGCACGCCGCCCGTACCGAAGCCCTGGATCCAGCCCGAGTTCATCAGGCCGCCCATGACGCCGTCTTCGTCGCCGAAGCGGACCTGGCCGAAGCGCGGATGCGCGATGAAGGCGTACATTTCGTCCACGGCGAGCGTGGTCTTGCCGGCGCTGGAGCGCTGGCCGACGACCTGACGGCCTTCGATGCCGTTGCTGCCCGTGTTGAACGAAATCTGCGCGCCGTAGGTCAGGCCGTTCGCGAGCTTGCCGTTGACGATCACGTCGATATTGGCATCGGTCGAGATGTCATGCTTGCCCTGGCGGGCAATGCTGGAGCCGATAGCCGTGCCGGCAACGCCGTTACCGCCGACGACAGTCGCGGCCGTCGAGTCGGGCGGCAGGCCCTGCACCTGGTTGCCAGTCGTGAGGGGCAGGCCAGTAGCCGTGTTGGAAGACTGACTGCTCTGCTGCGTGTAGCCGTAAAAGGCCCGGAAAGAACCGCCGATACGAACGGTCGGCGCTTCCTGAGCGGATGCCTGGGGTGCCATGATGGCAGCGCCCATGACCGCGGAGACGACTGCCGTCGTGCCCAGCAAAATCTTGCGCATGTTAAACTCTCCTCACATGCCGGCCATGGCCGGCTTTGTTCCCCTGACCCTCTCCCCCCATCCCTGAGAGAAGCTAGTGACCCTGGATTGTCTGCGTCCCGGACAAAGCCGAGATACGCACGTACATCCAACGATCACCCAGGCCCGATGCGGACTATGCGTTGGGGTGTTACCGGCGAGCAACCGGCTTCATGAGCCAACCGCGACTTCACTGAGACACTGTGGCCGATCTGCCACAACCCTGCCATGCGCCAATCGCTGCCCAGCCGAAGGCCCATTGCGGCGGCAGCCTGCGCAGCCGCATTGCCGTCATCCCCCCCAGCGCAATGGCCGCCCGCGCGCCCGCTTGCGCCAGGGCACCCCAGCGCAGCGGCCCCAGGCCCGGCGCGCCGGGATGGCTGGCGGTCGCGAAGGCAGGTGAGATGAGCACCGCATCCGCCCTCAGCCGCCGCGCTCGCGCCAGCCCGGCCCGGCCGTGGACGGCCGCCGAAAGCAGCTTTCCCCGCCGATTCAACAGGAAAGGCAAAATGTTCCGTACCGACGAGCGATCCGGCACATGCAGCCCGGCGCCGAGACGCAGAGCCATCCGTCCGTCGCCGCCGACCACGAGCACCAGCCCCCGCACCCGGCAGATCCGCGCTACCCGCTCCGCTACCTCGGGCGCCGTGCCCCGCAGCAGGACTGCCGCCCCGCGCGGCAGCCGGCAGAGCAGCGGCGTTGGGTCCGCAAGGCGCACCGGGTCGCTCAACAGCCAGGTGCGGGGCACCCGCCCGCTGGCGCCGCGCCGTCCAGTCTCTATTCTATGCTGCATGTTCGATGACATCCCCGGCAGCCTCGCCCAGATCCGCACCCGAATCGAGGCCGCAGCCCGCGCAGCCGGCCGCGACCCCGCGGCCGTCACCCTCGTCGCGGTCTCCAAGACCCATCCCGCCGAAGCCGTGGTGGCGGCCCTGGCCGCGGGACAGACGATCTTCGGCGAGAATCGGGTGCAGGAGGCGGCGGCGAAGTTCCCCGCTCTGCGGGACGCCCATCCCGCCATGCGCCTCCACATCATCGGCGCGCTGCAGACCAACAAGGCGCGCGATGCCGTGCGGCTGGCCGATGTGATCGAAAGCCTCGACCGTCCCAAGCTCGCCGCCGCGCTGGCCGAGGCCATGGTTAAGGAAGGCCGCCGCCCCGACGTGCTGATCCAGGTGAATATCGGCGACGAACCCCAGAAGGCCGGGATCTCCCGCGCCGAGGCACCCGACTTCATCCGGGCCTGCCGCGAGGAATGGAGCCTGCCCGTCACCGGCCTCATGTGCATTCCCCCCGCCGAGGGCGATCCTCGCCCGCATTTCGCGGAATTGGCGGCGCTCGCCGCGCGGCACGGCCTCGCCACGCTGTCGATGGGCATGAGCGGCGACTTCGAGGCCGCGATCGCCGAGGGTGCCACCCATGTCCGGGTGGGCTCCGCGATCTTCGGCCACAGGGCCTAAGCCGGGGGCGTCTCGGCCAGCCGGGCCGCGGTCGCCGGCAGCCGTGTCGCTTCCGCCACCGCCTCGGACATCCGGGCCGGCGATGCGAGTTCAGTCCAGCGCCGGTAGGCACCCGCCACATCTCGCGATGCTATATCCTGGTGGATCACCACCTGCGGGTCCGGCCGGCCGTTCAGCGCGGCGCTCAGCCGCTCCATCGGCTGCGTCATCTCGATGGCCGACATGACGCCCGCCAGCGCCATCCCCAGCGGCCCGCCCAGGAGGCCCGCGCCCAGCACGCGTACCACCGGATGGATCTCCTCGCCCGTCACCGCCCGGTAAACCATGCCGGCCCCCGGCAGATGATGCAGCGGGTTCAGCCCCTGGAGGAGCTCGTCGAAGCTCATCTCGCCGGGGATGGGAATGGCCGCGTCGGGGCTCAGCTCCGTGCCGCCATCGGGCGCGGCGGGCACGGCCAGACTGCCGGGCGGGCGGAAGGCGAGGCGGATCGGGTCGGAGACGGACATCATCGCAGGCTTCCTCGGCAGGTCGGACCCTCCGATCCAGCAACGCCCGTGCCACGGCCGAGCCTTGCAACCTTACCCAAACCGGACCACATCAGTCCCATACGCAGACGCTCCAAAAGCATTGCCAGGATCCGCATCATGTTCATCGAGACCGAAAGCACGCCGAACCCCGCCACGCTAAAGTTCCTGCCCGGCCGGGACGTCATGGGCGCCGCAGGCACCGCGGATTTCGTGGCCGGCGACGATGCGAGCCGCTCGCCCCTCGCCATCCGCCTCTTCGAGCTCGACGGCGTCGCGCGGGTCTTCTTCGGCGGCGACTTCATCACCGTCACCAAGAGCGACGTGACCGACTGGCAGGCCCTCCGCCCGCAGGTCCTGGGCGCCGTGATGGAGCACTTCCTCGCCGGCCTCCCGGTCATCGAGGGGATCGGCGCGGACGCGGATGAGGATTTCGATCCCGCCGATGCCGAGGCCGTCGCGCAGATCAAGGAGTTGCTGGACCAGCGCGTCCGCCCCGCCGTTGCCGGCGATGGCGGCGACATCGTGTTCCGCGGCTTCCGCGACGGCATCGTGAAGCTGACGATGCAGGGCGCGTGCAGCGGCTGCCCCTCCTCGCGCGCCACGCTCAAGCACGGCGTCGAGAACATGCTGCGCCACTACATTCCCGAGGTTGTCGGGGTGGAGCAGGTGGAGGGCTGAGCCCTCCATCACTGCGCTGAATGATACAGATCGGCTGACGGGATTGGCGGGGATGGTGGCTGGCGGCCATAGTCCCCGCAACACAGCTCCCGGAGCCGCTATGACCGACAAGCTCGACGCCACCACCCTCGACCAGCTTTTCCGCGAGGCGCGTACCCAGAACGCCTGGCTGGACACGCCCGTCCCCGACGAGACGCTGCGCGAACTCTACGACCTCATGAAGTGGGGTCCGACCAGCGCCAACGGCTCGCCCGGCCGCTTCGCCTTCCTGCGCTCGCCCGAAGCCAAGGCGAAGCTGAAGGAGGCGCTTTCGCCCGGCAATATCGAGAAGACCATGACCGCGCCGGTCGTCGTCATCGTCGCGCATGATCCGAAATTCTACGATCAGCTGCCGAAGCTATATCCGCAGGCCGATGCCAAGAGCTGGTTTGCCGGCAATTGGTCGCTGGCCGATACGACGGCGTTCCGGAACGGCACGCTGCAGGGCGCCTATCTCATGCTCGCGGCGCGCGCGCTGGGCCTGGATGCCGGCCCGATGAGCGGCTTCGACAATGCCAAGGTGGATGAGCTGTTTTTCGCCGAGTCGGGATGGAAGTCGAACTTCCTGATCAACCTGGGCCATGGCGACGTCGCGGGTCTGTTCCCGCGCAACCCTCGCCTCGCCTTCGAAGAAGCCGCGAAGATCCTCTAGACGCGCTAAAGCCGGGCGTGCCGTTGCGTGCCCGGCTAAGTCTTGAATGCGCTAGCTAAAGAAGCCCGGCTCAGCGCCGAGCTTCGCCGCCGATCCAGCCATCCGCGAAGTTCGGCTCGGCTTCCACCATGCCACGAGCCCGCAGCTCGGCGGCAATGCGTGCCTCGCGCCGCAGCTTGCCAACGCGCTTTTGCTCGACGAGCTTGCGGCCGCGATCCTGCCAGACGAAAACCAGCGGAATGCAGGCGAGCGCGATCATGAAAACGCCCAGCACGTGCGGCGCGATGTATTCCAGATTGCCCACCATATTCCCAAATCCTTCATCCAGGGCGGCGTAGCTTGACGCCATCCCATCACCCGTTAATGCCCTTTTAGGCGCCCCATCCTGAACATGGACTGAGTGCCTGATTCAGCCGCCGTTCAGCACTCCGGGACCACATCAACGCCGATGCGCCGCCGTTTTATCCCTTTCCTCGCCTTCCTTGCGGTCGTCCTGGCCACACCTGTCGTCGCGCAGGAGCGGCGGGACCATGAGCGCGCCCGCGCGGCCCTCGAGGCCGGGCAGATCCGCCCCCTCTCGGACCTCCTCGCCGAGGTCGAGCGGCGCTTTCGCGGCCGCGTGATCGAGGCCGAGCTGGAGCTCGAGGAAGGCCAGTGGCAGTACCAAATCAAGATATTGCCCTCCAATGGCCGCCTCTTCACCATCGAGCTGGACGCAGCCACCGGCGCGCTGCTCCGCTCGCGCGGCCCCGTCCAGGAGCGTGCGGCCAACGAGGTCCAGACCCCCCGCGAAAACCCCCGAGCCGCGATCACGCGATAGGCCGAACTGGACGCGGCCGACCACTCCGCGCATCTTTGCCCCATGCGCCTCCTCATCGTCGAAGACAGTCCCGAGCTGAACCAGCAGCTCCGATCCGGCCTGACCGAGGCAGGCTTCGCCGTCGACAGCGCGATGGACGGCGAGGAAGCCCTGCATCTGGGCGACACCGAGCCCTATGACGCCGTGGTGCTCGATCTCGGCCTGCCCCGGGTCGATGGCCTCACCGTGCTGCGCCGCTGGCGCACGGCGGGGCGGAGCATGCCCGTCCTGATCCTCACCGCGCGCGACTCCTGGAGCGAGAAGGTCGAGGGCCTGAACGCCGGGGCCGACGACTACCTGGCCAAGCCCTTCGCCATGGCCGAGCTCGTGGCGCGGCTGAATGCGCTGATCCGCCGCGCCAATGGCGTGGCCAAGCCCGAGCTGACCTTCGGCGACGTCCGCCTGGACACCGCCACGCGCAACGTCTCGCGTTCGGGCCAGTCGGTCCGGCTGACGGCGCTGGAATACGGCCTGTTCTCCTATCTGGCGCTGCATGCCGGCCGCCCCGTCTCCAAGACCGAGTTGACCGAGCATCTCTACGCCCAGGATTTCGACCGCGACTCCAACACCCTGGAAGTCATCGTGGCCCGGCTGCGGCGCAAGCTCGGCGACGGCCTCATCGAGACGGTGCGCGGCCAGGGCTACCGCCTGCTGGGCTCCGCATGATTCCGGTGCCGTGAACTCCCTCACCCGCCGCCTCGTGCTGCTGACGACGCTGTGGGTCTCCCTCGGGCTGGGGCTGATCGCCTGGTTCGTGGTCCGCACAGACGAGCAGCAGATCCAGACCGCCGCCGATGCACGGCTCGCCAGCCTGCTCGACGCGGTCGTGGCGGCCGCCTCCTTCGATCCTGCTTCCGGCCCGGTGCTGGTCCGCCCGCTCGCCGATCCCGAGTTCGACCGTCCATTATCCGGCCATTACTGGCAGCTCACCGGTCCCGGAGGCGTGCAGGCGACCTCGCGCTCCCTGTGGGATTCCCGG
>JAQGHY010000194.1 GCA_028291455.1 Rubritepida sp. | reverse complement strand
TCGGCGGGAAGAATTCGAAGGACAATTTCGGCGCGGGCAGGCTCGACGGCGTAGGGAGGGTGCTGACGCGCGGGCCGGTCAACCAGCGTTCCAGTGTGTTGTGTGGCATGGTATCCATAAGCGGAGGTTTGGCGTTGCCCCCGACTTTCTGCAAGGGGTATGGCAATCTGCAAGAGGCATCTCCACTTCCGTCACACTGGGCAACACTTCCGTCACACCGAGCAACTTGCTGTTGTTCGCCAAAATGTGCATGTATTTGAAACGGCAGATGTTCGTCCGCGTTGAGAGCCTGCTCAGAAAGGTCTGTTCCGCCCATGCGCTTCGCTCCCATCCTGGCGTCCGCCATCCTCCTCGTCGGGCTTGCCGGGTGCGCGACGCGGCCCCCCGCGAGCGATCCCGAGGCCCTTGCCGAGTTCGAGGCGAACAACGACCCGATCGAGCCGTTCAACCGCACCATGTATTCGGTGAACAACGCGATCGATACTGTCGCGCTTCGCCCCGCCGCCCAGGTCTACCGCGCCGTTCTCCCGCAGCCGGTGCGCGACGGCGTCCGCAATGCGCTGGGCAACCTGCGCGGGCCGACCATCCTGTTCAACGACGTGCTGCAGGGCGACGTGAACCGCGCCGCCAACACGGCCAGCCGCTTCGTGATCAACTCGACCCTCGGGCTGGGCGGCCTCATCGACGTCGCCGAATGGCAGTTCGGCATCCCCGGCCATTCCGAGGATTTCGGCCAGACCCTTGCGGTCTGGGGCATCGGCGAAGGCCCCTACCTCTTCCTGCCCGTCATCGGCCCCTCCAATCCGCGTGACCTGCTCGGCTACGGCGTCGATGCGGTGGCAAGCCCCTGGTTCTGGTTCGGCCAGGGCGAAGTGGTCGAGGCGCTGCGCTGGGCTTATGCCGGCATCGGCATCATCGACGCCCGCGAAAGCGTGCTGGATGCGCTGGACGCGCTGAACGCCTCCTCGCTTGACCCCTATTCGACGCTTCGCAGCGCCTACCGCCAGCGCCGCATGTCGGAAATCCGCAACAGCGGAACCGTCGCGCCCGACGCGGCGCAAGGAACCGGCTTCGGCGTCGGCACCGGCGTCCAAGTTCCGCCATCACAACCTGCTCGCTGAGGCTCATCGGATGACCGCCACCGTTTCCCACCTTCCCGTGGCGCATTTGTCACGCCGTAGCCTGCTGACCATCCTGGCCAGCCTGCCTTTCGCCGCCATTCCCCTGGCCGCCCAGGCGCAGATGGATCCCACCCGTGCCACCGCCTTCATCCAGACCACGGGTGAGGCGCTGGTGGCCGCGCTGAACAGCACCAGCATGGCCCTGCCGCAGCGGCGGGACCGCGTGGCCTCGATCCTGCGGCAGGCCGTCGACATGGAGGGCACCGGCCGCTTCATCCTGGGACGCTGGTGGCGGGTCGCGACCCCCGCCGAGCAGCAGGAATACCTGCGCCTCTTCGAGGAGACGCTGATCCGAAACCTCGCCGGCCGTTTCGGCGAGTATCAGGGCGTGCGCTTCTCGCTCAGCCGCAGCCAGCAGCGCAGCGAGGACGATGCGCTGGTGACCACCATCGTCGAGCGGCCCAGCGCGGCGGCGCTGAACCTGGATTGGCGCGTGGCCGAGGTGGGCGGGCAGCCGCGCATCGTGGATCTCGTCGCGGAGGGCACCTCCCTCCGGCTCACCCAGCGCAGCGAATACAGCGCCGTCATCCAGCGCGGCGGCAATCAGGTCTCGGCCCTGCTGACCGCGATGCGGAACCAGCTGGCCCAGATGCAGGCGCGATAGGGACCTACTTGGTTCCGCCCGATGGAGGGGCCGTTCCCGGGGCGGTCCCCGCGCCCGTGACCGAATTGCGGATGCCCTGGGACAACTGGCTCGCCTCGGGGAAATGCGGGCCGGCGACGGATATGAAGAACACGGTCGGCTGGGCCGGGGCGCAGCTCACCAGGATGAGATAGTCGCCCCTGGTGCCAAATTGCGAATTGCTCGTCCCCTCCGCCAGCGTGGCCCCGTTCGCGGTGATCGCGTTGCGGCTGCGCTGCATGCAGGCCTCCACGTTCACGGCTGGCAGCAGCGAGTAGGTATAGGACATCGAGGGCTCGGCGGCCTGGGCGGCACCGCCAGTCAAAGACGCGAGCACGGCAACCGACAAAAGAGCGCGCACGGACGAACCTCCCTGTTCTGAGCAAGCTGCCGCGCGTTTGTCGCGGGCGATCCATGGAACCTTGCCGCTGGCGGCGCGGTCAAGAACAAACCCGCGTGCCGGAGTCCGTTCCTACCGCCCGAGCCAGCCCCCGAGCCGGCCCGGCGCCTCGGCCATGGCGGCCTCGGCGCCGCAATAGCTGAAGCGCAGGAAGCGGCTGCCGCGCGTGCGGTCGAAATCCACGCCCGGCGTCGCCGCGATCCCGGCGCCCTCAAGCATCCTCGCGGCGAAGGCCACGCTGTCGTTGGTGAGGTGGGAGACGTCGCACCACAGGTAGAAGGCGCCGTCGGCGGCCGCGATCCGGTCGAAGCCGGCCGCCGGCAGGCCCTCCAGCAGAAGGGCGCGGCTGCGGGCATAGGCGGATTTCTTCGCCTCCAGCTCGCGGCCGCAATCCATCGCCGCCTCGGCCGCGATCTGGGCGATGTGCGGCGCGCTGATGAACATGTTCTGCGCCAGGCACTCGACCGGCCGCACGAGGTCCTCGGGCAGCAGCAGCCAGCCGATGCGCCAGCCCGTCATGCACCAGTACTTGCTGAAGCTGTTGACGACGATCGCGCTCTCGCTGGAGGCGGCGGCCGTGCTCTCCGCGACGCTGCCCCAGGAGAGGCCGTGATAGATCTCGTCCGAGACGAGCCGCACGCCCTTGGCGTGGCACCAGCGCGCGATGGCGGCGAGCTCGTCCGGCGTCAGCATGGTGCCGGCCGGATTGCAGGGGCTGGCGATCACCAGCCCGTCCGGCAGCGGATCGAGCGCCTCCAGCATGGCGAGGCTCGGCTGGAAGCGCGTCTCCGGCCCGCATTCCAGCAGCACCGGCTCCATGCCCAGGGCAGTCAGGATATTGGCGTAGGGCGGGTAGAAGGGCGCGGCCATGGCCACGCGGTCGCCCCGGTCGAAGGCAGCGAGGAAGGCCAGCGGAAAAGCGCCGGAGGCGCCGACCGTCACCGCGATGCGGGCGGGCGAGACCGTGACGCCGTAATGCTCCAGGTAATGGCGTGCGATGCGGGCGCGCAGCGGCGGCAGGCCGAAGGCCTCGGTATAGCCGAGCGGATGGCCGCTCTGCAGTGCCGCAACGGCAGCCGCGATGGCGCCAGCCGGGGCGCCGGAACCGGGCTGGCCGACCTCCATGCGGAGGATGCCCGGTGCCGAAGGCGGCAGGCTCGCGGCCCTCGCATTGGCGGCCGCGATCACATCCATCACCAGGAAGGGCGGCGCTTCTGCCCCGCGCCCGACCTTGAGGGTCACCGATCCGTGGCGCCCAGCGCCACGCCCGCCCCGCGCGGATCGCTCAGCGTGGTGCAGAGCTGCTGCCAGCCCGGCAGGTAGCGCGGGCATTGGCCGAGCTGCACGCGCCCGGGCTGGGGCACCGTCTGCGCGGCGGCCTCGGCACTCGCCTGGCGCAGCATCTGCGCGGCGAAGGGGGCGGCCACCGCCATAGGCGCGGCTTCCTGGCCCGAGCCGGCTGCCGCCATGCGGAAGGCGCGCAGATTGGGGTTCCAGCCGATCGCGGCGGAAAGCAGCGGCGGTGAGATCCGCCCCAAGCCCGGCGCCGCGGCCATCAGGAAGCCCATCCCCGGCGCGATACGGCCGGTGCCGAAGAGGTTGTTCATGGTGAAGGCGCAGGTCACGGCATTGCCGTTGCGGTCATAGACCATGAGGCCGGCGCTGGCCGGCAGCGCGGGGAGGCTCGCGCCCGTCAGGTCGGTCGCGGCCAGGAGCGCCGCGGGATCGCCGCCGCGCGTGCGGATGGCGGAAGCCACGGCCATGGCGCGTGCCTGGGCGTCCTCGGGCGACTGCCCGGCCTGGAGCGCGAGGAAGGCGGCGGCGGCCGCCAATCCGCCATCGGCCGGCGGCGGCAGGAAGGCGACCCGGTCGCCCGAGCGGCCATTGACGACGATGGGGGCCATCAGCTGCGGCAGGGCGGCGCGCAGTTCGGCCAGGCTGATGGTGCCGGCGCCGATCTGGCCCGAGCCCTCTTCCAGCCGGCGCGCCAGGGCACCCTGGTAAAGATCGCCCACGCCGGAGACGCGCAGAGCCGAGAGCGTCCCGCCCAGGCCGGGATTGCGGAAGCGGTCGCCGATCGGCATCGGCTGGCCATTCGCCGCGGCGAAGACGGTGCGCGCCTCGGGATCGGCGAAGAGCGCGGCCTGCACCGCCGTCACATCGGCATAGAGAGCGCGGGACATCGGCACGCCGAACCGCGCGAGCTGCTCGGCGGGTGCGATCAGCTCCTCGAAGGGGCGGGCCGTGGGGAAGCGGGTGTGCAGGGCGAAGAGGCCACGGGCGAGCATCGGCACGGCACCCGGGCGGTCGGCATTGCCGGGCGCGCTGGCGCGGGTCCCGGGCAGGAACATCACCGCCTCGACCTCGTTGCGGCGCGGCTGGAAGACCAGGCACGCCCCGCCCCCGCCGATCCCGACGCGCGAGGGCAGCGTGACGGCCATGGCGAAGCCGGCGGCCACCGCCGCATCGGCCGCGCTGCCGCCGGAGGAAAGGATATCCCGCGCGATGGCGGCCGAAACCGGCTCCTCGGAAGCGACGCCGCCGAGGAAGCCCTGGACGAAGCCCGGCGAACCCGCCTGGACGCCGCCGCCGAACAGGGAGTCGCCGACATTGCGCGCGGTCTGGCAGGCGGTGAGGGAAAGCCCGGCCAGGATGAGTGCGAGGGCACGCCCAGATTTGATGCTGGGTCCGCTCGGGCGGGGCGTTGCGATCCTGACGCTCATGTTCATGCGGATGTCGCTCTGTTCCCTGAATGCCGGATTCCCGCCGGTCGAGGGGGATTAAACGCCTTCGTCCGCTCCGGCAACCAAGGGCCACCGGGGGCCATCCGCTGGAAGGAATTGTCCCGCCCCGTTAGAGTGGCGGAACCTGCGGAGAAGCCGACGATGATGCGACGTGGATTGGTGGCGCTGGGCGCCCTGCTGCCGGGGGCCGCGATGGCCCAGGCGCTGAGCCCCGAACAGCGGGCCGAGGTGCTGCAGCTGATGCGCCAGACGCTGCGCGAGGATCCTAGCATCCTGCGCGAAGCCATGGCCGGGCTGGAGCAGTCCGAGCAGGCCGAGCGCGCGACGGCGCAGACCCGCGCCATCGCACAATATTCCGAGGCCTTGTTCCGCGACGCGGGTGACCCCGTGAAGGGCAATCCGCAGGGCACCGTCACCCTCGTCGAGTTCTTCGACGCCCGCTGCGGCTACTGCAAGCAGCTCCACCCCGCCACGGACCAGCTCCTGCAGCGCGAGCGCGACGTGCGCATCGTGCTGAAGGACCTGCCGATCCTGGGCCCAAGCTCCGTCGTTGCGTCGCGCATGCTGCTGGCCGCGCAGCGCCAGGGCCAGTACGTGCCGCTCTACGACGCGCTGATGCGGCTGCGCGAGGAGCCGGGCGAGGCCGTGCTCCGCCGCGAAGCCGACCGGCTGCGCCTCGACTGGGCCCGGCTGCGCCGCGACATGGAGGACCCTGCGATCCAGGCGCGGATCACGCGCAACCTGGAACTCGCGCGCGGGCTGGATATCCAGGGGACGCCGGCGCTGATCATCGGCACGACCATGGTGCCCGGGGCGATCAACCTGGCGGAGCTGCAGCGGCTGACGGCCGCGCAGCGGGGCTAATTAGCGCGGCCCGCGCCGGCGGTTCATGGCCACTTCGTCCGGCGTCAGCAGGAACCCGACCAGGATCCGGTAATCCTGCGCCCGCTTGCCGTTCCCCGTCGGAAAACTCACATCCACCGGCTGGGTGCTGATCGACGAGCGCGTCGTATTGGCGCCGAATTGCGCCGGCAGGGTGAAGGTCTGGCGGCTCACCACGTCGTCGGTGCGGGCGTCCAGCACCGCGATGAACCAGGGCAGCTCGAACGAGCGGCTTGACGCGGCCGGGCCGCGATCCATCTGAAAGCGGAGGGACAGCGTTGCATCGATGCTCTGGTCGCGGCGGCCTCGGCGGCAATTGGCGTCGACCGCCACCACCCGCGCATCCAGGATGAGGGTCGAAAGATCGGGCGGCGTGCCGGGCGTGTAGCGGGACAGGTCGGCGACATCGGCGGGAAGGGCCAATGTCGGGCAGGAGACGAGCAGATCCTCGATTCGCTGCGGCGCGCAACCCGCCACTACCATCGCCGCCAGAACGGCGGGCAAACCCAAGGCCAGACGCATGCTCACCCCTCCTGCTGCGCTCCGTCTGGCACCGATCGCCGCAAAGCGATAGTCTGAGCAAACTGCATCAAGCGCTGGGATCCTTTACCGCATGGCCGAAAAGCCCCCTCTCCATGTCCTTCTCGCCGGACCGCGCGGCTTCTGCGCCGGCGTGGACCGGGCCATCAAGATCGTCGAGGAGGCGCTGAAGCGTTACGGCGCGCCGGTCTACGTGCGGCATGAGATCGTCCACAACCGCTTCGTGGTGGAGGCCCTGGAACGCCAGGGCGCCGTCTTCGTCGAGGAGCTGGACGAGATCCCCAACGACGGCCAGCCCGTCGTCTTCTCCGCCCATGGCGTTCCCAAGGCGATTCCCGACGAGGCCGAGCGCCGCGAGATGTTCTTCCTCGACGCCACCTGCCCGCTGGTCAGCAAGGTCCATCGCGAGGCGGAGCACCATTTCTCGCGAGACCGCCACCTGATCCTGATCGGCCACGCCCGGCATCCCGAGGTGATCGGCACCATGGGCCAGCTTCCGCCCGGCGCCGTGACGCTGGTGGAGGACGAGGATCAGGCCCGCACCGTGCAGCCCCCGGTCGGCCGGCCGCTCGCCTTCATCACGCAGACCACGCTTTCGGTCGACGACACCGCCGAGATCGTGAACATCCTGCAGCAGCGCTTCCCGCACATCGCCGCGCCGGCCAAGGAGGACATCTGCTACGCGACCACGAACCGCCAGGCGGCGGTGAAGGAGATCGCGCCGCAGGTGGACATGATGATCGTGGTCGGCGCGCCGAACTCGTCCAACTCCGTGCGGCTCGTGGAAGTCGCGGGCCGGGCCAGCTCCGCCAAGGCGGTGATGGTGCAGCGCGGCCGCGACCTCGACCTCGCGACGGTGGACGGCATCGGGCGCATCGGCATCACCGCCGGCGCCAGCGCGCCGGAAGTCCTCGTGGAGGAAGTGCTGGAGCGGCTGCGCGAGCGCTTCACCCTCACCATCGAGGAGATCGTGGTGGCCGAGGAGAAGGTCATCTTCAAGCTCCCCGCGGCCCTGGCCACCCCCGCCACGGTCTAGCCCGTGGCCGTCTATACCGAGGTCTCCGACGAGGCGCTGCGCGCGTTCCTCGCCGACTACGCATTGGGCGAATTGCTGGCCTTCCGCGGCATCGCGGAGGGCGTGGAGAACTCCAACTACGCGCTGAAGACGACGGCGGGGGACTACATCCTCACCCTTTACGAGAAGCGCGTGGAACCGGCGGAATTGCCGTGGTTCCTGAACCTCATGCAGCACCTGGTTGCGCATGGGCTCTCCGCGCCCCTGCCGGTCGCCGGACGTGACGGCGCGGCGCTGCGCGAGTTGGCGGGCCGGCCGGCGGCGATCTGCACCTTCCTCCCCGGCGTCTGGCCGCGCCGCGTCAGGCCCGAGCATTGCGGGCCGCTGGGCGACGCGCTCGCCGGGCTGCATCTGGCGGGGCAGGATTTCCCGGACGTGCGGCCGAACGGGCTGGGTGCGGCATCCTGGGCGCCGCTGCTCGACGCCTGCCGGGCGGATGGCGAGAGCGTGCAGCCGGGGCTGGTCGCGGAGCTGGATGCGGCGCTGGCCGCCATTCTCGCCGCCTGGCCGGAACCCGGCGCGCTGCCGGTCGGCCAGATCCATGCGGACCTGTTTCCCGACAACGTGTTTTTCCTCGAGGAGGACGGCAAGCCGCGCCTTTCGGGGATCATCGACTTCTATTTCGCCTGCACCGAGTTGCTGGCCTATGACGTCGCGGTCTGCCTGAACGCCTGGTGCTTCGAGGCAGACCGTTCCTTCAACGTCACCAAGGCCCGGGCAATCCTGCGCGCCTATTCCGCGCGCCGGCCGATGAGTGCGGCGGAGCTCGCGGCGCTGCCGGTGCTGTGCCGGGGTGCTGCGATGCGCTTCCTGCTGACGCGGCTCTACGACTGGGTGAACACGCCGGCGGGTGCGATGGTCACGCGCAAGGACCCGCTGGAATATCTGCACAAGCTTCGCTTCTTTGCGCATGCGACGGGCCCGGAGGCGATTGGTGGTTGAGACTCAGGAATTCGTGGAGATCTTCACGGATGGCGGCTGCAAGCCCAATCCCGGCCCCGGTGGCTGGGCCGCGATCATGCGCTTCGGCTCGACCGAGAAGGAGCTGATGGGCTCGGACCCCGCCACCACCAACAACCGCATGGAGCTGACGGCCGCCTGCGCGGCGCTGGAGGCGCTGAAGCGCCCCTGCCGCGTGAAGCTTCACACGGATAGCGAATACGTGCGCAACGGGATGGAGCGCTGGATCAAGGGCTGGGTGCGCAACAACTGGCGCAACTCGGCGAAGGATCCGGTGAAGAATTACGAGCTCTGGCAGAGACTGCTGGCGGCGGCAAAACCGCATGAGGTCGAGTGGCTCTGGGTGCGCGGGCATTCGGGACATCCGATGAACGAGCGCGCGGATGTGCTGGCGACGCAGGCGCGGGAGACGCGGGCCTAGAGCGAACGAGCTTCGGCCATGCAGGGCCAACGCCATGAGATCGACTCGGCGGGCAGCCGCCTCGTCGCCGAAGGTTTCGTCTAGCCGCGGCCTTGTCGTCTGGAAGCGCCGGCACCAATTACTTCCATAATGGAAGCCACTTATCTCTGATGCAGCGCAAGTGTTTCGGCGACATGCCATGCCTCGTCGCCCGCAGCCTTGAAATGGTCGGCGAAGCGTGGAGCATCCTCATCCTGCGTGACGCCTACCTGGGCAAGACGCGCTTCGACGCGTTCGAAAAAAGTCTGGGGATCGGCACAAATACCCTGACGCGGCGCCTCAACCGGCTCGTCCAGCATGGCCTGCTGGAGCGGCGGCAATACTCCGACCGGCCGGTGCGCCACGAATACCTCCTGACGGCGGCGGGCCGGGATTTCGAGCCGATCCTCCAGGCCTTCCTGGCCTGGGGCGGCAAGCATGCCGCACCGTCCAACTGACCCTCTTCCCAACATGCGCCGCCATCGCGCGGCGCGAAGGACCCGACCCATGACGACCCTACTCGACCCCATTCAGATCGGCGCGATGCAGCTGCCCAACCGCGTCGTCATGGCGCCGCTGACGCGCATGCGCGCCTTCGACCAGCGCAGCCCCGGCCCTCTCAACACCGAGCACTATGTACAGCGCGCAAGCGCGGGCTTGATCATCACCGAGGCGACCTCGGTCAGCCCGCAGGGCGTCGGCTACCCCAACACGCCCGGCATCTGGTCGGAACAGCAGGTTCGCGGCTGGACGGAGCTCAACGCGGCGGTGCATGCGGCGGGCGGGCACATCGTCTCGCAGCTGTGGCATGTCGGCCGGATTTCCGATCCTGTTTATCTCGACGGCCAGCTGCCGGTCGCCCCCAGCGCGATCGCCGCCGGGGGAAATGTCAGTGTCCTGCGGCCGCAGAAGCCCTTCGAGGTTCCGCGCGCATTGGAGACGGACGAACTTCCGGGGATCATCGAGGATGTCCGCACCGGTGCCCGCAATGCCCTCCGCGCCGGCTTCGACGGTGTCGAGCTGCATGCCGCCAATGGCTATCTCTTCGATCAGTTCCTCCACGATGGATCGAACAAGCGCACCGACAGCTATGGCGGCTCCATCGAGAACCGCGCGCGGCTTCTCCTGGAAGCCATCGACGCGATCCTGGAGGTCTGGCCCGCCGATCGCGTCGGCGTGCACCTGAACCTGATGTCCAACTCGCATTCGATGGAGGACAGCGATCCCCGCGCCCTCTTCGGCTATGTGGCGGAGCAGCTGGATGCGCGGAAGCTGGCCTTCATCTTCGCCCGCGAGTCGCTGGACCGTGGAGACGAGGCCATCGGCCCGATGGTCCGGCGGAAATTCCGTGGCGCCTTCATCGTCAACGATGGGCTGACCCAGGAGACGGCTGAGGCCGCGATCGCGCGGGGCGATGCGGATGCGGCATCCTTCGGCCGCCTCTACATCGCCAACCCGGACCTGGTGGAACGCTTCCGCCGGGACGCGACGCTCAACGCCGTCAATGCCGCCACGATCTACAGCAGCGACGCGACTGGGTATAACGACTACCCGGCGATGGCCGAGGCCGTCTGATCCTAGCGGCTCGGCTCCACGATCAGCGTCGCCCCGTCATGCCCGACGACGATGATCGCGGTGCCGTCCGGGATTGCCGCCCCGCTGCGCGAGCGGGCGGCCCAACTGCCATCCGCCACAAGTACCCGTCCGGCCGGCGCGATCTCACCCAGCGCGGTGCCCCGCAGGCCGTCCAGGACTAGCCCCGGGCGCGATACATCGGCGGGCTTCAACCGGCCGCGCCGGATGAAATACGTCGCCAGGCTGCCGGACGTGCCCAGCAGGAAGACGAACACCTGCCCCGGCCAGCCCACGCCATAGAACGAGACCAGCGACGCCGCGGCCGTGCCGATTCCCATCCAGAGGAAGACGGTCATCGGCATCAGCATTTCCAGCCCCAGCAGGACCAGCGCGGCGATTGCCAGGACTTCCCAGGACATGCCGTTCATCTGGAGCGCGATCCGCTAAGGCGGCTTCGCCGAAGCGGTGAGTCGCCTCCCAGCGAAGCCCCAGGCCCTGATCCACGCTTGTGGATCACGGCCTGGTGCCGAACGGCCCGCGCGGCGGTTGGGTCGGCGGAGTTCCTGCCGCCGATAGCGTAGCCATCACCTGTGCGATATTGCCAGCCATCGACGACGTCTCCATCGGAATCACCAGCGTCTTCGTGGCCGGATTGGAGGCGAGCCCCTCCAGCGCGTGCATGTACTTCTCCGCGATGAAGTAGCTCAGCGCCGCCCCGCCCGCGCCCTCGGCCGCCTTGGCGACGACCTCGACGGCCTTGGCCTCGGCCCCCGCGAGGCGCTCACGCGCCTGCGCGTCCATCTCGGCCGCCTCCATCCGCCCGCGCGCCTCCAGCACGACTGCCTCGCGCTTGCCCTCGGCCTCGGCGACCACCGCGCGGCGGCGGCGCTCGGCCGTCATCTGCAGGTTCATCGCCTCGATCAAATTCGCCGGCGGCTCGACCTTGCGGAGTTCCACGCGGGTGACCTTCACGCCCCAGGGATCCGTCGCGGCGTCGAGCACCGCCATGAGTTGCCGGGAGATCTCCTCCCGCTTGCTCAGCGTCTCGTCGAAGGTCATGGAGCCGATCACGCTGCGCAGGTTCGTCATCGCCAGCGCCTCAAGAGCGCGCGAAAGCTGCGCCACCTGATAGGCCGCCTTCACCACGTCCATCACGCGGTAATAGACGATCCCGTCCACCAGCACGGCCGCGTTGTCCTTGGTGATGACGGCCTGCTCGGGGATGTCCAGCACCGTCTCCTGGATGCTGAGCCGTGGCCCGATTCGGTCGATGATAGGGATGATCAGGTTGAGCCCGGGTTCCAGCGTCCGCACGAAGCGGCCGAAGCGCTCGACGGTCCAGATCTGCCCCTGCGGAACGGTGCGGACCCCCTGAAAGACGGCGATGATCGCCACCACGATCAAGACCAAAAGTACGTATTCCATATGCATCATCCCCCGCACGATTGGGGGCACAGTCTCACCCCCATCCCCGCGCCGCCAGCGGAAAGCGGCTCAGGGGGCGGCGAGGCAGGGCGCCAGCAGCGTGCGCAGCCGGACCGAATCCTCCGCGCTCCCGTCCAGCCGGGCGACGATGGCCGGCCCGCCACGCCGCGTGTTCTCCTGCGTCCAGACCAGCTGCGACGGCCCGGCGGTCAGCGGCCGCAACACGCGCGCCAGCGCGGCCAGCCTCGGTGCATCCCGGCGCCGCGCGGCGGCGAGGCTGAAGACGAAGGGCACATCCTCGGCAACGCCGATCGAGCCGGAGACGGCGAAGCGGGCATTGCCGCCGCCGGGGGTCTCCAGCCGGGTGCGCTGGCCGGCATTGGCGTCCGGCCCCTCGAAGGGATCGAAGTCGAAGACCGGGGCGAGCTGCTCGTGCCGGGGCACATGGAGATCGATCGCCAGCAGGCCGGTGGTGCCCCTGCCGTTCTGCGAACAGAAGAGCTCGAACCGGACGTCCCTGGTATCGGTGCCGGTCTGCGCGCGACCGGTGAGGAGAACCCCGCTCGGCGCCTGCTGCGCGGCGGCCGGCATGGCCATCGCCAAGAGGGCAGCAAGGAGGATTGGGAGGCGCATGCGGGCCGCTCCGGGTATGATCCGCGAGCCTAGCCCCGATCCCGCACCGCCAGCAAAAAGCTCGCCGCGCCCAGCGCCGCCACGCCGGCCAGCAGCCAGGGCACCGCGCCGTAGCCGCCCTGCGCTTGCCAGACCAGGGCCAGCGTGACCGGCCCCGCCGTGCGCGGCAGCACGCCGATCAGCGAGATCGCGCCCGTCACCGCGCCATAGCCCTCTCGCCCCAGGATCTCGGCGGTGCCGGCTGCGCGCACGATCGTCAGCAGCCCATCCGCCACCGCCCAGGCGAAGATGAAGGGCACCAGCCAGAGGAAGGCGGGCGGTGCCATGGCGAGCCAGAGCATCGCCACCGGCAGCAGCAGGATCGAGCCGAGGCCGACCAACCGCATCGAGGCCCGGCCGCCCGCGAAAAACAGGATCGCCCGCGCTGCCACCTGAAGCGGACCATGCAGCGAGACGAGGAGGATCACGCTGGTCTCCGTCAGCCCCTCCTCGCGCAGCAGCGGCACCAGATGCGCGCCCAGCCCCACGGCGATGAAGCCGTGCGCGGCGAAGCACAACGCCAGGCCCCAGAAGGCGGGCCGGCGCATCGTCCGGAGCAGCGCGCCGTCGGTCCGCGCCGCCGTGAGCGCCAAGGGCTGCACGCCGCCGCGGAACTGCCACCAGGCGGTCACTGCAGGGATCATCTGCAACGCGGCCAGCGCCCAAAGCGCGCCGCGCCAGCCGAAGGCCGCGATCAGCGCCACCACCAGCGGCGTGAAGATCGTGGCGGTGAAGCCCGTCACGAAGGTGATCGCGGTGATCACCCGCAGCGGCTGCTACGCCAGCGCCACGACCACCGCCATCGCCGCACCCCACGGCTCGGTCGCATGCGCCACGCCCATCACGATCCCCAGCAGGTAGAAGACCCAGAGCTCCTCCACCAT
>JAQGHY010000187.1 GCA_028291455.1 Rubritepida sp. | reverse complement strand
GTCGATCGATGGCGGGCGTTCGGCCGTGAAGATCCCCGCGGGCACTCAGACGGGCGACAATTTCCGCCTGCGCGGCAAGGGGTTTTCAGTGCTGCGGAACACGGCGCGCGGCGACATGTATGTGCAGGTCGTCGTGGAAACGCCGCAGGCCTTGTCGGCACGTCAACGCGAACTCCTGGAGGAGTTCGAGGTCGAGGCGGAAGCCGGCGGCAAGCACAGCCCGGAAAGCGAGGGCTTCTTCGCCCGGGTCAAGGAATTCTGGGAAGGGCTTGCGCGCTGAGGCGCAAGCCCTCCGGAGTTCACATGCCCCAGTAGTTGTCGACCATGTTCCAGTCCCGCACGCCCGCGGGCTCGTAGACCGGCGCGTTGTCCAGCCGCGCCTTGGTGATGTTCTCGACCACGAAGCCTTCCAGCTCGTTGTCGTAGCGCAGCATCCGCCACGGCACGGCGTAATGCTTGGAGCCGAGGCCGAGGAAGCCGCCGAAATGCAGCACGCCGTACTCGACGGTGCCGGCGCGCTTGTCGATCATCAGATCCTCGATATGGCCGATCCGCTCGGCATCCGCGCCATAGACGGAGGCGCCGTTGACCTTGCCGGCCGCGATCAGCGAGCCCTGCGTGTCCTCGGTGAGGTCGGCAGTGGTGGGCTGGTTCGTTGGGGTGATCATCGTTCTTCCTTCCTTTCGGTACGCGGCTGGAGAACGCCGGAGGTCCTGGCAGGGTTGCCTTGGCGGGTAGGGTCGCGGCATGACAATCCGAACGCAGGAAAACGCGCATGAGCCTTCGCATCGGCGTCACCGGCATCGCCGGACGCATGGGCCAGCTTCTGGCCGAGGAAATCGCCGCCGCGGGCGCGGTGCTCGCCGGCGGCACGAAGCGCGGCGACGATCCGCGCGGGCTGTTCGAGGTCAGCGACGTGGTGATCGACTTCACCCATGCGCAGACCGCCCCGGTCCATGCCGCCTTGGCGGCCGAGCTGGGGAAGGGCCTGGTGCTCGGCTCCTCCGGGCTTTCGGCCGCTGAGGAAAAGGCCGTGGCCGAGGCCGCGATGCGCGCGCCCATCGTCTATGCCGCGAATTTCGCGACCGGCGTGAACCTCGTGATCGCCATGGCGGAGAAGCTCGCCGCCGCGCGGCCCGCCGAGCAGTACGACGCGGAGATCGTCGAGATGCATCACCGGCAGAAGGTGGATGCGCCATCCGGCACCGCCGTCGCCATGGGCCGCGCCGTGGCCAAGGGGCGCGGGACCACGTTGGAGGAGGCCGGGCGCGAAAGTGGGCGCGACGGGCATACCGGCGCGCGCGGCACCGGCACCATCGGCTTTGCGGCGCTGCGCGGCGGGCAGGTGGTGGGCGAGCACACGCTGCTCTTCGCCGCCGGGTCCGAGCACATCGCCATCACGCATCGCAGCTTCGACCGGCGGGCCTATGCGACCGGCGCGGTGCGTGCCGCGCTCTGGCTGAAGGGCCGCGCGCCCGGCCTCTACTCGATGAGGGACGTGCTGGGCCTGGCCTGACCCCTCAATGGATCCGGGTCAGTGGATTCGGGGCGAATGCGGCAGGCGGCCGTTCGTGGTGAGCCAGGAGGGCCAGCCGAAGATCCGCTCGATCGCGAGAGCGGCCAGGCAGGCGACGATCACGACCGCCATGACGATCAACCGCTGCCGCGAGGGCGGGTGGCGGTACCATTGGGCGAGGCGGATGCCCCATCGGATCATCGGGTCCATTCGGCCTCCGGTTCGGTTGCCGGGACATAGTATTCCCGGATCGCTTCAGCGCTAACAACCAACCTATAGCTCCTTAACGTTTAGATTGATTTGCGCTGGTCCTTTCGCCAGAAGAGAAAGAGTGACCGAATCGCAATCTCGGGCGATAACGGCATTAAGCGTGGCCTGAAGGCCGCTGAGAAAGGGTTGGGAATGTCAGGACAAGCAGTGGCCCCTAGGCCAATGTCGCGGGAAGAGCGAAAGGTGATTTTCGCCTCCTCCCTCGGCACCGTCTTCGAGTGGTACGATTTCTACCTCTACGGCAGCCTCGCCGTAATCATCGGGGCCAAGTTCTTCGGCCAGTTCGATCCGAACACGCGCAACATCTTCGCGCTGCTGGCCTTCGCGGCCGGCTTCCTCGTGCGTCCGTTCGGCGCCCTGGTCTTCGGCCGCCTGGGTGACCTCGTGGGCCGGAAGTATACCTTCCTCATCACTATCCTGATCATGGGCACCTCAACGTTCATCGTCGGCATCCTGCCCACCTCGGACCAGATCGGCATTTCCGCCGCGGTCATCCTCATCATCCTGCGGCTGCTTCAGGGCCTTGCGCTCGGCGGCGAGTATGGCGGCGCCGCGACCTATGTGGCCGAGCACGCGCCCCAGGGGCGGCGCGGCTTCTACACGAGCTGGATCCAGACCACGGCCACCCTCGGCCTGTTCCTCTCGCTGCTGGTGATCCTCTTCACCCGCACCGCGCTCGGCGAGGCCGCCTTTGCCGACTGGGGCTGGCGCATACCCTTCCTGCTCTCGATTCTGCTGCTCGGCGTCTCCGTCTGGATCCGGCTGCAGCTGAACGAGAGCCCGGCCTTCCAGAAGATGAAGGCCGAGGGCACGGGGTCCAAGGCTCCGCTCTCCGAGGCTTTCGGCCAGTGGAAGAACGCCAAGATCGCGCTCATCGCGCTGTTCGGGCTGACCATGGGCCAGGGCGTCGTCTGGTACACCGGCCAGTTCTACGCGCTGTTCTTCATCCAGAGCATCCTGAAGGTCGACGGCTATACGGCGAACCTGCTGATCGCCTGGTCGCTCATCCTGGGCACCGGCGGCTTCGTCCTCTTCGGCTGGCTCTCCGACAAGATCGGCCGCAAGCCGATCATCCTGGCGGGCTGCGCGCTGGCGGCGATCACCTACTTCCCGCTGTTCCAGACCCTGACACGGGAGGCCAATCCGGCCCTCTATGCGGCACAACAGAACATCCCGGTGACCGTGGTCGCCGATCCCGCGGACTGCCATTTCCTGTTCAATCCGGTCGCGACCCCGGTGACGATCAGTTCCTGCGATATCGCCAAGCAGGTCCTCGCCGCCGCCTCGGTGGCCTATCGCCATGAGGACGCGCCGACCGGCAGCATCGCCGCGGTGCGGATCGGTAGCATCTCGGTGCCGTCCTTCAATGCGGCGCAGGCCGGCGCTGGCGCGGTCGCGGCCCGCGCAGCCTTCGCCCGCGATGTGACGACGGCGCTCAACACGGCAGGCTTCCCCCCGGCGGCAAACCCGTCGGTCGTGAAGATGGCGCATCCCTTCGACATCTTCCGCGAGCAGCCGGCTGTCATCATCGGCATCCTGTTCATCCTGATCGTCTACGTGACGATGGTTTACGGGCCGATCGCGGCAGCGCTGGTGGAGCTCTTCCCGACACGCATCCGCTACACCGGCATGTCGCTGCCCTACCACATCGGCAACGGCTGGTTCGGCGGGCTGCTGCCGGCCACGACCTTCGCGCTGATCGCGGCCACGGGCGATATCTACTACGGCCTCTGGTACCCGATCATCTTCGCGGTCGCGACTGTCATCATCGGCATCATCTTCGTGCCGGAGACCAAGGATCGGGATATCTTCACGATGGAGGGCGAAGCTACGCCCAGCACGGGCAAGTTCCGCCCGGCCGAATAGGCTCCACGCATCGCGTGAACGGCGCCGGCGGGAAACCTCCGGCGCTTTTTTTTGCCCGCAATCCTAACGCGCAGGCATCGCCGCTCCCTGCCCCGCCTTGCGCGCCTTCTGCCAGGCCAGCAGGCACATCGCCGCGACCAGCGGGGGGATCAGCGTCAGGTTCAGCACGTTCCACCCGAAGCGCGCATGCACGTAGCCCGAGAGAAAGGCCGTGCAGGCCACGGTGCCGAAGACGATGAAGTCGTTCGCCGCCTGGGCCCGCACGCGCTCATGCGGCGCATAGCTCGTCGCCAGCAGCGCCGTCGCACCCACGAACATGAAGTTCCAGCCGAGGCCGAGCAGCGCGAGCCCGATGGTGAAGTGGGCGAAGCTCTCGCCCGTCAGGGCCACCGCCACACAGGCCGCCGTCAGGCAGGCGCCGGCCACGATCACCGGCCGCACGCCGAAGCGGTGGATGAGATGGCCAGTGAAGAACCCCGGCGCGAACATGGCGATGGAATGCGCCTGGATGACCGTGGCGGAATCCGTGAAGCTGAAGCCGCAGAGCAGCATCTCCAACGGCGTGCCCGTCATCGCGAGGTTCATCGTGCCATAGGCGACGAGCGCGGTGACAACAGCCGTCACGAAGGCCGGGCGGCGGATGATCTCGCCGACCGGCGTCGTCACCGCGGCGCGCGGCGGCGGCGGCGGAAGCTTTAGCCCCGTCAGCAGCACGAGGC
>JAQGHY010000150.1 GCA_028291455.1 Rubritepida sp. | reverse complement strand
GCTCCGCCATCCTCGACGGTGCCCAACAGATCGTCGTCCCGGCCTTCGTCTCGCTGCTCTGCATCTGCATCGTCTTCGTGCCGATGTTCTTCCTGCCGGGCGTCTCGGGCTTCCTGTTCGTGCCGATGGCGCTCTCGGTCGTCTTCGCGATGATCTCCTCCTTCATCCTGTCGCGCACGCTGGTGCCGACCATGGCGATGTACCTGCTGCGGCCGCATGACCTGAGCCACGGCCATAATCCGCCGCCGCCGACCCACATCTTCGGCCATTTCCAGCGCGGCTTCGAGCGCGTGTTCGAGGCGATCCGGATGGGTTATGGCCGCCTGCTGCGCCTGGCCATCACCGCGCGCGTCACGACCGTGGTCCTGTTCCTGGTCTTCTCCTTCGGCAGCCTCACGCTGGTGCCCTTCCTGGGCCAGAACTTCTTCCCCGCCGTGGACAGCGGCACCATCGCCATGCACATCCGCGCACCCTCCGGCACGCGCCTGGAGGAGACCTCGGCGCTGTCGGACCGCATTCAGAACGAGGTGCGCCGGCTGATCCCGCAGGAGCAGATCCAGACCATCGTCGACAATATCGGCCTCTCCTCCAGCGGCATCAACGTGACCTACGCAGCGTCGGGCACCATCGGGTCGATGGATGGCGACATCCTCATCAGCCTGAAGCACGACCACACGCCGACGGGCGAGCATGTGCAGCGCCTGCGGCTGGAGCTGCCGCGCCTCTTCCCGACCGTGACCTTCTCCTTCCTGCCGGCCGACATCACCAGCCAGATCCTGAACTTCGGCTCGCCCGCGCCGATCGATATCCAGGTGACCGGCCCGAACCCCGCCCAGAACCAGGAGCACGCGCAGCGCATCCTGCGCGCCGTCCGAGGCATCGACGGGCTGGTGGACGCCCGCATCCAGCAGCCCGCCGGCAGCCCCGCGCTGCGCTTCATGGCCGACCGCACCCGCATCAACGCGATGGGCTTCGATGAGCGCGACGTGACCACCAGCCTCGCCGGCTCCATCGCGGGCTCGTCGCAGACCGCACCGGTCTATTGGTTGAACCCGGCCAATGGCGTGACCTATGCCGTCGTCGCGCAGACGCCGGAATACCTGGCGGACACGATCGAGGAGCTCGAATCCACCCCGGTCACCGGCGCCCGCTCGACCGAGCCGCAGATGCTGGGCGCCCTGGGCAGCCTCGTCCGGCTGCCCTCCCAGGCGGTGGTCTCGCAGTACAACATCCAGTCGCTGGTCAGCGTCTATGCGGCGACCCAGGGGCGCGACCTCGGTGCCGTGGCCACCGACGTGCAGCGCGCGATCGCCCAGCTCGATGGCGAGAAGCCGCCGGCCGTGCGGATCACGCTGCGCGGCCAGTACCAGACGATGAACGTCGCCTTCGCCGGCATGGGTTTCGGCCTGCTGGGCGCGGTGGTGCTGATCTACCTGATCATCGTCGTGAACTTCCAGTCCTGGGCCGATCCCTTCATCGTCGTCGCGGCGCTGCCGGCCGCGCTGGCCGGCATCGCCTGGATGCTCTTCGTGACGGGCACGCCCCTCTCCGTGCCGGCGCTGACCGGCGCGATCATGTGCATGGGCGTCGCGACCGCGAATTCGATCCTCGTGATCAGCTTCGCCCGCGAGAAGCTGGACGAGCTCGGCGACGGCCGCATGGCCGCCTTCGAGGCCGGGATCACCCGTTTCCGCCCCGTGCTGATGACGGCGCTCGCCATGATCATCGGCATGGCCCCGATGGCGCTTGGCCTCGGCGAGGGCGGCGAGCAGAACGCGCCGCTGGGCCGGGCCGTGATCGGCGGCCTCATCGTCGCGACCTGCGCCTCGCTGATCTTCGTCCCCACCATCTTTTCCATGATCCACGGCCGCCGCCCGGTGCCCCGTACCGCCCATCCCGAAGGTGTTGCCCATGCCTGAAGCACCCATGCCCGCAGCATCCGCGCCCGAAGCAACCATCCACGCCCCCGAGGCCACGGCAGCAATGGCCAGTCCACGCCGGGTCGGCCTCTTCCTCCTGGTCGGCCTGGCCGGGCTGGGAGGGGTGCTCTGGCTCACCTTCGCCTCCCGGACCGAGGCACAGGCGAGGCTACGCGAGGTCACCACCGCCGCCGCGGTCCCCAGCGTGAACGTGGTCCAGCCCTCCGAGGTGCGCTCCCGTCCGCTCAGCCTGCCCGGTCGCCTGGCCGCCAGGGCCGAGGCACCCGTTTATGCGCGGACCAGCGGCTTCGTTGCCCGTCGGCTCGTCGATATCGGCGACATGGTCACGGCCGGCCAGCTCCTCGCCGTGATCGACGCACCCGAGGTCGAGCAGCAGCTCGCCGCGGCCAATGCAGCGCTCACGACCGTGCGCGCCCAGCGCGACCTCTCCGCCCGCAGCGCCCAGCGCTGGAATGAACTGGTCGCGCGCAACGTCGTCTCGCAGCAGGCGACCGACGAACGCCGCGGCGACCTCGCCGCCCGCAACGCGCAGATCACCCAGGCCGAGGCCGAGGTGAACCGCCTGCGCGCGCTGACCGGCTTCACCCAGGTGGTGGCGCCCTTCGACGGCACCGTGACCAGCCGCGGCACCGATGTCGGCGCGCTGATCGCCGCCGGCGCCACGACCTCGGTGGCGCTCTTCACCATCACCGACAGCACCAAGCTGCGTCTCTATATCCGCGTGCCGCAGGCCTATGCCGCGGCCATCCGCCCAGGCGTCACGGCACAGTTCACGGTACCCGAGCACGGCGACCAGACCTTCACGGCCGAGCTGACGCGGACGGCGGATGCGGTGGACGTGCCATCCGGCACGATGCTCGTGCAGCTGACCGTCGACAACGAAGCAGGCCTGCTGAAGCCCGGCGGCTACGCCCAGGTGCGGCTGGAGCTGCCGCCCACGGGGAGCACGACCCAGGTGCGCATCCCCGCCAGCGCCCTGATCTTCCGCAGCGACGGCACCTCGGTCGCCGTGGTGGACGACCAGGGCAAGGTCTCGGTCAAGCCGATCCGTATCGGGCGCGACCATGGGGCGATGCTCGACGTCAGCTCCGGCCTGGACCGGGCCGAATGGGTGATCAACAGCCCGTCGGATTCGATCCGCAGCGGCGATCTTGTGCGACCCAACCGGCCCAACCAGAATCCGCCGCCCGCCGGAGTGGCTCCGCCGCCGGGCTGAAGCGAGCGCGAGCTGCTAAGGGCGGTTTCCCTCAGAACCGCCGCAGCAGCCGGTCGATGTAGTCGAGTTCTTCCACCGGCCGTTCCCGCTCGGCCCCACGCCGCCGTAGTTCCTCCTGCAGGCGCCGCGTACGCAGCAGCTCGCTCTCGTCCGGGACCCGGGTGTCGCTGCCGTTATCGGCAGTGCCGGTGCTCTCGCGCGAGCGGCGGCCGAGGGGATCGCGGCCCTCGCCGAGCTGCTGCTGGCCATCCGGGCTCTCACCGCCCATTTCCGTGTCGCCGCCGCTATCGTCGTCGCCCTCGCCTTCCCCCTGGCCCTGCCCCTGGCCGAATTGGCGCTGCATCTGCTGGGACATCTGGCGGCCGGCCTCCTGGAGGCGGCGCATGGCTTCCTGCTGGTGGGGCCGGGCATCGGTGCCGCCGCCGAGAGCTTCCTGGGCCTCGCGCATCGCCTGATCGGCTTGGCCGAGGGCTTCGGGAATCTCGCCCGTCAGGTCGCCCTGCTGCTGCATGAGTTCGCCCAGGGCGCGGCGCAGGGCGCGTTGGCGGCGGGTTTCGCCTTGCTGGCCCTGCTGGGCCTCCCGCTCGGCCTGCTGCTGCTCGCCGGCATTGGGCTGGCTTGGCGCACCGAGGCGCTGATTCCAGGGCTGCTGCGCGCGGCGCTGCTGGACGGCGCGCTGCTCCTCCTGCTCGGAGCGGCGCTGGCCCTCGTCGACCATCTCGCCCTGGCGGCGGACCATGTCCTGCACGGCGCCCATCTGCTGCTGGCCGCGCTCCCGCTGGCGCTGGCGCTCGGGGCTTTCGCCGCGGGCCACGCGCCCCTCCTGCAGGGCGCGCAGCATGTCCTCGAGCTCGGACAACTCGCGCCGGGCATCCTCCATGCGGTTCTGGCGCGCGGCCTCCTCCATGCGGCGGGTGCGGCGGTCCATGTCGCGCTGGTCGAGCATGCGCTGCTGGGGATCGTAGGGCAGCGCCTCGGCATTCTCGCGCTGGAGGCGCTCCCCCATGGCTTCGAGGTGCCGGCGGATCGCTTCGCGCAGCTGCTCGATCTGGCGTTCGACCTCGCTGCGCTGCTGCTCGTCCTGCGGATTGCGCTCGGCCTCGTTCATCGCCTCGCGCAGGGAGCGCTGGGCCTCGGCCAGGGCACGGGCGGTGCGGGTGTCGCGGCCTTCCTCCAAAGCGAGGGCGGCTTCCCAGAGCAGGTCCTGCACCTCGCCGACCGCCTCAGGCCGGCGGTCGCGCTGGAGCTGACCGCGCGTGGCGCGCAGCGCGAGCAGGGTGCCGATATCGTTCTCGAAAGCCTCGGGCTCCCCGGTCAGCCGCTCCAGCTCGCGCATGGCCGGCTGCCGCGCCTGGGGCGAGAGCGACAGGCCCTTGCGGATCTCGATCATCGCGCGGGCGACGGGGTGGTTGAAGCTACGCTCCGGCAGGTCCAGCGCGACGTCCTCGGAAACGCCCTCCTGCCCGGCGCCGTCGCGGGCGACGAGCCGCAGCACCACGGCCAGGCCGGCCCAGGGGTGGGAGGACAGGTCCGGCTGGGCCAGCCCGCGCGCCTGCTTGGGCTCGGCCGAAGGCAGGGTCATCTCGAGTGTGATCGGCGGCGCTTCCGGCCGCGCCGCGAGGCGGAACTCGGCGCGCAGCCCGACCACGCCCCAGTCATCCTCGGTGCGCCAGGGCAGGCGAAGCGTGAGGCCGCGTGGGGAACGCGCCGGGGCCTCGGTGAAGGCGGCGATGGGGGGAGCATCGGCCTGGACCGCGAGGCTCCAGGCCACCAGCTCGCGGCCGTCGCGCTGGACGGCAATGCGCGCGCCGGCATTGAGCGTCGTTTGCGCCGTGTGGCTGCCGCCGCCGAGGGCTTCGAAGGCCAGGCCGGGAACGCCGGTAATTTCCGGAACCGCGCCGAGCCCACCGGAAACCGCGACCTGCAGCCGGCTTCCGGCCGGGACCGTGGCCGCGCCGCCGCCCGCGGGGAGGAAGATCGGCGGGGCCCCGGAATAGCTCGGCGGCGTCACCCAGGCCTCGTAATGCAGGGCGGCCGGAGGGGGCGGGGTGGCGAAGCTCGGCATCAGTCCGCGCGCGAGCAAAGCGGGCGCGTCGGCGCCGGCGATCACCAGGGCGGCCGCGAGCGCCACCACGAGCCCCCCGCGCAGCGCCTTGCGGTCGCGCGCGGCGAGGCCGGGCCGTGGCGGGCCGACGCGCAGCCGCTGGATCATCCGCCGCATCCGGGCCTGATGGGCGCCCCAGAGGGCGATCCCCGCGGGATCGGAGGTGGCGGGCCGGTCCTGCAGGGCGGCGAGGGGGCGGTGGGCAAGGCCGGAGGCGCGCTCCAGCCGGCGGTCGATCGCCGCCGCATCCGGCGCCCGGAACCCCTGGAAGCCGAACCGGGCCGCGAAGCCGAACAGGCCGAGGAAAGCCAGAAGAGCCAGCGCGTGCAGCCAGCCCGGCATCATCGCCGGCAGCCCGAGCAGGGCACCCACGGCGAAAACGCCCAGCACGCCGAGCGCCGGCCAGGCCGCGGGCCAGGCGGCCTCCCACCACAAGGCCGCGCGCGCCAGGGCGCGCTTGCGGCGAAGGGCGGGCGTTTCCGTCATCCCGTCCAGTCCGGCAGGCGCTGGCCTTCCAGCAGGGCGGCGTAGGATTGCCGCTCGCGGATCACCACGAAACGGGCACCCTCCACCATGACCTCGGCCGCCAGGGGCCGGGCATTGTAGGTGCTGCTCATCGAGGCACCGTAGGCGCCGGCATCGAGGAAAGTCACCAGGGAATCCGGCGGCAAGGCGGGAAGGTCACGGTTGCGGGTGAAGGTATCGCTGCTTTCGCAGACAGGGCCGACCACATCTGCCGGAGAAAGCGGCGCATGGAAGGCGTTAGGCGAAACCGGCAGGATGCCGTGCCAGGCCTCGTACATGGCCGGGCGCAGCAGATCGTTCATGGCGGCATCGACGATGACGAAGCGCCGCGTGGTGGCGTGCTTCTCGACGATCACCCGTGTCAGCAGCACGCCGGCCGGCCCGCAGATCCAGCGTCCGGGTTCGAGCATGATCTTCACGCCGAGGTCCCCGAGACCCGCCTTGATGGCGCCGGCCAGCGCGGCGGGCGAACCGGGCGTCTCATCGCGATAAGGAATGCCGAGGCCGCCGCCGCAATCCACCCGGTGGACGGGATGCCCCGCCGCCCGCAACTCCCGCACCAGCTGCCCGAGGCGCTGGTAGGCGGCGCGATAGGAGGCGACGCCCTGGGCAATCTGGCTGCCGATATGCACGGTGAGGCCGACGGGATCGAGGCCCGGCAGCCCGCACATCCGCCCATAAAGCTCCGGCGCCATGGCGATGGGCACGCCGAACTTGTTCTCGGTCAGGCCGGTGGTGATCTTGGCGTGGGTCTTGGCGTCCACATCCGGGTTCACCCGCAGCGCGACCCGTGCGCGGCGGCCCATGGAGGCGGCGACGGCGCTCAGCATCTCCGCCTCCTCGGCGGATTCGATGTTGAGCTGGAGGATGTCCTCGGCCAGTGCGAGACGCATCTCCCGCTCGGTCTTGCCGACGCCGGAAAAGACGATGGCGGAGGCCGGGATGCCCGCCGCCCGCGCCGCCCGCAGCTCGCCCTCGGAAACCACATCGGCCCCGAGACCTTCGGCCGCCAGTACCCGCAGCACGGCCAGGCTGGTATTCGCCTTGACCGCGTAATGGATGCCCGCCTGCAGCCCGGCGCCCTTCAGCGCCGCCTGCAAGGCCCGCGCCCGCCGCCGCAGGGCGCCTGCGGAATAGACCCAGGTCGGGGTCCCAGCCTCGGCGGCGATGCGCGCCAGCGGCACCTCCTCCACCAGCAGCCCGTCCAGGGCATGTATCGACAGATGCGGCCGGCCGGCGATCAGCTCGGCGAAGCTCGGGTCGGGGTCGGTCGGGGCGATATGCAGGGTGGTGGCGGCCATCCGCCTAATGTGCGGTGCGGCGGAAGCCGGGACAAGCGCCGCGTGCAGGCGCCCGCCTCAATCCACCCGCGCGCCCGAAGCCCTGATCAAGGGCGCCAGCCGCTCCCGCTGCGCGCTCCGGTAGCTGGCGATATCCTCGATGGTCGTCCACCACGGGCTGGCGCCCAGGTCCTGGTAGGCCTTGACCAGCTGAG
>JAQGHY010000160.1 GCA_028291455.1 Rubritepida sp. | reverse complement strand
GCCGCGCCGGCGCGGCAGCGGCGCACCGCTCGATCCCGTCGTGCCCCGTTCCAACGTCTCGCCAATATCCGAGGCACCCACGCCGCCGCCGCGCGCGAATCGCACGGACCTGCCGCGCGAGAGCGGGCAGGTCTTTCAGACGCCGCAGGGCCCCGTGAACGCCACCGGCAGCGCGGGCAGCCGTGTGCAGACGACGATCTCGCCGCAAGGCAGCGGCTTGGCTATCCAGGACGGCAACACTACCACCCTCATCGGCCCGGGCGGCAACGTCCAGCAGGTGCCGACACCGCGCTGATCGCATGCAGATCCTGTACTTCGCCTGGGTCCGCGAGAAGATTGGAATGGCGGGCGAGGAGATCGCCCGGCCGGATCATGTGACCGACATCGGAACGCTGATGCGGCATCTGGCCACGCTGAGTCCGCGGCATTCGGATGCCTTCGCCAATCCCATGACGATTCGCGCCGCCATCAACCAGGATTTCGCCACCGCCGGCGATGCCGTGACGGATAGCGATGAGGTCGCCTTCTTCCCGCCCGTCACCGGAGGCTGAACATGGCGCGCATCGCCGTGCAGGAAGCGCCCTTCGATATCGCCGCCGAAACCGCGGCCTTGACGGAAGGCCGTACGGATATCGGCGCGCTGGCCAGCTTCACCGGGCTCTGCCGCGCGGATGACGGGCTGGCCGCGATGGTGCTGGAGCATTATCCGGCCATGACCGAACGCGCTTTGGCGAAGATCGCGGCCGAGGCCGAGGCGCGTTGGCCGCTGACGGGCTGCACGATCATCCATCGCGTGGGGCGGCTGGTGCCGGGCGCGCCGATCGTGCTGGTGCTGACGGCGAGCTCGCATCGGTCGGCCGCGCTGGAAGCCTGCGCGTTCCTGATGGACTGGCTGAAGACCAAGGCGCCCTTCTGGAAACGTGAGGAATTCACCACGGGCCATGCCCGCTGGGTCGAGGCCCGCCACGAGGACAGCGCGGCGGCGCAACGTTGGTAAGGGCGGCGCTCGCCATTTTCGCAGGTGGGCTGCTGCTGATCTGGCCGGCCTTCTTCAACACTGACCCCCTCATCTTCAGCGACACCGGCGCCTTCCTGGCGCAGACGGTCGAACCGCTGATGATCTGGGACAAGCCCTGGATCTACGGGCCCTTCGCCTGGGTGTTCCATCAGCATGTCAGCCTCTGGGGCGTCGTAGCGGCACAGGGGCTGATCGTCTCCCATCTGATATGGCTGCTGGCGCGCGTGCTGGGGCGGGCGGCGCCGGTTCGGCATGTGGCGGTCTGCGCGCTGCTGGCGGCCTTTACCAGCGCGCCGTGGTCCGCGGCGATGGTGATGCCGGATATCCTGACGCCCATGGCCGTGCTTTGCGCGGCGATGCTGGGCTGGGCCTGGAGCGGGCTTCGGCCCGCCGAGCGCGGATGGCTCATTGTGCTGGGAAGCGTCGCCACCGCGTCGCATCTGTCGAACCTGCCGGTGCTTTTCGCGCTGGTGGTCCTCGCGGCCATCCTTCGCGCCGGACGGGCCACGGTGGCGCGGGTAGCCGTGCCGCTGGCGGGCGCGCTGCTGCTGCTGTTCGCGACCAATGCCGTGGGCCATGGGCGGTTCTCCCTCTCGCCCTATGGCAGCACCTTCTTCCTGGCGCGCCTCATTGCGGACGGCCCGGCGGCGCGCACGATCGAGGCCCGCTGCCCGGATGCCGGCTGGTACCTCTGCGCCTTCGCGGGGCGCCTGCCGGGCAATTCGGATGTCTTCCTCTGGCAGCCCGACAGCGCCATGAACCGCGCGCCGGACGGCACGCAGATCCCGCTCGGCGGCCGGCAGCTCGCACCCGAGGCGAGCGAGATCATCTCGGAAACCCTGCGGCGTGAGCCTTTCGACGTGATCCGCGACGGCCTGGTGAATTTCGCGCGCCAGCTGCGCCGCAGCCAGATCGGCGACACGCTGTCCCGGCACGACATCGGGATGGGCGTGCGTCCGGTCCTGGCGAAGGGCTTTCCGGCGGAGGAGGTCGCCCGCTTCGACGCTTCGGGGCAGATGGCGGACAGGTTGAAGCCTTTCGCGCGGCGCCTGGTCTGGATCCACTCGGCGGCGCTGCTGCTCGCCGCGCCCTTCGCGCTACTGGCTTGGTGGCGCGCGCATGCGGCTGGGGATGCACGGGCGTTGGGGCTGCTGCTGTGCATCCTGGTCGGCATCACCGGCAATGCACTGGCCACCGGCGCTCTCTCGATGCCGCATCACCGCTATCAGGCGCGCATCGTCTGGCTGCTGCCGCTGGCGGCGATGCTGTTCTGGCGCCTTCCCCGGCCGGGCGAGACCGCTTAGCCGCGAAGACCAGCGCGGCCCGACGGCACGACGATCAGCACCTCTGCGGTGGGAACCCCGGCAACGTCTCGAGCCAGGCAGCGGAAGATTCTGCGCTCGGCTCTTGCAAAGATCTTTCTAAGATATATCTTAGCAGCATCGTTTTAGATCATGAAGGACATACGATGTTTGGACACAGAACCTCAGGCCACGACGGAGAACACGGCCGCATGGGCCGTTGCGGCGGCCACCATGCCATGCAGCGGGGCCGGCCCGGCGGCCATGGCGGCCGGGAATGGGGCATGGATGGAGCCGGGCGCGGTCCGGATGGCGGCGGCCGGCGCCGGATGTTCGATCAAGGCGGGCTGCGTCTCGTGCTGCTCCGCCTGATCGCGGATACGCCCCGCCACGGCTACGACCTGATCCGTGCCATCGAGGAGCGGACGGGCGGCGCCTATGCGCCAAGTCCCGGCGTGGTCTACCCGACGCTGACCCTGCTCGATGAGATGGGATTGATCGCCGAGCAGCAGACGGAGGGAGCGCGCAAGCTCTTCGCCATCACCGCAGAAGGCACGGCACATCTGGAAGCGAATGCGGCCGAGGCAGCGGCGCTCCTGGCCAAGCTCGACGCGCTCGGAGCAGCGCGCGACCGCACCGACTCCGTGCCGTTGCGCCGCGCGATGCACAATCTCCGCAGCGTGCTGCAGAATCGCATGGAGGCCGGTCTGGACCAGGACCGCGTCCACGATGCGGTCGCTCTCATCGACGAGGCGGCGCGGAAGATCGAAAGGCTCTGAGCCGGAGGTGCAATGTTCGAGGGGCGCTGCCCTCGAACGCTACAGCCGCGGCGCCAGCCCGCTCACGCCCGTCGCGTATTCGAGCTGCGCCAGCGCGGTCAGATACTGCCCCCGCGCATTGTTCCCCGCCACGCGCGTCGCGTTCAGCGTGCGCAGGGCATCCAGCACGTCGAGCAGCGAGCGCCCGCCGGTCAGATAGGCCTGCTCGGCGCTGCGATAGGCCATCTCCGCACGGTTCAGCGCCCCGCCGGTATAGAGCCGCAGCAACGCGCGCGACTGTTCGTAGGCGGACCATGCCGTGGCGAAATCCGCCCGGGCCTGGAGCAGTGCATTGGTCGCCTGCGCCTCGATCTGCGCCTGCTGGCCCTGGGCCGCGCCGATATTGCCGCGCGTGATCTGTCCGGTGAACAGCGGCACGGACAGGTTGAGCGTGAACTGGTTCGTGGCGTCCAGCGTCTGTGAGGATTGCGGCAAATCCTGCGAGAGGCGGCTCCTGCTCCAGCCCCCGTTCACCGTCACGTCGCGCCAGCGCTGGGCCTGGGCAAGGCTTGTATTGGCGCCGGCGGCATTCGCCTGACGCGCCGCCACGAGCACGTCGGGACGGGTCTGCACGGCATCGCCCAGTTCACCGCGCGAAATGCCGGGCTCCGGCATGCTGTCGAAGCGGCCCCGCACGTCGATCGCCACGGCCGGCAAGGCCACCCGCATGGGATCGCGGCTGAGTGGTGCCGGAACGATGGCCGCCGCGTCGAGCGCGAGTGCCACCGCAACCTGGGCCACGGCGGCGGCATAGGACTGGGCGGCGGCGGTCACGTCGGCCTCGAAGGGCAGACGGCTCGCCTGGAAGCGGAGCAGGTCGCCCTCGGGCAGGGCGCCGTCGGTCAGCTGGCGGCGCAGCAGGCTCTCGGTGCGGTCGAGGCTGCCGCGATTCGCCAAGGCGACCTCGAGGTTGGCGCGCGCATTCAGCGCGCCGATGAAGTTCTGGCGCAGCGTGAAGAGCTGTCCGCGCATCGTGTCCATCACCTGCGCCTCGGCGACGGCGATATTGCCATCGGCGAAGCGCCGGCGCAGCTCGCGCTTGCCGCCCAACTCCACGAGCACGGTGAGGCCGGCGGAGATGTTGTTGGAGGGCGAGATGAAGCGCGCGCCGCGCAGCGTGCCGTTCCGCGCCTCGTTGAACTCGGCGATGTTGTTGCCGACAGTCGCCTGCATCGGCGGCAGCGACGAGGCGACAAGGCGCTGGGCCCGCGCCGCGTCCACCCCACGCTGCGCCGCCACGACCAACAGGTTGCGCTCCACCAGAAGCCGCTCGGCCTCCTCCATGGAAAGCACGCGCGCGCCGGCCGGCAGCGGCAGGGCCGTCATGCCCGGGCCGTTGGCGCGCTGGGTCTGGGCAAGTGCCGGCCCGGTCAGGACCAGCATCGCCAGGAGTGCGTGAACCCTCATGCCGGCAACCCCGCCCGCTCGCGTCGTGCGGCCATCGCCGCCTCCTGCCGTATCAGATCCCTCGGCCGGCCCAGCCGGTCGATCAGCGCGGGGAAGATCACCAGGATGAAGACCGGCACCAGCCCGATGCCGCCCACCACCACGATCGCCAGCGGCTTGGTCACGTCCGCGCCGATACCCGTGGCCAGCGCCATGGGCAGCAGGCCGAAGAAGCTGGCGAAGCAGGTCATGAAGACCGGCCGCAGACGGTCCTGGCCCGACTGGTCCAGCGCTTCCTTCCAATGCATGCCCTCATGGCGGAGGTGATTGAAGTGCGAAAGCAGGATGATCCCCTCCATCACAGTAATGCCGAACAGTGCCAGGAAGCCGATCGCCGCGGGAACGGAAAAGTTCAGCCCCGCGACGCCGAGCGCCATGATGCCGCCCACCAGCGACAGCGGCACCATCGCCATCACCAGCAGCATCTCGCGGAGATTGCCGAACTGCACGTAGAGCAGGACCATGATGATCGCGAGCGCGACGGGCACGATCCCCAGCAGGCGCTTCACCGCCTCCTGCCGTATCAGATCCCTCGGCCGGCCCAGCCGGTCGATCAGCGCGGGGAAGATCACCAGGATGAAGACC
>JAQGHY010000156.1 GCA_028291455.1 Rubritepida sp. | reverse complement strand
CCTTGCGCCCGAAGAGCGAGACCACCGCGGTGCGCGCGAGGATACGCAGGTCCAGCCAGATCGACCATTCGCTGAGATAGGCGAGGTCATGGGCGGTCACCTCCCGCGCCATGGAGGCATCGGTCATCGTGCCCGACAGCCCGTTCACCTGCGCCCAGCCGGTGATGCCCGGCTTCATCCGGTGCCGCGAGCCATAGCCCGGCACCAACTCCTCGATCGGCGAGCCCGCTACCAGCATATGCGCCACATGCGGCCGCGGCCCGACCATGCTCATCTCGCCGCGCAACACGTTGAACAGCTGCGGCAGCTCGTCGATGCACATGGGCCGCAGGATGCGCCCGACCTTGGTGATGCGGGAATCCCCCCGCAGCACGCCGCGCGTGCCGAGGTCGGCAGGATCAAGGCTCAGCGTGCGCAGCTTGAGGACCTGGAAGACGCGCCCGTTGTGGCCGATGCGCGGCTGGCGGAACAGGATGGGCCCGGGACCTTCCAGGCGGGTCGCAATGGCCGAGAGGATCAGCAGCGGCGAAGTCAGCACCACCGCAAGGCCCGCGAGGATGAAATCCATCCCGGCCTTGGCGATGACCGCTCCCGGTGCCATCGGCTGGCGGACCAGCTGGAGCACCGGCTGCCCCGCGATGACCGAGCGGCTGGTGCCCTGCGGCGCCTGGTTCGCGCCGTCCAGCAGCACCACCACTTCGGCCGTCAGCCATTGCACCTGCTGCACCGAGTGCAGGATGTCGATGGCGCGGCTTAAGGGCAGGGCGATGACGATGAGGTCCAGCCGTTCCTCCCCGGCGAGCTTGCAAAGCACCGAGATGTTGCCGCAGACGGGAACGCCGGCCACCTCGTCCGGCCGCCGCGCCCCATCCCGGTCGTCGAAGATGCCGACGATATCCGGTATCTCAGGATTTTCCTTGCCGTTGAGCCTGCCGATCAGGATGCCCGACATTTCGGTCGCCCCAACGATGGCGATGCGCCGGCGCAGCCAACCGCGCCTGACCCCCCGGCGAGCGAGGGCCGAGAGCAGGATCCGGCAGGGCAACAGCAGCGTGACGGCCGCCACCGGCCAGAGGAGTACCGCCATGGCGAAACGGTGGCTCCCGAGCGGAAGCATCAGGACGGCGGCCACGCCGCCCATGAAGACTGGAACCAGCAATGCATCGGCGCTGGCCCAGGGCATGTCCAGCAGCCGGCCCAGCCGTGTGGGCGCGAGGCGCCTCATGACGAGCCAAACGGCGCAGGCTAGGCCGATCGCCATCAGTTCCGCCTCGAGGGAGGTGAAGGAGTGCTCGAACGTCGTGGCATCGAGCCACTATCGTCCGGCGAGGATCAGACACAGGAGGTCGACCAGCGCGGCGATCTGGCTGAAAGCCGCCACCGGTGAAATTCCACCGAGCTTATAGTGCCTGGGAAGTTCCGGGACGGGACTGCCTTGCTCCGGCGTCACGAGCTTCAATGTCGGTCTGATCCAACTCTCCACGGCCGGGTTCGGCCTGGGATGCTGCTTAATATCACCGAAAGCAGGCTAATCAACGTGCAAACCATATAAAACGAGCAGACATTACGTTAAAATATTTGTGCAGAGAACGGTGTGTAGTGCGAGTCCACGCGGATTTCCGCCCAGCCAATCGGATCGTCTACTGACTCCTCTATAGCAAGGCAGTCGGCTGATATCATGCCTAAGAATGTAATAACGAATATTGCCTATGCCGAAGCGTATCGGATCGGTGCAACAACCCTGGAACATGATGGCTAGCACGGCGCCGCGAAGCGGATGGCGGGGACCTGCCAGCGGCGATAGACTGCCGTTGATGCCTCGTAAGCTCCTTCGTCAGATATGGGCATGACCGGACCCGCCGTGGCTGCCGGGCCAGGCACGCTGCGCACGCTCGCCTTGGTCTTTTTGCTGCCGATGTTCTTCCAGCTTCCCTATTACAAGCCGGAGGCCGGCCCGCTCTACGCCCTGGCCAAGGTCTTGCCGGCCATGCTCGCGCCGCTCGTGCTTTACGGGATGCTGATGCTGCGGCTGCCGGACCGCGTGCTGTACCTGGTTTTCGCGGTCTACGCGCTCGCAGTCACGCCGCTGCTGTCCATGATTCACCTGCCGAACGGGCTGGTCGACGCCCTCGCGGCGAGCATCAAGATTTGGCCGATCACCTTCTACTTCTCCGCAGCCGCGGCTCTGGTCCTGCTGCGGCCATCGGAGCGGCTCCTGGCGCGCATCGCGATCGGGTTCGGCGCCCTGACATTCGGGCTTATGCTGCTGCTGTGGATCGTCGTTCCGGCCGCTTGGTACCAGCCCGGCGTCTTCGGCTCGAACCTCTTCTCCTGGGACGAGGGGCGGGGGATGTATATCCGCATGCCCATGATGTTGGGTGAATTGACGATCTTCTGGCTCGCGCAGCGCGCGGCGCGGGAGCGCCGGCTCTGGCAGATCCTGCTGCTGGCGGGCGCGCTGGCCGCCCTGATCGCGATCTACAAGGCCCGGCTGCCGACCGGCGTCACGATCATCATCATCTGCATGGTCCTGGCGCTGCAAATTCCGGTGAAGTGGCGCTGGGCGCTGGGCGCGTTGGCGGGCTTTCCCGCGACGATGGGCGCCCTGATCTACCTGCCTCGAATTCCCGGCCTGATCGGGCAGATCTTCGACGAATCCCTCTTCATCCGCCTGCGCTCGGTCGCCATCGGCTGGAACTGGCTCTGGGAGGATCCGCTGAAGCTGATCTTCGGCGGCGGCTCCATCTCGACCTTCTCGTCCTATACCTACGAGGATCTCTTCAACTCGCCGGATTTCTGGCTGACCGATATCGGCTGGCTCGGCGTACTGATGGAATTCGGCCTGGTCGGCACGGCCCTGATCGTGCTGATCCACGCCCGCGCCCTGACCACGGCGTACCGGACGCAGCGCGACGATCCGTTCCGCAACGCGCTCTTCAACTACGTCCTGTTCGAGATTCTCTGTTCGGCGGTCTATTCCGTCATGTATGCGCCGGGCCCCGTGGTCACCGTCGCGGCAATCGTCTGGTGGCTGGATCAACGGGACCGCATGGGCATCGCGCGCTACGAGACGGGTTTTGCCGCCGTTGCTCCGGCACGGGGTATCGCCGTGCCGGGCTGGGCCAGCGGCCGGGTTCCCCGCGGGCCGATGCCGCTGGGTTGAAGCTCAGCCGGCCCGGGATTTCCGCTCCGCCACCGCGAGCGATCCGCGCATGGCGCGCCGCTGCAGGACCACCTGCACCAACCCTCCCAGCATCATCGCGCCGAGCGCGCCGGCCGGCGGCAGGAACCAGAGCAGGAGCGGCATGCTGATGGCGATCGTCACGGCCGAGGCCATGTCCGCCCGGGCCGCGGCGCGCAGCCGGCCCAGCGCCTGCAGCGCCACGCCATAGGCGAAGACGAAGCAGGCTATGGCCATGTTCAGCGTCCAGAGCAGCACCGTATCGGCCTGATCCGGATATCGGCCGCCGAAGGCCCAGCGCGAGACGAAGGGCCAGAAGAGGGCGAGGCCGCCGCCGAGGACCAGGGTCGCCACCGCCGGCGCGCTTGCGCCGACCAGGACAATCCGACGGAAGCCGCGCTGGTCCCCGGCATGGCGCCGTGTCGCCAGGGCGCTGCGGGCCGCCGCGGCCCAGGCTCCGGCCAGCAGCGTTGCGGGGCGCAGCAGGGTCTGCGCCGCCGCCAGGGCCGCCATGGCGACCGGCCCGGCCCAGAACGCGACGAGGAAGACATAGAGCCGCGACGAGGTTTCCGCGGCCAGCCCGCCCGCCAAGGGCCAGAGCGAGCGGCGCAGCAGTGCCATCCAGCGGGTGCGTGCCCCGCGCCCAAGGTCAGGCCCGTTGCCCGCCGAAAGCCGCATCAGCACCGCACCGCCCGCCAGCCCCTGCGCAAGGCCGTTCAGGACCAAGACCTCATTCGCGGTCGACGGCGAGCCCAGCGCCGCGCCGGCGAGCAAGCCAAGGGTGACCGCCAAAAATACCGCCAACGAGACCCCGAGCGCCCAGCCCAGTTCGCCCCGCGAGACCGCGAGGGCGCGGGCATAGAAGCCCAGCACCGTACCCGGCATGAGTAGCACCGCGCCCCAGACACCGAGCGGCGCCCCCAGGAGCAGGATCGCCGGCAGAGCAACCAATGCCGACACCAAAGCCAGCGCCAGTGTGGCCGTGAGCAGCACGCGCTCCATGCCGCGGCGGCCGTCCAGGGGCTCCGGCCTGAGCCGGTGCAGGTGCACCGTGGTCACGCTTCCAGCCACGGTCGCGGCCAGGAGCGCGGTGCTGGCCCAGAACACATAGGCGCCGAACTCCGCCTCAGAGCCGCGGCGGATCAGCCAGAGGGAGATGCCAAGCGAAAGCAGGGCCGTCAGGCCCTGATCGCCGAAAGCCAGGATGTACCGCCGCAGGAAGGGCCAGTTCAGGCGCGCCTCGCGCGTTCGAGCCGCCCTGCGCGCTTCGCGCGTTCGAGCCGCCAGGCGCGCCACGTCATCCGCAGCAAATGCGGCAGGTCCTTCGCATAGCGCCGGCCGAGCCGGGCAGGGCTGGTGCAGGCGCGATGCAGCCATTCCACGCCGCGCTCCTGCATCCAGGCCGGCGCCCGTTGCGTCAGCCCGACCGCGAAGAGCATGCCGCTGCCGACAGCGAGGCCAATGCCGGTGCTGCCGCCGCGGTGCTGGATCTCCGCCAGCAGGATTTCCGAGCGCGGCGCGCCGGTGGCGACGAAGACGAAGCGGGCGGGATGGTCCTGCACGAAGCGGATCGCCGCCTCCCGCGCTTCCGGCTTGCGGATATAGCCCATGGGGGGTTCGTGCTGCGCGATCCGCTCCAGCCCAAACCTGGCCTTGAGCGCATCCACCAGCAACGGGCCGCCGCCGATGATGGTGATGGGATCGGTCTTGCGGATCACGGTTTGCAGCATCAGCAGCGTGGCATCGCTGCCGGGGGCCACGGACACGGCCTGCCCGGTGATCCAACGATGCAGCCGCGCGAGCACGCGGCTGTCGTTCAGGACCAGCCAGGCGCCTGCGATGGCCTCCTTCAGCCCGGGTTCCTGCCGGCTCGCGAGAATGGCGATCTGCACGTTGATCGTCACGGTATATACAAAGGGCTCCGCTGCATCCCGGCCGGCGATGAGCGCGGTGGCACCCGCAGTATCGAGCGGCGCCACCAGAAGCTGATCGAGGAGAAGCACGTCCTCCGGCATCAGAAGAGATTGCCCGGCGTGTTGCGGTTGATGGCGTAGGAGAAGGAGCGGGAGAAGGGCAGCGTCCGGTTGATCGCCTGGTCCACCCAGAGCCCGACCTCGGCGACACGGCTCCGCGGCACGAAGACGATATCGCCGGCCAGCAGCGGCACATCGGCTGCGACGTCATCGCCCGAGATGAAGCCGCGGAGATCGACGGTGCGCAGCATCGGCCGGTTGTCGGCCGAACGGCGGATCAGAACCACCTGGTCCATGCGGCCGGTATCCTCGAGCCCCCCGGCGAGGGCGACCATTTCCGCCACGCCACGCCGCCCCTGCACGGGATAGGCGCCGGCGCGGCGCACCATGCCGCCGACGAAGGCCACCGCCGCACCCGCCTCTTCCAGGCTCACGGTGACGATCGGGTTGGTCAGCACCCGGCGCGAAGTCTGGGTTACGCCCTGGCCGACCTGCTCGGCCGTGCGCCCCGCGGCCTCGACGCGGGCGCCGGTGCGCGTGGTAATGGTGCCGTCGGGCGCCACCAGAACGACCTCGTCGATCTCCGGTGTCAGCAGGTACTGCACTTTCACCCGGTCGCCGGAGCCGAAGCGATACGGCGCCTGCGCGTCGCTCCAGGGGGCGAAGCCCTCGGGGCGGTTTTCGCGCACGGAGATGGATTGCGTCGTGAAGAAATTGTTGGTGCCCGGCGTGCAGCCGGCCAGCAGCATCAGAAACAACAGGGCGCCGCGCATCATGCCACCAGCCGCGCCAGCGCCGGCGGCACGATCAGGCGCTCGCCGTTCATCACGAAGCCCACAAGCCGCCCGCCGGCCACGGCCACGGCATCGCGGGCCTTACGGACGGCCCCTTTGTCGTTGCGCTCGGCGCGGACGACCAGGACATTCGCATCCACCAGCGCCGTTAGGCGGCGCATGGCGTAGGAGGCGTTGTCGGTCGGCGCCACGAATATAACGACGTCGAGCTCGCGCCGCAGCCGCTCCAGCATGGCCACCGTGCGCTCGATCCCGGCATGCGGGTCGGCGAGGACGCTGGCCTGGGCGTTGTAGGCGATCCAGAAGGTCGGAATAACGGTGCTGAAGGCCAGGATGTTTTCCGGATTGAGCGAGTCGTGCATGGGGTTCGCGCCCATCGCCGCCAGATGCGGGCGCCCGTCGGTTTCCAGGTCCACCAGCAGCGTGTTCAGGCCCCGCGCGCGTGCCAGCTCCGCCGCCACGGCCAGTGCGATGACGCCACGGCCGTCGTCGGGGGATGTCGAGACGAATTGCACCAGGGAGAGGCGTTCGCCGCTCGCGCGCGCATCGAGCAGCATGGCGCCGAGGTCGATGATCTGCGGATTCGCGGCCCCACCGTCCAAACTCACCGTCTGCGGGATGGAAGCCAGCCCCGGCAGCGTCAGGCCGCGCGCCGCCTCGTCCGTTGTGGCGTAGGACCGCCGCATCAATGTCAGCAGCACCGCCGCCGCACCGGCCAGCAGCACGCCAGCGACGCCACCGGCCACGATGAGCGAGAGCCGCCGGTCGCGCGGCGCCGAAGGCAGGCTCGCGGGCTGGGCGATGCTGACCGTGGGCGAGCGCGCCCGCCGCGCATCCTCGGCGACCCGCGCGCCGGTCTCGCGATTGGCGAATTGGCGGAACGAGGCCTCCTGGGCGTCACGCCGGCGGCCCAGATCGCGCAGATCCGCTTCGGCGTGGAGCAGGGCTGCGGCGCGCGCCTCGGCCTCGCGCCGCTGGCCCAGGAGTTCCTCCATCTGCCGGCCGATCGCATCTGCCTCGACCTCCAGCGTGGAGATCCGCAGCGAGAGCTGCTCCACCGCGGGGTTTCGCACCTCGCGCACCGTCTCGAAGCGGACGCGGGCATTGGCGGCCATGCTCTGGCGCAGCGCTGAGATGCGCTGGTCCAGCGCGAGCAGCGGCGGCCAGTCCGGCGTGAACTGCTCGCCCATGTGGCGGCGTTCGAGCAACAGACGCGTGAGCTCGTTCCGGCTGTCGTCGTTGGGGGCGATGTTGGTGCTCTCGGCCGCCGCGAGAACCCGCGCCGGGTAGCCGGCCAGCCGCGCCGTTGCCGCCTGCAGCTGCGCATCGGTGATGGCCTTGCGCTCGCGCAGCGCATCGACGCGCGTGGTCACGCTGTCGAGCCGGCTATTGGCGATCTGCATGTCCTGCACGAGGTCCAGGATCCGCGAACTGGAGCGGATGGTGCTGATCTGCGCATCCAGCCCGCGGAGGTCCGACATCATGCGGTCGGTCTCGACCGAGAGGAGCCGTGAATCGCCCTGGGCGAAGACCTCGCTGCGATGGGCGAAGTACGCCTCGATCACCGCATTGACCGCGATCATGGCCCGCTCGCGATCCGGCAGCGAGACGGTGACGCGCAGGACGTTGGAGTTCGCGGCGTAGCGCACCCAGAGAGCTTCGCGCAGCCGCTCGCTGCCGCGGGCGAGCCATTGCTCCGGCGGCAGCGCCGGCAGCAGGCCGAAGAGGCGCCGCTCGCCGAGGCCGGGAAAGATCCGGCCCGGGCCGGATTCGCTCAAAGCCCGCCGCAGCACGGCGTCCGAGACCAGCAGCTCCGCTTCGGACTGGATGACCTTGGGCGCCTCGACGCTCATGACCGTGGGGCCGGTGCCCGTCGGGTCCGGATTGCCGATGCTCTCCCGGCTCGCCTGCACGAGCAGGAGCTCCTCGGCCGGCCAGAGCGGCTGCGTCAGCGCGGCGGCGGCGATGCCGGCCGCCAAGGGCACGAGGAAGGCAAGGATCATGAGCTTGCGCTGCAGGAAGACGGTGGTGAGAATGTCGCGGACAGCGAAGTTCGCGGCAGGCCAGAGTGCCGGCAGGCGGGGCATCCCCGCGCCCGCGGGCAGCACGGCAACCGCGTCTCCCGAAGCGCTCATTCCGCCTCAGACGTCCGAGCGCGCGATATAAGGCTGATCCGAATCATCTTTCTGGAAGCCTCGTTAAGCCGCCGTTCAGTCATTACGGGAAGGCGCCGAGGCCTGTCTACTTCGCTGCGGCCGGTACGCTGGGCCGTCACCGCGCATTCACCTGCGCCAGGATCGCTTCGCCGGACGCATCCTGACGAACCGCCAGGATATCGTTGGCGAGGCGCCCGGTGGCCTTGGCCGGATCGATGCGCCGCAGCTGCATGCGCCAGAGTGATTTCGGCATCTCGGCGAAACGGTAGCCGAGCGCCATGAGCTGACCGATCAGCGGCTGGTCCCGAAAGGCGCCCTCGTAGTCGTTGAGTTCGAACAGGATGGCATCGGGCGTGTTGCCGCGCAGAAAGGCCTCCGCGCCGGCGATCACCTCGGTCTCATAGCCCTCCACGTCCATCTTCAGGAGGCGGATCGGGCCGAGGTCGAGCTGTTCCAGCAGGGCGCCGGCATCGCGCTGCTGCACCTCGATGGTTTCGTCGGTCCCCTCGGAGCGGCCGATCGAGGCGCGGCCCATATTCTCGTAGGGGATGTGCAGCTCGACCTGCCGGTCGTCGCGGCCGAGCGCGACCTGATGGATCGTGACCTGCCGGTACCCGTTCAGCTCCGCGCTGCGCCGGGCGAGGGCGGCGAAGCGGGGCTGCGGCTCGAAGGCCTCGATGCGCCCCGAGGGCCCCACCGCATCGGCCATGGCCATGGTGACGAGGCCGAGATTGGCGCCGATGTCGAGCGCGGTGTCGCCGGGCCGGAGGATTTTCTGCGCGACCCAGGTGACCTTGGGATCGAGGTCGCCGAAGGAATAGACGGCCGAGCCGATGAAATCCCCGACCGGGACGATCAGCTTGGCGCCGGTGTTGCGGATCGGCGCCACGGCCTCTTCCGGCCCACCGGCCATGATCGTGCGCCAGGGGCGCGAATTGGCCAGGGTGCCGCAGCCGCTGTAGAGCGGATAGAGGTGCCCAAGTTGACGTAGCGCGGCCCGTGCCACGCCGCGAAGACCCTCTCCAGCCACCCAAACCTCCGATCGAGCCCGGGGCGATCCGCAGCCGGCCTGGCAGTAGAATACGGGAGCCACCTTCCCAGGGATAGGCACGTTCTCTCCATCTCGCCATCAGCTGCCTGCCATGCCAGTTTCGCCGGGTGATACGAAACGTCCTCGTCCTCGGAGCCGGCGGCTTTGTCGGCCGCCATGTTCTAGCCGGCCTGCCCGCGGCGGGATTCGGCGCGATCGCCGGGCTGCGCTCGGCTGAGCGTCAGGCAGGGACCCAGGTGCGGCTCCTCGACGCTACCGACGCCGCCTCGCTCGGGCTTGCGCTGGATGGCGTGACCGACATCGTCAACTGCGTCGCCGCCGCGCCGGAAGCCATGCTGCAGGCGACCCGGGTTCTGTGCAGCCTGGCTGGCCAGCGGCGCATCGTCCATCTCAGCAGCATGGCCGTATATGGCGACAAGACCGGCCTGGTAGACGAGGGCGTGCCGCTCGTCGCGGGCGGGTCCTATGCGGAGAGTAAGGTGGCGAGCGAGGCGATCCTCCGCGAGCATGTAGCCGCGGGCGGGCAGGCGGTGCTGCTGCGCCCGGGCTGCATCCACGGGCCGGGCTCCGCGCAGTGGACTACCCGTCCGGCCCGGCTGCTGCGCCAGGGGCGCCTCGGCGACCTCGGCGCCGCCGGCGACGGAATTTGCAACCTGACGTCGGTCGCCGATCTTGTGGAGGCTGTCGTCGCGGCGCTGGAGCGGCCGGAGGTCAATGGCGCGGCATTCAACATCTCCGATCCGCAGCCGGGCGACTGGAACGGCTATTTCCTTCGGCTCGCGCTGGCGATCGGCGCGACGCCGCTGCGGCGTCTTCCCGGATGGCAGATGAAGGCCGACAAGCTCGCCGCCTTTCCGCTCAAGGCAGCGGAGATCGTGGGGCGCAGGCTGCGTCTGAGCGTTCCAGAGCCGATCCCGGCCTCGCTGTGGCGCCTGTTCAGGCAGGACATCACGTTGGATCACCGCCGCTGCGACGCGGCGCTGGGCATCAGGCGGCAGGCGCCGGAAGTGGCGCTGGCCGAGGCGGCAGCGTGGTTTCTGCGGAAAGACTGACTGCCAGGGGGGCCAGCGCCTCTCGCTCGATCCGCGCTGCCAGCCGCAGCGCCAGGGCCACCAGCGTCAGCGTCGGATTGGCCTGACCTGAGGTCGGGAAGACCGCGCTCCCGGCCAGACTGAGATTCTGCATGCCGTGCACGCGCCCCTGTGCATCCACGACGCTGCTGCGTGGAGAATGCCCCATGCGCGCGGTGCCGATGTGGTGCCCGCCATAGGCGCCATCGCGCAAGATATCGCGGGTCAGCTCCGCCGTGTCGTAATCCAGCCAGCCGCGGCCCCAGCGCGCCAAATCCTCGGCCAGCAGCCGGAAGGTGACCTGTGCCGTCCGCAGGTCGCCTTCGGTGTGGCGCCAGTCCACGCGCAGGCGCGGCATGCCCAGCGGGTCCTGCGATCCGATCAGCGTGATGCGGCTATCCGGGTTGGGCTCCTGCTCGCCATGGAAATCGAGCGAATAGACCCCGCCCGGCGGCCGCACGATCACCGAGGGGAATTTCCGCGCGGCGAGCTTCCGCTGGAACAGCATCGAGGTCGCGAAGCTCAGCGCACTGCCGGGGTCCGTGACCAGGTTTCGCAAATGCGCGAGGAGATGGTGCGCGCCGCCAGGCCCTTCGTTCTCCAGCCGCTTTCGGTACTCGTAGGGCAGCAGGTGCCGGGCGAGATACAGGCCGGAGAGCACCCCGCTGCCATGGCCGGGGTCCGGAATTCGGGGAAAGTGCAGCCGGAGTACGGCATTGCCGACTTCCTCCCGGGCCTGGGCCTCCGCGCTCAGATGCAGCCGGCGGCGGATATAGCTGCCGTCCTCCGCACGCTCATAGCCCGGATGCACCATGGCGCCCGGCACGGCGAGGCGAAGCCGGCCGGAGGTGCCGGCGATGTGGCACATGTAATAACGGCCAACCTGGTCATGCGCATTGCCGATGCCTGAGGCGAGAAGCAGGCGGGGGGTTTCCAGCCCGCCCAACGCAACCGCGACCTGGGCCGGGTGCACAGTGAAGCCGCGGCCGGAAAGCGTCCGCACGCGCAGGAGCTCGGCACGGCTGCCGCCGGCATTCGTCTCGATTGCCGTGCAATTGGCCCCGAGCAGAACGCGCACGGCCGGGCTCGCTGCCAACCGGTGGCCGTAGCGCGCGGCGAAGTTCGTGGGCGTGCTGAAACGCTCGATGCCATCGGCGGAAAAGTTCACGGGCTCGAAGCCCGCGATCATCGGGCGCATGCCGCCGGGGACTGCGCTGCGGGCACTGTAGTCGAAGGCGCCTGCCTCGCAGAGCGCGTTGGCAGCCGGATACCAGCGGGCCAGCTCTTCGGCCGCGATGGGCCAGCCGGAATGCGGCATCCAGCCGCGGGCTTCGAAATCAATGGGATCGAGCGGCATGCAGCGCCCGCCCCAGAGCGTGGTGGTGCCGCCCCAGCGGCGCTGGCGATAGGCGTCGGCCGGTGCATGCAGAGCCGGATCCGCCACCTCGCCGGCGTAGAGTGCCTGGGTTTTCGGATCGAAATCCGCATGCCCGGATTCCAGCAGGACGATGCGCAGTGGGCTCCTGAGGAACTGTAGCGCTATGGCAATGCCGGCAGCGCCTCCGCCGACGATGCAGAGATCGCAGTCGAGCCGCGCTCCGTCTTCCACCGTCTCGGCGTCAAGGATCATGCGCCGCAGGAGACGCGAGGGGCGACGCGCATGCAAGGGGCCTGCTTGTCTATGCCTGGCCGCCGCCTCTATGACAGCCGGCATGGAAGCTCGCCGCGCCCTGGCCCAATTCGTCCGCAACCGGCCCTGGCTCTGGGACGCGGTCCACCCGGCCTATGACCGCGTTCGCCAACTCATGCGGGATGCCCGCATTCGCCGGGCCTTCGGCGGCCGGCTCGCCTCTTCGGATGCGGTGGGGCAGACCCAGCTCTCGCAGGCTTTGGCGAAAGGCGGCGCGCTAGGCCTGGGCAAGATCGGCGGGCTGGAGGCGGAGGCGGCAGGCTTCTACCTGAGCGGCCGGCAGCGGGGCGAGCCCTATCCCAACCTGCTGCGCGGCCAGATGTTCCTCAATGTCGGCCTTTTCCCCGCGACGGATGAGTCGCTGGACCGCTTCTGCCAGGCGCTGATCGCGGCGGCTTGCCAGATGGATATCATGGGCGTGATGGGTTACCCGGGCGAGCCCGAGGTGCTGCGCGACTATGCGCCGCATACGCCGCTGATTCCGTTGCGCGCGCTCGACCCCTGGTACTTCCCCGACCCCTGGTCACGGCATCTCGCGGGCCGCCGCGTGACCGTGGTGTCGCCCTTCGCGCGTACGATCGAGAAGCAATATGCGCGGCGTGCGGAGATCTGGCCGGGGACCGAGGTGCTGCCCGAATTCCAGCTCCGGACGGTTCGCATGGGGCATTCGCCTGCTCTCGCGACGCCGGAGGATGCCAGCTGGGAAGACCGCTTCGCCCGTATCCGCGACGAGGTGGAGGCCGAGCCTTACGACGTGGTGCTGGTGGGGGCGGGCGGCATTTCCCTGCTGCTCGCGGCCCATGCCAAGACGATGGGACGCATCGGCTTCCACATGGGCGGGCCGACGCAGATCCTGTTTGGCGTGCGCGGAAAGCGCTGGGACAGCGAGCCCTTCTTCCAGCAACGCATGACGCCGGCATGGGTGCGCCCCGATGCAGCGGAGACGCCTTCCGGCATCACCCGCATCGAGCAGGGCTGCTACTGGTAGCCCGCTTCGGAGTCAGTCCCTCCAGGGATGTTCCCGCCACATCTTCGTATAGGTTTCGTTCATCCCCACGAGCACTGCGCGGTGCTGGTCCGGATCGAGGAAACGCAGCGGCAGTTGCTGCTGCGTGGCGGAGGCCATGAAGTCCGGCGTCGCCATGACCGCCTTCACGACGTCGGCCAGCCGCCGCAGCACCGGCTGGGGCGTGCCGGCCGGTGCTGCGATTCCCCGCAGCGAGCCGTCGACGACGTCGAAGCCTTGCTCGCGGAAGGTCGGCACCTCCGGTGTATTGACCCAGCGGGTCTCCGCCATCTGTCCGATCGGGCGGAGCACGCCCTGCCGGAAATCGTTCACGCCCTCGCCCATGTTCATGGCGGCGAGCTGGATGGTTCGGCCGAGGATGGCGTTCTTCACCTGCGCCGAGCCGTTGAAGGGGACGTGCAGCAGCCGCGTGCCCGTCGCCCGCTCGAAGGTCAGCGTGGCGAGATGGTCGTCCGAGCCCACGCCCGTGGTGCCGTAGGCGATCTCGCCGGGCCGCTCCCGCGCGGCGGCGGCGAGATGCTGGAGGTTCTGCCAGGGGCTGTCCGGCAGCACCCAGAACCCGCCGGGATCGTCCACCACATTGGCGATGGGGGCGAAGTCGTCGAGCTTGTAGCGGGCCTGCCGCTCGATCGGGATGGTGACGATGTTGGGCGTGTTGATGAAGCCGATCGTGAGCCCGTCGGGCCGTGAACGGGCCAGTTCCGCCCAGCCGATCTCGCCGCCGGCGCCGGCCCGGTTCTGGATCACGATGGACTGGCCGAGCTCGCGCTCCATGAAGCGGCCGAGGGTGCGGGCCGCGACGTCGGTGCCGCCGCCGGCCGCGAACGCGACGATCATGGTGATGGCACGCTCGGGCTGCCAGGTCTGGGCACTGGCGCGGGTGGCGGCCAGCAGGGCCGGCGCTGCCAGGATCAGGCGGCGGGTGGTCATGTTGTTTCCTCCGTATTTTGGAGGATGGTGCACGTTTATTTCGCCGGTGCGAAGAGTTTCAGCAAAGGCGGCAGCACCAGCATCACGCAGGCCAGCGAATAGACGAGGCTGACCGAAAGCACGACGCCCATGCTCGCCGTCCCCGGATGCGGCGAGATCGCCAGCGCCCCGAACGCCGCCGCATTCGTCACCGCCGAGTAGATCACGGCACGGTTGAGCGGCGAGGCCAGCAGGTCGCGCCGGCCCTGCTGCCATGCGGCCACGAAGTAGATGTCATAGGCCACGCCCATGCCGAAGAGCAGCGGCAGCGCGATGATATTGGCGAGGTTCAGGTCTGGCCCGAAGAGTGCGCAATGCGCCATCGTCATCAGCCCCGCCAGCGCCAGCGGCGCGACCGCGAGGATCGACAGCCGCAGCGAGCGCAGCACCAGCCAGAGCAGCGCCAGCACGAAGATCAGCCCCAGGATGCCGGATTCGATGAAGGCCCCCTGGATCGTTGCCGACGAGGCCTGCATGGAGACGGCGAGGCCCGTCGCGCCCGGTGCCACGGCCTGAACGGCGCGGGCGAAGCGGCGCAGCAACAGGGTCTCGTCCGGGGTGGTCGGCGTGGGTGCCATCTCGACGCGCGCGCGGCCGTCCGGGGTTATCCAGTCGGCGCGCAACTCGGCAGGCAGGTTGTTCAGCGTAACCGGTCCGGCGGAGACGATGGCACGCACCTGCTCCATCAGATGCGCGAGGCCCGGCAGGGTGGCCGTCGCGAAAGCCGCGCGGTTCGCGGGCGGCCCGTTCGCCAAAGCGGCCAGCGAGGCGGCTAGGCGTGCGGCGTCGCGGTAGATCTGGCCATCGCCGTGCAACGGCGCCAGTTCGGCCGCGGCGCGGCCCAAAGCCGTCACGACGGCGGCATCGTCGGGCGGCGGCATTGGCTCGGAGGCCAGTGCGGGACCCAGCAGCATCGCCGCATCCTGGATGAGCGCGAGTTTCGCGTCCTGGTCGGCCGGAATGAAGTCCGCCAGGGTCATGGTCCGCGCGACCTCGGGGAGGGCCGCGAGGCGAGTGGCCAGCGCCTGCGCGGCCGGCAGGTTGGGCGCCAGGACTTCGAGCGTATTGGGATTGGTATCGGGATCGCGCGCCAGATCGCGCCACGTCGCTACGGACTCCGCGGCGGGATCGCGCAGGTTGATCGGGTTGGTGTCGAATCGCAGCCAGCTGGAGGCGACGACGCAGGCGAGCGTCAGCGCACCGGCCGCCATGATGGCGCCGCGCGCATGGCGTGAGAGCCATTCGTCCAGCGGACGCAGGCCGGGATAGCCGACCTCGCGCGCCTCGCTGCTGGGCTTGGCGATCACCATCAGTGCGGGCAGCAGGGTCATGGCCAGGAACCAGCCGATGACCATACCGCCACCGGCGATCAGTCCGAGCTCGGCGACGCCGCGATAGTCGGTGGGCATGAAGGCGAGGAAGCTGAAGGTCACCGCCAGCGCGGCCAGGGTCATGCCAGGGCCGGCGACGCGCGCGGCCTCCTCCAGGGCGGGCAGCAGCGAATTGATGTGCGCTCGCTCAGCCCGGTACTGCACGGCGTATTGGATGCCGAAATCCACCCCGAGCCCGATGAAGAGCACGGCAAAGGCGATGGATAGCGGATTGAAGGTGCCCACGGCCAGGATGCCGAAGGCCGCCGTCCAGACCAGCCCGGCCAGGACCAACACAAGCAGCGGCCAGATCAGCTTCCAGCTTCGCAGCGCCATCCACAGCAGGATGGCGACCAGCACGAAGGAGAGGACGGCATTTTCCACAGCACCTTCCGAGACGGTCGCAAATTCCTCGTCGGCCATGGGCACGGGGCCGGTCAGGCGGATGCGCAGCCGATGCGAGGCATCGATGCCGAGCCGCACCGCCTCGGACCGGATCACCTCGGTCGCCCCGGCTCCGGCCGAAAGCTGCTCGTAGTCCAGCGTGGGCTGCACCAGGATCAGCCGCCGCAGCTCCAGCGGACGGGCGGGCCGTCCGGTCATCAACCTGCCCCAATCCGGTGCGGCGACACGGCCTTGCGCCGCGGCCTCGGCAGCACCGGCGAAAGCCGAGAACGGCTGGGCGAGCTGGTCGGGCCTGGCATCGCCACGCGCGAGCCCTTCGCCCATCAGCCGCAGCAGCCCGGCCACGCCCCGCAGGCTCGGATCGGCGGCGAGTGGGCCGAGCAGGCCCTGTGCCTCGATCAGGTTTTCGGTGACGGCCTGGACCTCGGGCATGTCCAGGTAGAGCAGGCCATGCGCTGCCCAGAACGGCCCGCCGTCGGGGCGGCGCACGCTGCGGAACAGGGCAGGGCGCGCCTGCAGTGCCGATGCCAGGGCGCCGGCTGCGCGGTCGCTGGTCGCGGCATCAGGGCCGTCCAGGACGATCACGATGAGGTCGAGACGCTGCGGAAAAGCCTCCTCGACCTGCCGCTCGGCAACGCGCCAGGAGAGGTCGGGCGAGAACAGCTTGTTCACGTCGGAATCGAGGGTAAAGCGTGCGACCGTCAGCCAGCCGCCGGCCAGCGTCAGCAGCGCCAGCGCCAGCAGCACGATCTTGGGACTGCGGATCGAGACCCGCACCAGCGCTACGACAATGCGGCCCAGAAAGGCCGCGGGATCAGCCGCCATGGACAAGGATCATCAAAAGGCCGAGCGCACCGAGGGAAAGAGGCCAAGCAGGGCTCGCCGTGCGCAGCCGCAGCTCCGTCCAGCGGGCGATGATGGCGAGGAGAGCGATCAGCGCGGGCAGCATTGCTCCCGCCGGCGGATGCCCGGCCAGGAAAACGAGGAGCGCGAGCGCCCCGACAACGGGGACGGAGTAGGTCCGCACGCCGCTCCAAAGCGCGCGAGCCTCGGCGACGGCGGCGACGAGCACCAGCCAGGCCAGGACCAGCCCGATTAGGGTATCTGCGCGCCACACCAGCAGCGCCCCGAGCGGCAGCAGCAGAAGCGGTCCGAAGCGCGTGATCGGCGGGCCGCCGGCGCGGTGCCAACCGGCCAGCGCCGCCATGGCCAGCAGCAGCAACCCCGCGATGCCGGTGGTGCCGGGCGCGTGTAGGGAGAGCCGGGGCAGCAGAGAGCCTTGGAAGGATACCGCCGACACCGTGCCGCTCATCACCACGGAGAGCAGCGCGGCGACGGAGCCGCACAGCACCAGCGCGAGAATGCCCTCGGCCTCGGTCACGCAGCGCATCCTCGGCAGCCAGGCGGAACCGGCACCGGGACGGCTGCCCTGGGCGATCAGGGCGGTACGCAGCCCGGCCGCAAGGAGCGCCAGCACCAGCACGGCCAGGGTGAAGGCCAGCAGCGGAAAGGTCTCTTCCGTCGTGAAAAGCGCCCGGATTTGCCAGGCTAGGGCGGTCCCTCCCGCGATCAGCGCGAGGCCGGGCAGCATGAGCGCGAGATGCCGCGCGGCCACGGCTTGCGATACTGCGGGCGGCCAGGGGGAGCGCAGCGCGAGCCAGAGCGCGGGCAGGCCGCCCAGCCAGATCGCGGCGCCAGCCTCACGCAGGGCGAAGGCGGTGGTGAGGCCGGTCAGTGTCAGGCGCGCGGGGTCACCGCCGGTAACGGCGACCAGCAATACGAACAGCGCCAGCAGCAGTACGGCATAGGCCTGCACCGACGCAGGCCCGCGGCGTGGGGCGAGCGTCAGGATGCCGAGGCTCGCGAGCATCGTGGCCAGCCCCCCGACGAGCGGCACTCGCTCCAACCCGAGCGCCAACGCGGCAGAGCCGAGCGTGGCCAGCGCGGAGATGCGCAGGATGAACTGCGTGGCGGCCGTAAGTTCCAGCGCCTGCTCGTGCGTCAGCCGGCGGGCCATGGGCGTGGTGACGGCGAGCAGGAACACGGCGCTACCGAACAGCGCGCCGCGTGCGGCGAGGCTGCCCGCCTGAAGCAGGTCGATCAGCCCCTCCATGACGGCTCAGGCCGCCTTGCGGCGAAGCGAGCGAGCGCCGAGATCCCACAGCCGCAGCCCGCGCAAAGCGAGACCAGCCATGGCCGGCAGCAGGCGCGGCTGCATCAGGTCGGGATCGAAGATCGCCATGCGGCGGCTGTTCTCCCGGTAGCAATCCTCAACGAATTTCGCGAAATTGAAGCCGTCGAGGAAGACGCCGGCCGTGGTGATGTCGAAATCCTTGCCGTCGTTGGACTCCTGCCCGCGGCCGACCATTCCCTTCAGCCGCCGGACGGCACGCCCGTAGAAGACGGCGGACTTCACCGCACGCATCGGCGCGATCAGCCCGCGCTGCTTCTCGCGCCAGGCCATATAGTTGATGAAGAAGACGATGTGGCGCGTCTCCTCGTCCATCAGCACGTCGAAGATTTCGAACATCGCTTCCGGAAGAAATCCCGACTCGCGAGCGGTCTTGAAGGCGCCGAAGCCGAGGAAGGCGTCCAGGCATTCGCCGAAGCCGAAATCGATGAAGGCCTTCTCCAGATCGTCCGGGAAGATCTCCAGCGGCTGCTCGGTGGCGTTCAGGCCGTATTTGTCGATGAGCACACGGATCAGCTTGGCGTGCCGCGTCTCCTCGACACCCTGGATGCGGGCGGCCTCGCGCACGATCGGGTCCTCGATCTGCGGCGTGAAGGCGGCAACGATGGCGCCGGCGCGGCGCTCGGTGTGGTAGACCTCCTGCCAGAAAGGCACGGCGCGCAGGCGGGCCAGCTCCTCCTCGTTCAGCTCCGGCCAGGGCAGTTCTTCCGGATCGAAGGTCAGGTGCGTGTCGATGAATTGCTGGCAGAAGAGGTTCTTGTGCTCTTCCGAGCCGGCCTTGATGCGGCTCATGCCGTGGCTCCCGATGGGATCGTCTTGGGTATGCGGATGAACCTGCGCGCCAGCCGGGCGACCCAGGGCGTGGTCACGGGGCGCAGCAGGCGCTCGTCGTAGCCGCTGAATCGGCGGTCGTTTTCGGACAGGCAGAGGTCGATGATCTCGCCGAGCGAAATATCCTGGTCCGCCACGGCCTTGGAGCCGTTCACGGTGAAGTTGTTGTCCACCTTCTGCTCCTTGCCCTCGCCGTCCATGCTCTTGGCGAGGCCGACGCGCTCCCAGCCGAGGAACACCCAGACGGCCCAGACCCGCATCTCGAACCAGGGGCGGCGCCAGAGCGGCATGTTCCTGCGATGCCAGGCGAGCCAGTTGGCGAAGAGCAGGATGTGGCGGCACTCCTCCTGCATCACCGGCTCGAAGGTCTCGATCAGCTCTTCGGGGAAAAGGCCGGACTTATGGGCCATGGCGAAGAGGCCGAAGGCGAAGAAGCTGTCCACGCATTCGCTGAAGCCGGTGACCAGATAGGCCCATTCCGGATCCTTCGGCTGGACGTATTCGGGCTCCACCGCCAGCGGGATGCCATAGGCCTCGACCAGTTTGGAGAGGACCTCCTTGTGGCGGTTCTCCTCCCAGCCGTTGCGCGAGATGGTCTCGCGCATCTCGGGATCCTCGATGGTGGCGGCGTAGGCGGCCATGCGAAGCCGGGCCTTGCCCTCGGTCTGCACCGCAATGTCCCAGATCGGCAGGGAGACGATCCGCTGCAGCGTCTCCGGGTCCAGCTTGGGCCAAGGGATGACGGAGGGTTTGTACGGGTTGAAGGTCTCAGCGAACATGCGGCAGACGGCGCGCTTATGCGCCTCCGAGCCGATCCTCATGGGGCCGGGCTCGGGGCTATGCCAATGGCGGGCGGCATAGTCGGCCGCTGCGATGGTGGCGGCGTCGGCGGTGCTCACAGGGCAAGACTCCGGGGCGGCGGGCGGGGCAAGTCAGCTATGGGGGGTACTTATCCGGCCAGACCCGTGCGGACAAGTTTAAGGCTGACCAGAGATGTGTTCGCCGACGCGTCTCGCAAGGCAGCCGTAGCCTGAGGAGTTTCAAGGGCGTCAGGCCCGCGCCGGGCAGGAGGCTGCAAGGTACTCAGCGGGCGCCTTGCTTCTTCGCAGCGCGGCAAGGTCCATGCTACACCCTGGAACTTGGTACATCCCGGAGCGGAATCGGTATGGGTATTCCTTTAGCGCAGCAGGCGAAGGTCGCGGCCTACGTGGTCAAGCAACAGCTCGCCGGGCGGAAACGTTTTCCCCTGGTGCTGATGCTCGAACCGTTGTTCCGTTGCAACCTCGCTTGCGCCGGCTGCGGGAAGATCGACTATCCCGACGAGATCCTGAACAAGCGCTTGTCGGTGGCCGACAGCCTTGCCGCGGCCGAGGAGTGCGGCGCGCCCGTGGTCGCGATCGCCGGCGGCGAGCCGCTGCTGCACAAGGAAATGCCGCAGATCGTAGAAGGCTTGCTGGCCCAGGGCCGCATCGTCATCCTCTGCACCAATGCGCTCCTGCTCGAGAAGCGCATGGACGCCTACAAGCCGCATCCGCGCTTCATCTGGGACATCCACCTGGACGGCGACCAAGCGCAGCACGACTGGGCCGTCAGCCAGGAAGGCGTCTACGACCGCGCAGTCGAGGCCCTGAAGAAGGTGAAGGCGCGCGGCTTCCGCACTGCCATCAACTGCACCCTCTTCAACAACGCCCATGCCGAGCGCACCGCGAAGTTCTTCGACGACGTGACGGCGATGGGCGTGGACAACATCATGCTGAGCCCGGGCTACGCCTATGAGCGCGCCCCCGACCAGACGCACTTCCTGAACCGCCAGAAGACTAAGGAGCTGTTCCGAGACGTCTTCTCGCGCAACAAGGGCAAGACCAAGTGGCGCATGGGCAACTCGCCTCTGTTCCTCGACTTCCTGGCCGGCAACCAGACCTATCACTGCACGCCCTGGGGCAACCCGACGCGCAATGTCTTCGGCTGGCAGCGCCCTTGCTACCTGCTCGGCGAGGGTTACGCGAAGACCTTCACCGAGCTGATGGAGTCGACAGACTGGGACAAGTACGGCGTCGGCAACTACGAGAAATGCGCCGACTGCATGGTCCATTCGTGCTTCGAGGCAACTGC
>JAQGHY010000151.1 GCA_028291455.1 Rubritepida sp. | reverse complement strand
TCGAGGGCTTCAAGCGGATCTTCTGGCTGGAGTGGACGCACCGCTTCTGGGGCCGGATGATCGGCCTGGCCTATCTGCTGCCCTTCCTGTGGCTGTTATGGCGCGGGGCGATCCCGCGTGGGCTGATGCCGCGCCTGGGACTGCTCTTCGTGCTGGGCGGCCTGCAAGGGGCGATCGGCTGGTTCATGGTCGCCTCAGGCTTCGAGGCGGACCGCACGACCGTCTCGCCCTACCGGCTCGTCGTGCATCTCGTGATGGCCTTGATCCTTTTCGCCGCGATCCTCTGGACGGCGCTCGGCCTGCTGCGCCCGGTGAACGCCGCCCCGGTGCCCAAGCAGCGTACCGTCCGCCGGCAGGTGCTGGCCGCCTTCTGGCTCGCCGCGCTGACCATGCTGGCCGGCGGCTTCGTGGCCGGGATCCGCGCGGGCTTCACCTACAACACCTTTCCGCTGATGGACGGTCACCTTGTGCCCGCGGGCTACCTGCAGCTCGATCCCTTCTGGCGGAACCTCACGGCCAATATTGCGGCCGTGCAGTTCAACCACCGCCTGCTGGCGACGCTGACGGCGCTGGCCACGCTCGGCGCCGCCATCGCCGCCTGGCGCCGCCTGCCCGGCGGCTTCGCGCGCTGCGCCGTGTTCACCATGGCGGGCGCGGTCGGCGCGCAATACCTGCTGGGCGTGGTGACGCTGCTGCATGTGGTGCCCCCCGCACTCGGCACGCTGCACCAGACCCTGGCGGTCGGCGTTCTCGCCGCCGGGCTCTGCGCCTGGCACGGCCTGCGCGAGGCGCGGGCATGAACCACGAGACGTCGCCCGATCCACGATCCGCCGCGCTGGCCGCGCTGCCCGTGGCGCTGATGGGCTTCACCGCCCACGGCACGCTCTCCTTCGTCAATACCGAGATGCTGCGGCTGTTGCGCGTCGATGCCGCATCGCTGCCGGTGGGCGCGCCGGAGCATGACGTCTTCCGCCTGCTGGCTTTCCACGGCGTGCTCGGCCCGGGCGATCCGGAGCATCGGCTGCAGGAGGTGCTCGCGCTTGATCCCGCAAAGCCGCACCGGCAGTTGCTGCGGGACGTGGGCGGGCGGGCGCTCGAACTGCGCGTGGCGCCGCTGCCCGCGGGCGGGCGCGTGCTGGCCGTGACCGACGTGACCGAGCTGGTCCAGGCGCGCGAGGCGGCTGAAGCCGAGACCCGTGCCCTGTCCGACATCATGTCGCGGCTCAGCACGGGCGTCGCGCAGTACGATTCCCAGCGCCGGCTGGCACGGAACAACACCGCTTACGGCAAGCTGATCGGCCTCGACCCCCGGCTCCTCCATGCCGGCATCAGCGTTCCCGAGATCGTCCAGCATCAGATTGCCGCCGGCGAATTCGATGCGGAGGCCGGGCGCGCCGTGGTCGAGCGCATGGCGGCCTATCCGCAGGGCATGAACTGGCGGCGGGAGCGGACCCGGGCCGACGGCCGTACCTTGCGCTTCGACAACCAGCTCATGCCCGACGGCGGTTGGCTGGCCGAGATCACCGACATCACCGAAAAGCACGCGACCGAGCAGGATGCACGGCGGCGCATTGCCCTGCACGACGCGCTGATGGAGGCGCTGCCGGTCGGCGTCGCCGTCTACGGCCCGGACCGCACGCTGACGATGGTGAACCCGGCCTACAACCGGATCATGGCGCATAGCCCCGTCGTGGTGGGCGAGAACCTGCGCGACATCCTGACGCGCCGCGCGCTGGAAGGCGAGTTCGGACCCTGCGACCCGGCGGTGGAGGTGCCGCGCCGCCTCGCCCGCGTCGTCGCGCCGCATAGCTTCGAGCGCCGCAGCCCGAGCGGAGTCGCCACCACGCATCGCAGCGTGCCGCTGCCCGATGGCGGCCACGCGATGGTCGTCGCCGATGTCACCGCCCTGCATGCCGCCCAGGCCGAATCGCGCGTGCGGGCCGAGTTGCTCGGCACCATGATGGAGAACACGCGGCACGGCATCGCGATGTTCGATGAGGGCGGCACCGTGGTGGCCGCCAATCGCCTGGCGGCGCAGCTCTGCGGGCTGCCGCCTGAAAAGTTCGTCGCCGGCGTTGCCCTTGCCGATCTGCGCAGGCTGCAGGTAGCGCTCGGCGTGCATGGCGACGAGCTGACGACCGACAGCTTTCTCGGCAAACGCATGGGGCAGGAGCTTAAGGGCCCCGACTGGTACCGCCGCCGTACCCCGAGTGGGGCGATGATCGAAATCATCACCGACAGGCTGCCCGACGGCGGGTTCGTCCGCAGCTACACCGACGTCTCCGCTCAGGTGGCCGCCGAAACGGAGGCCACGGCACGCGCCGAGACGCTGCAGAGCGTTCTCGACAACATGCGGCACGGCATCATGCTCTTCGATGGTGATGGCCGCCTGCTGACGGCGAATGCGCTGGCCGCCGAGTTCACCGGCGTGCCGGCCAGCAGCTTGGTGCCCGGGGCGCATTTCGACGAGTTGCGCGACCTGCAGGCCGAACGCGGCGAACACGGCGCCGGCGAGGCGGCGAAGCGCTACCGCGAAATCCGCGACCACGAGCCTTGGAAGCGGCAGGGCCATTACACGCGCCGCCGGCCGGACGGCACCATCATCGAGGTCCGCACCGACCTCACCCCCGGCGGGGGATGCGTCCGCAGCTTCACCGACATCACCGCACTCACCGAGGCGCAGGCCGATGCCGCCGCACGTGCGGCCATGGTGCAGGCGATGCTGGACAACATGCGCCATGGCATCGCGCTCTTCGACTCCGGCCGCCGTCTGCTGGCGGCGAACCAGCTCTGCGGCGAACTCATGGGCCTTGGCACGGCGCTCAAGCCCGGCATGAGCCATGCCGAAATTCTGGCCGCGCAGGCTGCCACAGGCGAATTCGGCCCGGCGTCCGCAGCCGAGCCGCTGGTGCGGGACATCCTGGGCCGGCACATCTCCGGAACCCGCCATCGCCGCCGCCGCCGGCCGGACGGGACCGAGCTGGAGGTCGTCGCGAGCCCGGTGCCCGATGGCGGCTTCGTACTGACGCTGACCGACATCACCGCCCGCGTGCTGGCCGAGCGCGAAGCCGAGCGCCGCGCCGACGTGCTGGCCGCGACGCTGAACGCCGCGCCCCAGGGCATCCAGCTCTTCGATGCCAACGGCCGCGTCATCGCCGCCAATGACATCGCTGCCCGCGTGGCGGGATTCCCCGGCGGGATGTCGCTGGTGGGAATGGCGCATCGCGACATCGTGGCGAAGCAACGCGAACTCGAGGGCGCGACCTCCGAGGAGGACGCGATCGAAACGCAGCGCTACATGGAGGTGGATCGCCGCAAGCCGCACCGCTACCAGCGCCGACGCGCCGACGGGACGGTGCTGGATGTCAACTCCGAACCCATGCCAGACGGCGGCTACGTGGTCTCCATCTCCGACGTGACGGAGCTGGTGGTGGCGCGCGAGCAGGCTCAGGCGCAGGCGCAGGCGCTGGCCGCCACGCTCGATGCCTCGCGCCACACCATCGCGCTGTATGGGCCCGACCATCGCGTCATCGCGACCAATCGCATCACCCTGGAACTTACCGGCTTCGCCTCCATCGAGGACATGGTGGGCAGGACCTATGAGGAGGTGATGCGCAGCCAGGGGCGCAGGGATTACGGCGAAGACTGCGAGTGGTTCGTGCGCGAGATGCTGGCGATCGACCGCAGCAAGCCCCGCCGATACCAGCGCCGCCTCGGCGACGGCACGGTGCGCGACATCGCCTCCGACCCCACGGCCGAAGGCGGCTTCGTCATCTCCGTCTCCGACGTCACCTCGCTCGTGGACGCGCAGGAGGAGGCGCAGCGGCGGGCCGGCATTCTGCAGGTCATGCTGGAGAACAGCCGCCAGGGTATCGTCCTCTACGATGCCGACCAGCGGCTCGTTGCAGCCAATGCGCTGGCCGGCGAGTTGATGGGCGTTCCAGACCTGCTGTCCGTGCCCGGCACGACGATGGCCCAGGTCCTCGCGGCACAGCGTGCGCGCAGCCAGTTCGACGGCCCCGACGAGGGCGCCGCCTGGGAACGGCTCTTCCTCGGCCTCGACCGCAGTGCGCCGCATCGCATGCAACGCAGCCTGCCCGACGGGCGGCGCTTCGACCTCGCCTCCGACCCGACGCCCGATGGCGGCTTCGTGATCTCGGTGGCGGATATCACGCCGCTGGTGCGCGCCGAGGCCGCGGCCGAGCAGCGTGCGGGCGTGCTGAAGACCATGCTCGAGAACAACACCTCGGGCATCATGATGTACGACCGCCACCATCGCCTGGTTGCCTTCAATGCGCTGGCCGCCGAGCTGACGCAGATGCCGAACCTCGGCGCATGCATCGGCCACACGCTGGTCGAGAACCTAGATTTGCAGATCCGGACTGGCAATCTCGGCGCGGACAAGGCCGGCGAGATCCAGCGCCAGCGCATGGCCGCGCTGGACCGCACCAAACCGCACCGCAACCAGCGCGTGGCAGCGGACGGCCGGGCGCTGATCGTCAATTCCGATCCCTCGCCCGATGGCGGCTTCGTGATCTCGCTGACCGACGTCACGCCGCTCGCCCGCGCCGAGGCGGAGGCCGCCCGGCGCGCCGAGATCCTGGGGGTGATCCTGGGCAATATCCGCCACGGAACCGCGCTGTTCGATCCGCAGGGCATCCTCACCGCCTCCAACGCCAGGCTGGGCGAGATGCTGGACCTGCCGGAAAGCGCGCTGCGGCCGGGCATCAGCCACCACGCACTGATCGAGAACCTCTTCGAGCGGGGCGAATATGGGACCGGGCCGAAGGCGCGGGCGCTGGCGGATGGGTTCCAGCAGCGGCCGGTCGGAGCGGCCGTGCGCTCTCTGCGGCAGCGCCCCAACGGGGAGATCCTCGAGGTCGTCTCCGACCCCACGCCGGATGGCGGCTGGGTCGTCACCTATACGGACGTAACCGAGGACCGGAAGATCCGGGCGGAGCTGGAGGCCGCGCGCGTCGCGGCCGAGGCGGCGAACCGCGCCAAGTCCCGCTTCCTCGCCACCATGAGCCATGAGCTTCGCACGCCGCTGAACGCCGTGATCGGCTTCTCCGAGGTGCTGCGCGGCCACTCGACCCCGGAGCAGACGCAGGAATTCGCCACTGCCATCCAGGAGGCGGGCCGCCACCTGCTCTCGCTCATCGACGACATCCTGGACATCACCCGCGCCGAAAGCGGCAACTTGCCGGTGGTGCTGGAGACCGTCTCGATCGCGCCGCTGCTTGAGGGCGCGGCCCGGATCATCGGCTCGGCGGTCATCGCGGGGCAGCTCCGTCTGACGATGGACCTGCCACGGGATCTGCCGCGGCTGCGCGCCGACGAGCGGCGGCTGCGCCAGGTGCTGCTCAACCTGCTCAGCAATGCCACGAAATTCACCCCCGCCGGTGGCGAGATCACGCTCAGCGCCGGTCTCACGGATGCGGGCATTTACATCGAGGTGCGGGACACCGGCATCGGCATCGAGGCGAAGGACCTGTCCCGCGTCTTCCAGCCCTTCACGCAGCTGGACAGCGAGCTGTCTCGCCGCTTCCCCGGCTCCGGGGTCGGGCTGCATCTCTGCCGCGCGATGACCGAGGCGCAAGGCGGGACGCTGGAACTGGAAAGCGAACCGGGCCAGGGCACCACCGCGCGCATCACCTTCCCGGCCGAGCGGATAGTCGCCTCCGAACGGGTCGGACTGGAACAACCACTGGCGTGAGTCGCCGCCTCTCATGAACGGAACCTCCATGCCGCTCGACACCCCACTCGCCGTCACCGACCGCCTCTTCTACGCCGAGCTCGACCCCGCCGCCGCCGAACGCCGGCTGCGCGAGGCAACCCAGGGCGCCGAGGATGGCGAGCTCTTCTTCGAATACCGCGAGAGCGAAGCGATCAGCCTGGAGGACGGCCGCATCCGCTCCGCCAGCTACGACACCGCCCGCGGCTTCGGCCTGCGGGCCGTGCAGGGCGAGGCGGCGGGCTACGCGCATTCGGGCGAGATCAGCGATGCCGCGCTGGCCCGCGCCGTCTCGACCGTCGGCGCCGTGCGACAGGGGCGCAGCGGCACGCTGGACGTGGGGCCGCGCGCTACGAACACGCAGCTCTACGAAGCCTCCAATCCGCTGAACGCGATGGGCTTCGCGGAGAAGACCGCGCTGCTGCTGGAGGTAGACGCCTATGCCCGCGCGATGGACCCGCGCGTGACGCAGGTGATGGCCTCGATGATGGGCGAGTGGCAGGCGGTGCAGATCGTGCGTCCCGACGGGCTGCGCGTGGCTGACCTCCGGCCGCTCGTGCGCTTCAACGTCTCGGTCGTGGTCGAGCAGGACGGCCGGCGCGAGACGGGCAGCTACGGCATGGGCGGGCGCTTCGCCTATTCGCGCGTGATCGACGATGGCGGCTGGCAGCGCGCCGTGGCCGAGGCGCTGCGCCAGGCGTTGGTGAACCTGGAAAGTGTCCCTGCCCCCGCCGGCGAAACGGAGGTGGTTCTCGGCTCCGGGTGGCCGGGCATCCTGCTGCACGAGGCGATCGGGCATGGGCTGGAAGGCGATTTCAACCGCAAGAAGACCAGCGCCTTTGCCGGGCTGCTGGGCCAGCGCATCGCGGCGCCGGGCGTGACGGTCGTGGATGACGGCACGATTGCCGATCGCCGCGGCAGCCTCACCGTCGACGACGAGGGCACGCCCTCGGGCCGCACGGTGATGATCGAGGACGGTGTGCTGCGCGGCTTCATCCAGGACCGGCAGAACGCCCGGCTCATGGGCGTGGCGCCGACCGGCAACGGCCGCCGGCAGAGCTACGCGCATGCCCCCATGCCGCGCATGACCAACACCATCATGCTCGGCGGCCAGCAGAGCCCGGAGGAGATCATCGCGAGCGTGAAGCGCGGCATCTACGCCGTGAACTTCGGCGGCGGACAGGTCGATATTACCTCGGGCAAATTCGTCTTCTCGATGAGCGAGGCCTACATCATCGAGGACGGCAAGATCGGCGCGCCGGTGAAGGGTGCGACGCTGATCGGCAACGGGCCGGATGCGATGACCAAGGTCAGCATGATCGGCAACGACAGCGCGATGGACGCCGGCATCGGCACCTGCGGCAAGAACGGCCAGGGCGTGCCGGTGGGCGTCGGCCAGCCGACGCTGAAGATGACGGGGCTGACCGTGGGCGGCACGCAGATCTGACCCCGGCGAAGCTCCGCATCGGCGGCGCGAGCCTTTGGTTTCGCGCATTGCCCGCTGCGAATGACTTCTTGATTTTGATAATTGGGAAAATGTAGCTTCGAGGCGGCGCCGCCGCCCAGACAGAATCTAGGAGTTCGAGTGGCCACGCTGGTATGTCCCGTCGATCACGGCGCTCTCGCGGAAGACAATAACAACCTTGTCTGCGAGACCTGTGGAACCCGCTTTCCAGTCGTGAATGGAGTGCCGGTGCTGCTGCACGAGGCAAACAGCGTCTTTCGAGCTTCGGACTATGTGGGAAGCGAAGCGTACCAGGGCGCAAGCGGCTACGGTGGTTCGGCTGACCGTACCACCGGGATGCGCAAGCTCTACCGCGCCTTTGCCCGCAAGCTCTCGGAAGCGCCGGTGCCACGCGCAACCTTCGATCCTACCGAGATCATCTTCAAACAAATGCCCGACGCGGAAATCCTGGTAATCGGCTCCGGCGAGCGCGATATGCGCGGCAACGTGACCTACACGGATGTAGCCTTCGCCAAGAACATCGCCTGCATTTGCGACGGTCACGATCTTCCCTTTCCGGCCGCGTCTTTCGATGCCGTCTTCGTCGAGTCGGTACTGGAGCATGTGTGCGACCCTCAGCGCGTGGTTGCGGAGGTGCTGCGCGTCTTGCGCCCGGACGGATTCGTCTATGCCGAGACGCCTTTCCTGCAGCCGGTGCACATGGGCGCCTACGACTTCACCCGCTTTACGCTGCTGGGCCACCGGCGCCTCTTCCGCCATTTCGACGAGCTGGCCAGCGGCATGGTCGGCGGCCCCGCCTACGCCGCCATTCACGTCATGCGCAACCTCCTGGTGGCCACGTCCGACCGGAGGAAGGTGCGCGCCGTACTGCGCCTGGCCGGACTTCTCCTGACCTACCCGCTTCGTTATCTGGACCCGCTCGTGTCCCGCACGGACGCCTCGCTCAACGCCGGCTGCGCGTTCTACTTCCTGGGCCGCAGGCGAGCGTCGCCAATTTCCGATCGTGACCTCATAGGGCTATTCCGCGGCGCCTGAGCGGGGCGTTGCCGGGGCACGGACCGTTCGCCGACGCTGCCGCATCGCGAGCCCTGGTATCCGCCTTCTCCCGCATGCGAATGCATGCCAAAATCGTGTTCACACGCGGGTGACGTCCTGCGACCCACTCGCCTCCCGAACATCCGGAGGAGCCCGCTGGAGCCGCAATGCCCTCGCCCGTCGCGCTGATCACCGGCATCAATGGCCAGGACGGCTCCTACCTCGCGGAATTGCTGCTGGAGAAGGGCTATGCGGTTCACGGCATCCGCCGCCGCGTCTCCGCGCCAAGCACCGCCAACATCGACCATCTGCGGGGCGAGGGTTCGGCGCTGACCCTGCATTTCGGCGACATGGACGACACTGCCGGCCTGATGCGCACCCTGGAGCTGACCCAGCCGGACGAGGTCTACAACCTGGCGGCCCAAAGCCATGTCGGCCTCAGCTTCAAGGCTCCGGAGCAGACCGCCAATATTGACGGGCTTGGAGCCGTGCGAATGCTGGAATCGATCCGCCGGATCGATTCCGCGCGGAGGATGCGCTTCTTCCAGGCCACCAGCAGCGAGATGTTCGCAGGCAATCCCTCCGGCCCGCAGAACGAGGACACGCCGTTCCACCCGCGCTCGCCCTACGGCGTGGCCAAGCTCTATGCCCATTGGATCACCGTGAATCACCGCGAGGCCCATGGCATGCATGCCTCCAGCGGCATCATGTTCAACCATGAGAGTCCCCGACGCGGGGAGGGCTTCGTGACCCGCAAGATCACCCGGGCCGTCGCCGCCATTCATCTGGGCCGGCAGGACAGGCTGGCCCTCGGCGACCTCGATGCGGCGCGCGACTGGGGCCATGCGCGAGACTATGCCGAGGGCATGTGGCGCATGCTCCAGCAGGCCGAGGCGGACGACTATGTGCTCGCCACCGGCGTGACGCATACGGTCCGGCAGTTCGTCGAGGCGGCCTTCCAGGAGACCGGGACGCAGCTGGCCTGGGAAGGCACCCGCGTGGAGGAGCGCGGGCGCTGCACCGCGAGCGGGCGCATCCTCGTCCAGGTGGACCCCGCCTTCTTCCGCCCTACCCAGGGCGGCGGCGTGGCCGGCGATGCGGCCAAGGCCGGGCGCGTGCTGGGCTGGCGACCCGGGACGGCCTTCGGTGCGCTGGTGGCCGAGATGGTGCGAAGCGACCTCGCGCGCCTCGCCGCGCCTGCGCCGGCGCAAGGCGCGTGAATCGCGGCCACGGCGATCTTGTTCTAGGCTGAGGTTCGGACAGCAACGGAGGCCCTGGTATGCGCGGCCGGATCGACGGCGTCTTCGAGGGCGTGCTGCGCGGCTGGGTTTGGGATCCGAATGAGCCCGGTGCCCGGATCACGGTCGAGCTGCGGCTGGACGGCGAGCCCCTGGCGCAGTTGCGCGCCGCGCTGCCGCGTCCCGATCTCGAACAGGCCGGCATGGGCGACGGCAGCTTCGGGCTGGAATTCGCGCTGCCCATCCGCTGCCAGGACGATGCGGTGCACGAGCTCGCCCTGATGATCCACCGGCATGACCGGCTCATCACGCTCGACCAGCTTTCCGTCCGCATCCCCCGGCGACTGCACATGCTCCGCGGCAAGCTGGAGCGCGTCGCGGCCGGGCGGGTGCTGGGCTGGATCTGGGACCAGTCCCGGCCGGACACGCCCGTGGAACTCGAACTGGCCTGGGAGCGCGAGGTGGTGGCGCGGTTCCGGGCGGACGGCCCACGCGCGGACCTCGCCCGCGCGCGGATCGGCAGCGGGCGGCACGGCTTCAGCTTCGACCTGGCCGCGCTGGTGGAGCCGCCGCCGGAGGGCGCGCTGTTGGAACTGCGAAGCCATCCCGATTTCGGCGAATGGTCGCTGGGCGGCTTTGCCATGCCGGCCCTGATCGAGACCGAATCACACGATCCCGAGGCTTCATCGGAGCCGAGGATCTTCCTCGAAAAGGCCCGCCTGGCCGAGGGCCGGCGCGACCAGGCCGAGGCTGCGCGCATCCTGGACCACGGGCTGCGGCTGCATCCGAAGGATTTCGAGCTGCTGAACATCCGCGCGCGGGTGCATCTCTCGCTGCAGGAGATGGAGACGGCGGAGCGGGTCGCGTGGCACGCACTGACGCTGCGTCCGGGCCATCCGCGCCCGCTGGTGCTGCTGGCGCGGATCGCGACGGCGCTGGGGCGGCACGAGGACGCAGTAGCGCATTGGGCGGGGATTCCGCCGGAGGACAGCGCCTATCGGGAGCGGCTGGCTAAGCGCGGCCGCAGCCTCCTGGCGCTGGGCCGCCCGGCCGAGGCGATGGCCGAGATGTCACTGGCCGCGCGGCACCGGCCGGACGATCCGGAGGCACTTCGCGGCTTGGCCGAGACGGCCGAAGCCATGGGCGCGCTGCGCTCCGCACGGGCGCATTGGCGATCCCTGCTGGACCGCAGCCCGACCGATCGGGCAGCAGCGGACCGGCTGGCCGCGCTGGAGCTGCGCATGGTGCCGGCGATTGCCGGGTCCGACGTCTCGCCGCTGCGCAACGCGGCGCTGCGGGACTGGTCGGGCTCCATCCCGGATGCGACGGAGGGCGAGGCGAGGCCAGCACCCGGCCTGATCCTGCGCGCCCTCGGTGAAGGGGCGCGGCTGCGCTTCTCGCCGGTTCTGCCGCGTGAGGATCGGCCGGGGGAACTGCCGGGCTACGGAATCTGGCTGCATCTGGAGGGCGGCGGCGCGGCGGAGGCGGTCTTCGCGCTCGGCCGCACGGACGCGGCTTGGCGCATGGGAATCGAATGGCAGGCGGGGGCAGGATGCACCGACCTCCCGGTCTCGCTCGCGCTGCGCCGCGACGGCATGGAGGACCGTATCTTGCTGCGCGGCAGTGCCGGGCCGCGGGCAAGGCTGCTGCGCTTCGACCTGCCGGAGGAAGCCGCGTCTTCGCTGGTGCTGCGCCTCGAGGCTCCCGGCACGCTGCTGCTTCGTCCGCCGCGTCCGCTGGCCCAGCTGCACGCCGCCGCCGCTCCCGGAGGGTTCGAGGCGTCGGTGCTGGAGGGTCAGCTTGCCCTGCCCCCGCGCCGGCCGAGGGCCAATGCCGCGATGGCGGAGATCGGCTATCCCTTCACCACCATCAGCATTGCCGCCCGGCCGGATGCCGTGCCCGACACGATACGCGCTGTGCTGCGCGAGACCTCCGTACCCTTCGAATGCGTCCTGGTGGCGCAGCCCGGCTGGCCGGAGGCGCTGGTCGCCGCGCTGGGCGAGTTGGGGGCGCTCGATCCGCGCTTCCGGCTATTGCTGCGTGATGCCGCCCCGGCCGAGGGCTGGGTGGCGCGGGTGGAGGCGCCACCGGAGGAACGTGGGTGGCTGGCGAAGCTGCATCGGCGGGCTTCGGACGGTACGGCCAGCGCGCCGGGCGTCAGCCTGAGCTGGCAGGAGCCGGCGTGACGTCCAGCACGCGCTGACCGTGGTCCCCGTCGGCGGTCCGGCTCGGGTGGATCTCGCAGGCGCGGCCCTGCAGCCGGGCCAGGACACGCGCGAGGGCGGGGCTCGCCAGACTGTCGCAGAGGATCGCCACGCCCGAGACATCGCCCGCGATCGCCGCGGCCAGCCGCGCTTCAGTCACAGGGCGGAAGATGCGCGCCGTGCCAGCGAGATTGTCGACCGCGGGCGGGATGGCGGCGGCGTCCTCGCGCAGATCCAGGCGCAGCCAGATGGCAAGTTCGGCCCCTTGCCCGAAGGCGAGGCGGCGGCGCCCGAGCTCGCGATAAAGCCGGTCGTAATCGGCGGCCATGGCGGCGGTGTCACGGGCGGCGCCCTCGCCGTTCTGCCAGGCGCGGACCTCCAGCCGCCGGCGGCTGAAGCCGGCGGGACCCAGGCCGGCAAGAAGGTCCAGCACGGCCTCCGGCGATGAATCCGCTGGCATCAGCCAGCCTGCGCCCTGCGCGCGGATGCGCTCGCCCACCGCGCCCAGGTCCAGCCCCAGCACGGACAGCCCGGCCGCCCAGAGCTCGGTGAGGGTGTGCGAATGCGTCTCGGGCCACAGTGAAAGCACGGCGCCGAGATCGGGCGCGATGGCACGGACGCGGCTGGCGAAATCCTCGCGCGAATAGGGGCCGTGGAGGGTCAGGCCAGGGCTGGATTCGACGCCCTCCGCGGTGCCGAGCATGTGGAACTCGACCCGCCTCCCCTGATCCAGCGCAGCCATCGCACGAATGAGGCCCAACCCCTTCGCGGCATCGATATGCCCGGGAACCAGCACGCGCAGCGCCCGGCCGGCGAGGCTGGCAGCCGGCGCGGACGACATCGCGGCAAAGTCGCGGCCATGCGGGATGATGCGGAAGTCCGACCGCACCAGTTCCGGAAAGGCATCGAGATGCAAGGCCTGCGCATAGGGGGAGGTGGTGACCAGCGCGTCGGCGGCACCCAGGGCGGGGGCCACCGCCTCGCGCCAGGGATGCACCCAGGCATGACGGAGCAGCGGCACCTCGGCAGCCGGCCAGAGCTCCGCCTGGCAGGCCCCGGGGCCCTCGGTGCAGCGGCCGGCGCAGTGGCGGCCCTCGGCGTCGAGCAGCTTGAGGCTCGGGCAGACCGCGTAGAAGTCGTGCAGCGAGAGCACCACCGGAATGCCCAGCGCCCGCGCCACCAGCGGCAGGCCGAGGCCGTGGCGGGCCAGGTGCCGCACATGCACCAGCTCGATCGCGTGGCGCAGCAGCAATCCGGCGAAGGCGCGGTCGTATTCGGGACTGGCATGGTCGGCGAGGCGGATGGGATGGTCGAGCGCGATCTGCTCGACCTGCTCCAGCGCACCGTCCGCCATGCGAAGCAGCGTGAGGAGGCGCCCATCGCTGCGCAGCAGCCAGGGCTCGTAGCGGTCTTCCAGCGCGCGCATGAGATCGAGATTGGTGAGCGGCGTGCCGCCCGCCTCGATGCCAAGGACGAAGAGAATGCGCGGGCGCGGCACCGGCCGCGCGAAGGCCCCCGCCATGCGCCAGCGCGAGGCCGCCATCATCGGGTCGTCGAGGAAGCCGTGCAGCAGCGCTGGGTATTCGGGGAAGCGCGCATCCACCACGGCGCGGCCGGCTTCGAGCAACCCGGCGCGCTCGGTGCCGAAGCTGGCGGCCTCGCGGTGCAGCACCAGCGTGCGGTCATCCACCGCATGACGCATTCCGGCGCGGCGGGCGCGTAGGCTCCAATCGTTCTCCTCGCCGTAGCCGCGCGGAAAGGCCTGTTCGTCCAGCAGCCCCACGCGATCCAGCGCCTCGCGGCGGAGGTAGAGGCAGAAACCGTGCCCGGTCGGCGTTTCCGGCGGATTGGCCAGCGAGGCTTGGGCGCAGAGGCGCGAAAGGTCGGTCGCGGAAAATCCCGCCGGTACGGGGGGTGCCGAAAAGGCGCCGGCCTTGTCGGAGAAGGGCGTGGCCGACGCGGTTTCCGGCGAGGAATGCGCGGCGGCCATCAGCCCATCCAGCCAGCGGGCGGGCACCTCGGTGTCGGAGTTCAGCAGCACCACGTCGTCGCTCCCGGCGGCCGCAATGCCGAGATTGCAGCTCGCGGTGAAGCCGAGATTTCGTGGGTTACTGATGATCTCGATGCGGTCGCGGCCACGCAGCGTATCCAGCAGTCCGGCGACGGCCGGCTCTGTGCTGGCATCGTCCACCAGGATCAACCGCGCCGGCGCGGCGGTATGGGCGAGCACCGAGGCGAGGCAGGCTTCCAGCGCAGCGGCGGCATTGTGGATCGGGATCACCACGGACACGCGGGGTCGCCCACGTGCCAAGGCGCGGTACGCCTCGGCGCCGCAGCCGGGCGCCAGCGGCAGGTGTTGCAGCGTGACCGGCGAGCCCGGCAGTCCCCCCGCCTCGCCGGCCACGCGCGCGGAGATGGTCAGCGTGGTCCGGCCGGTGGGCGAATGCGGCAAAGGCAGCGCGAAGCGGCCGGAGGCGGAGCGGATCGGGGCGAAGTCGCGGCCATCCAGCGCCAGCATCACCGCGGGCGGACGTTCGGGCGCGCCCTCCAGCGCCACCTCGCCGGAAAGCGCGCCGCCCTTCCAGCGCTGAAGCGCGCCATGGCTGAGGGCGGGCAGCGTCATCTCGCGCGCATCGACCTCGGTTCCGCGCACCATGAGCGACCAGCGCCGCACGACCCCGTCGCCGAAGGGGCGCATCACATCCAGCGCCGGGCCGAGTTCGGCCGCCGGCAGGAAGAAGCCGAGGCGCTCGCCGCGCAGCCGGGCGCCGACGAGGATATCGGTGCGGATCTGGTTTAGCGGTATCCGCAGCACGGCCTCGCCATCGGCATGCAGCGTGACATCAGGCGCCTCATGCCATTGCGCGGGATCGTAAACCCAGCCGGAAAGCTGCGCCTGGGAGAACCATTCGATCGCGCCATCGGGAACGAAGCTTAGCCAGCGTTCCGGCCCAGCGGTGGCCAGCGGCGCCGTGCCCGCGCGCAGGATCACAGCGAAATCCGGAACCCCGCCGCGCCAGGCGATATCCTCGCGGAAGGCGCGGAAGCTCTCTGCATCGGGGAGGTCGGGCCGTGCGAACCAGTCGCGGATCACATGTACCTCGCCGCCCAGGTCGAGCGTCGCCTCCGGAACGGGCTGCCCCGGCGGCACGGCCATCCAGCCGCTAATCGTGAGAAATCCCGGGCCATGCTGCAGGGCATCCAGGGCGCCGATGGGTGCCTCCGTCAGCGGGTTCAGCGACGGATTTCCTGTGCGTAGGAGCCGCTCATCAGGCCGCCGCATGCCAGCGGCGATTGTAGGTCCAGGCATTGAGCAGTGTGAGGTTCCACCTCCCCGGACCGCCGGTGGCGCGGCCCTGGAACTGGCCCTCCAGATGCACCAGCGTGGCGCGGTCTTCGACGACGCAGCGCAGCCCGTCCCGGCGCAGCCGCGCGCAGAGATCGGCATCCTCGAAATCGCCGATGACATAGTCCGGATCGAAGCCGCCGAGGCGCTCGGCCACGTCGCGCCTTAGGGCCAGGCAGGCGCCGGTGATCGCCTCGACCTCACGCGGCTCGGGGCTGGCCGCATGCGGGCGGAGGCCCTTGCCGGGGTGTTCGGGGAAAACCCATCCGGCGCGGTCGGGAGCCGGCTCGGGGGTCATGCCGCCATGCTGGAGGCTGCCGTCGGGATAGAGCAGGCGAGCCCCCGCCGCGCCGACCGTGGCATCGTCCAGGGCGGCCACGAGGCGGGTCAGCCAATCCGTAGCCTGGGGGAAGGCGTCGGCGTTGAGGAAGCACACCACCTGCCCGCGGCTGTGCTGAAGGCCGAGGTTGCTCGCCGGCCCAAAGCCGCGCTGCTCGGCCGGCAGGATCAGGCGCAGCGGAACGCCGAAACACTGCCAGACGGATTTCGCCATCGCCAGCGCCGCCGCGCGCAGCGGCGGATCGTCGAGGACGAAGATGACCTCGTCCTCCGCCATGTCGCAGCCGGAGAACAGCGCCATCTGCACCGGCAGCATGTCCAGCCTGCCGTGCAGCGGGATCACCACGCTGGCGCGGGGCGACTCCGGCGGCGTGCCGAAGCTGTGCGCCTGCACCGCCATCGGCCGCGCGAGGCGGCGGCGATGCAGCGCCAGCAGAGGCGGGCCGAGCACCGCATCGAAGGCGTGGTCGAGTTGGGCGGAGGGGATGGTGCCGGCACCATCGAGGATGGCGCGCAGGGCCGGAATTTCCGCCGGCTCCGCGAGCGGCAGCGGCAGGGTGCCGGTCTCGCCCGTGTTCAGCGCGACTTCGATCCACGCCTCCCCCAAAGGTCCATTAAGCGCGGCACGGGCGAGGAACCCGGCTTCGGCCGTGTCCAGCCAGGCCAGCGGCACAGCCGCATCGCCGCGCCGCAGCCGGATGGCGGTGACGGCACCGCGCGGGTCGGAGAAGGTGCCTTGCAGCAACACGCCCTCACCGGTGAGAACCAGCCGCGTCACCGCCATCCGCACTGGGCTGGAGAGCCAGGTGAGCGTGTCGCGGCCGGTGAAGGCGCGTTGCAGCAGGCGTTCCATATCAGCGCGCGCTGGGCCTCGGGCGACGGCGAGATGGCGCTGCAGCTTGGCCAGAAGCTCGGCCGGTAGCGGATGCGGCGCCAGGCGCTGGCCCGGCGGCGGCGTGAGGCGCAGCGGCGGCAGGCCCGGTGGGAGCAGCTCGGCGCTGGTGGGCACAGCTTCGGAATCCGAGATGGCGGCGAGCAGGCCAAGCTGGCCTTCGCCGGCATCGAAGGCGCAGAGCATGGCAGGCACTGCCGCGCCGTCGCCGAGCCGGAGCGGGACGGGGGCGGCGGTCAGCGCGGCCTCCAGCGCCGCATCGGCGAGGCGCAGGATCAGCAGGCGACGGTCCGTGCCAGGCAGTGTGCCGGCGGCCTCGATCACGCCGTCGCCCTCCAGGGCTATCGGCGCCGCTTCGGATGGCGCTACCGCCTCACCCTCGCCGATCTCGATATCCGGCCCGCGCCGCAGCACCAGGGATTGCGGTATCGGCCGGTCCGGCCGGAAGGCCACGGCCTCGCCACCCGGCGGGGTGACGAAAATGCCCTCGCCCGTGAAGGCCACGCCGACGCGGGGCGCCAGCGCCTCGGCGGGCGAGAGCGGCAGGCGGAGCTCCTCGCCCCATTGCCCGGCGACGAGGTCGTTCGCGATCAGGCAGGGCTGCCCGTCATGGCCGCGCACCACCAGGTGCAGCCTGATATCCTCGCCCTGATGGTAGTTGGCGCTCTGCGCCTGGGCCACGGCGCGTGCGGTGAAACTGACCTGCTGGGCGATGGGCAGGCGGAGAAAGGGGTTCACCTCAAATCCTCGCCGGCACCGGCGCGCTGGCCAATTCGCGGTAGAGGGCCAGCAGCGCGGATTCCGATTCGGCGAGGCTGGGCGGGTCCAGCAGGCTTTGCTGCAAGGCCGCGACCTGATCCGGCGCCTCGATCAGGTTGAGCAGGAGTTCCGCCAGCGCGGGGCCGTTCATTGGAATGTGCAGGCCGTCGCGCCCAGGCTGGACGCGCTCGGCCAACGAGCCGATCGGGCAGCAGATGACCGGGCGGCGATGCCCCAGCGCTTCCCAGGACAGCCCCTCCGGATCGGCACCATCCGGCGCGGGCAGCAGGGCCAGATGCGCGGCCCGCAGCGCCTTGCCGCGCGGCCCGTCCGGCATAAGCGCGAGGGGTGAGCCCGGGAGGGCGGCGGCGCGTTCCAGCGCAGGCTGCCCCTCCCATCCGCCGTGCAATTCGAGGCGGATCTGCCGTCCGGCCGGGAGCGTGGCACCGGCGAGCAGCGTCGCCGCGGTGGCGAAGATCGCGGGATCGGCCACGGCCCCTGGAAAGGCCGCGACCACCAGGAAGCGGCCGAGCGGGGGCGGCGGGGTCATCTCCGTGGGAGCCGGCAGCGAGGCGTGGGTCCGCAGCTTCGCGGGATCGAGCCCGAAGGCCAGGCAAGCCGGACGCAGGCTTTCACAGGGCAGCAGGATCGCGGCCATCTCGCCCAGGAAGCGCTTCAGCAGCGTCGCGCGGAGGAAGCGCCGCGTAAGATCGGTATCCTCGGGCGCGGCCGTGATCGCGGCGCGGCGGCCGAGGTCCGGGCCGAGGGAGAGCAGGATGCGCGTCGCCGGATGCTCCCGCCGGATCAGCCCGATCAGCTCCACGCCGAAGGGCGCGAGGTCGTGCAGATGCACCACCTCCGGCTCCAGCCGGCGCAGCAGGAGGGAGAGGCGGCGCAGCAGGTCCGTGTCGTGCTGGGTGAAGTCGGTGCCGTCGAAGCCGGGGGTCTCGGCCAGGAACTCGTTCGGGCCGAAGGGCTGGAAGATCCGCACCCCCGGTGGCGGGGGTAGCGTGCCCGCGCCGCAAAGAAAGTCGGCCGACGAGCCGTGATCCTCGCGCAGGGCCGCGAAGGCGCGGAAGGCCGCGTGGTCCTGAGCCGCGCCGGTCAGAGCGGGATGCCCGGCGGCGATCACCAGCACGCGGAGCTGATGGTGGTGCGCGTCATGGTTCAGCGCGGCGGGCCTTTCGAGAGGGCGGGGTGGCGGCGCTAGCTTTATCGCCCGATCGGCCGGGGCTCAAGCTTGGCTTTCCTCGGCATGGATACGGATGCTATGCCCAAGCCGGGTCGCGGCAGCGCATAGAAGGTGATTTTCGATCGCATGGACGGCAGCGTCGAGACCCGCGGGACAGCACAGGATGAGACCGGTGACGGCGCGCTGAGCTTCACAGCCGATCCGCCAGCCTTGCACGGATGGGCGCTGCCCGATCCCCTCTCGCCGGATGAACCACCTGAAATCGGGCTGGACGTAGCCGGTTTCGGCACGCTGCTGCTCGTCGCGGATGCCGGGCGGGACGGGGTGCGCTTCGCGCTCGACTGGCCGCTGCCGCCCGGCCTGTGCGACGGCGTGGCGCGCGAGGCGAGGGCGTTTCACCTGGTTACCGGGCGGGAGCTGGCGGGCTCGCCGCTTCGGCTCGCCTCCCTATCGGCATCGGCGCTGCCGAGCCCGGCCATATCCACTTCGCTCTCGCCGCCGTTGAGCCTGTGGCGCGGAGGGCTGGCGGGGACGGTCCCGGCCTCCGCGATGGCGGAGTTGGCCGAGGGGCTGCATGCCGGCGCCCAGCTGCCGGTGGCGGCATTGCGCTTCGAGATGCTGGCAGCCCCGAGCGAGGAAGCCGGGGCCCCTCCCCGCGGCGGGGTGCGGCTGCTCGCCGATGCGATCTCGCCGCGGATCTCGCTCTTCTTCCGGATCGACGGAGCCGTGCCGGGCGAGACCATGCCGCTGACCATCACGGCCTGGCTGCCCGAAGCGATCCAGGCGAATATGGACGCCGTCTTCGAAATGACCCTGCAGGTCCGCGAGGGCGCCGGCTTCCGCCGCCTGCGGATGCTGCGGCAAGCGCGCATCTTCCGCCGCCCGACCGAACACCGCGTGGAGCTTTCCGTCCCAACGGAGGAGGCCGAGGGCGGCCTCTGGCTGGGTCTGGAGGCGCTGGGGGCCCAGGGCCTCGCCGCATTGCCACCGGCGTCCGCCGCACGTCTCCCGGAAGGCGCCCATTTCGAGGATGGCAGGCTGGCCGGAACCTTCGCGCGCGGCCTCGGCTTCATGGGCATCCATGGCGGCGCCCGCGCGGGGGAAAATCCGATCCTGCCCCATCCGCTTATACCGCCTCCGGCACGAATTCCTGCCCGGGCCGCGGGCGGCGCGCATCCGTTCACCCAGGTCATCGTGCCTGTCTACAATGGCGGCGAGGAGGTGCGGGAATGCCTGCGCTCGCTGCGCGCGGCCGCGACCGGGCCGATGCAGGTCGTTCTCGTGGACGACGGCAGCCGGGATTTCACCGCCGAAATGCTGCGCGCCGAGGCGGCTGCCGATCCCCGCTTCGTCCTGCACCGGCGCGACACTAACCGCGGCTATACCAAGTCGATCAACGAGGGCGTGATGCTCACCGGCGCGGATTGGGTGGTGGTGCTGAATTCGGACACCCTCGTGCCGCCGGGCTGGCTCGACCGCATGCATGCGGCGGCGCGGACGCGGGCTGGCACCGGGATGGTGGGGCCACTCTCCAATGCCGCGAGTTGGCAGAGCATTCCTGCGGTGAAGCGGGCCGATGCCAGCTGGTCCACCAACGAGGCGATCGGGCCGCATCACCTGCCGGTGGTTCAGGCCCTGCTGGACCGCGTCTCCGAGCGCGCTTATCCCGAGTTCCCGCTGCTGAACGGCTTCTGCACCATGATCTCGCGCGCGGTATTCGACCGCGTCGGCCTGTACGACGAAGACGCCTTCCCGACCGGCTATGGCGAGGAGACGGACCTCTGCCTGCGCGCCCGCGCCGCCGGGTTCCGGCTGACGGTGGCCGACGACACCTTCGTCTACCACCACAAGAGCCTGAGCTTCGGGAAGGGACGCGCCCGGCTCGCCCGCGCGGGCAGGCTGGAAATGACCAACAAGCATGCCGGCGTGGTCGTGCCGGCGCTGGAGCGGATGATGCAGGAATGCGTGCCCCTGGGGCGGCTCCGCGCCCGCCTCGCCGACATCGCGGCGGAGCTGAACTAGCGCATGGCAAGGATCTCCTTCGTGCTGCCGGTCCGCGGCGGCGCCGGCGGCGCGCATTCGGTGGTGCAGGAGGTGGCGGCAATGCGCGACCTCGGCATCGAGGCCCGGGTGCTGGTCAACCGGCCTAATGCCGAGGCTTTTCGCGCCCTCTATGACCGCTTCGAATGGGTGGCCGATGGCCTCGACGTATTCGACGGCCCGCGCGACCTCGCGACGCTGGCCGCCGGGGCGGAGGTCGTGGTCGCCACCACCAATACCTCCACCCACAGCATCGCCGCGGCGCTGAAGACCTTCAACGAGCCCGCCTTCCGCACTGGCTATTACGTGCAGGACTACGAGCCGTTCTTCTACGAGGCCGACAGCATGGAGCACGCCATGGCGGTGGCGAGCTTCTCGCTGCTGCCGGGCTGCACCTATTTCGCCAAGACCACCTGGCTGACCGGTATGGTCCAGGCCGCGCATGGCCATGCGGCGGCGC